>CAMZGF010000017.1 GCA_947306315.1 uncultured Candidatus Saccharibacteria bacterium
TCCCAAATATTAAACATGATTGGAATATATTCAGGTATGACTTTTTTTACTTCACTTGGGATTGTTTTTAGTGCTTCTTTTATTGCTGGTCGATCAAAGCCGATTACTTCGACGACAGAACCATCTTTTTGGTCGATACGGGTAACTGGGACGCTCCTGATTGTTTCATCTTCAGTAGCAGAGTGTTCCTCATATTTTATTCCTTGGCTATCAAGCCACTCCATAAGAGCATGGCAATAAATACATGTGTCAGTTGTATAGATTCTTATCATTGTATCTATTATACCATAAAGGGGTAATCTTGGCGATTTAACCTTAGTGCTTATACTTGTTTAGACAGAAAAAATTTGATAGTTTTAAAGTAAGGTTTCTGTCTAAGTTCAAAAGCCAACGTTCGACTCAAACGAACCGTAACTGAATCAGATATCCGACTCTTCATTTTTGGGGTGAAGAATGCTATAATATAAGTAATGTATTAGGAGGTAAAAATGGCAAAGTCCGTTTCTGATAAGTCAAAAGAGACAGAAAAATCTGATGGAAAATCTGAGGCTCTAAAACTCGCTGTTGCACAGATTACAAAACAATTCGGCGAAGGTTCAATTATGAAACTCGGCGAAACAAAGAAAATTGATGTTGAGCTTATTCATTCTGGTTCGCTCAGTTTAGATTTAGCGCTTGGCGGCGGCTATCCTAAAGGCCGTATTATTGAGATTTATGGTCCTGAATCATCTGGTAAGACTACCCTCGCGCTTCATGCAATTTCTGAAATACAAAAGACTGGTGGACAGGCTGCATTCATCGATGCCGAGCACGCACTTGATCCAGCATACGCAAAACGTATCGGCGTAGATACTGACAATCTCCTTATCTCTCAGCCAGATAATGGCGAATCTGCACTTGAGATTTGTGAAACGCTCGTTCGTTCAGGCGCAGTCGACCTCATCGTTGTCGACTCTGTTGCAGCGCTCGTTCCACAAGCTGAAATTGATGGCGATATGGGCGATGCACAGATGGGTCTTCAGGCTCGTTTGATGAGCCAGGCTATGCGTAAACTTACTGGTATTATTGCTAAGTCTAAAGCAACAGTTATCTTCATTAACCAGATTCGTATGAAGATTGGCGTGATGTTTGGTAATCCTGAAACTACTACTGGTGGTAATGCGCTTAAATTCTACGCTTCAGTTCGTATTGATATTCGTCGCATCGGCCAGATTAAAGACGGTGAGAATATCTCCGGCAACAGAACGAAGATTAAGGTTGTTAAGAATAAGATCGCAGCACCATTCAGAACTGCAGAGTTCGACATTATGTATAACGAAGGTATCTCAAAGACTGGCGATATTCTCGATCTCGCTGTTCAATATGGTGTTATCGACAAGGCTGGTGCATTCCTTAAATACAACGGCGAAACTATCGGCCAAGGCCGTGAAGCTGTAAAGAAGTTGTTTGCTGAGAAGCCAGAACTTATGGCTGAGATTGAAGCTAAGGTTCGCGAAAAAGCTGCAAATTCGGAGGAATAATCTTGGAAGCGAAGAAAATCACCGACCTTCGGGTCGGTGTTCGCGACGAGAACCGAGTCAATGTTTTTCTTGATGGGAAATTTGCTTTTTCGTTAACCATCGAGCAAGTTGCTGATTTTAAGTTAAAACGTGGTTCTATCCTTTCTGAAGCTGAGATTTCTAAAGTCCAGAAGGCTTCAGACTTCGGCAAACTTTTTCAAAGATCATTAGAATATGCCCTGTCACGTCCTCATTCCGAGAGGGAGATTCGCGACTACTTGAAGCGTAAAAAAATGAAGCGCGAGATCGAGCAGAAACGTTACGATTCATTTTTGGAACGACTAGAAAATGACGAAGAATATCGCGAGAAGGTTCGCGAGATCCGTTCGAACGTACGCGAGAAAAATAAGAAGTTATCTGAAAAAGATTTTACAGAAGATAACCGTTTTGAATACGTCGGACGAGCAAAAACCGGGCTTCCAACAAAACCTGGGGCTGCGTTCTCCGATGAGGATATCGATACTGTAATTGCGAAGCTTATCAACCTTAAAATTATTGACGATGAGAATTTCGCAAGGTTTTTTGTTTCAAATCGAAATCAAATCAAAGGCGCTTCGGAGAAAAAACTACGTATGGAGCTTCAGAAAAAAGGAGTTTCCGAAGCAATTATCCGTGAAGTTTTATCAGAGGATGAATTTGGAGAAAAGATTCGCGATGATAAAGTCGAAATCATGAAGATGATCGAGAAAAAGCGTCGCCGCGGATACGACGACGCTAAACTTACGCAATATTTAGCTAGACAAGGCTTTTCTTACGATTTAATTCGGGAAAGCTTAAAAGGCTAGTTAGCGACACACCGTATAGCTAATCCCCAAGTTTTAGCAGCACGGTTGTCTGTACTGACGGAGGAGCCTGATTTATATATGCCCATAGACCATGCAGCGGAATTATCCATGCTAGAAGATGACCAAAAATGGCCACTGGTCGTTTCTCCGGCGTTATTTACCGATAGGCGGTTTTCAAATATTCTGCTTGAATAGATAAAACCTGGCGCACCCATCATAAGTTCTAGAGAATCATAATAACTACGAAGGATTTTAAAATCA
Source organism: uncultured Candidatus Saccharibacteria bacterium (assembly GCA_947306315.1). Classification (GTDB taxonomy): domain Bacteria; phylum Patescibacteriota; class Saccharimonadia; order Saccharimonadales; family Saccharimonadaceae; genus Nanosyncoccus. The sequence goes on from CAMZGF010000017.1 coordinate 2,606, forward strand.
CTAGAAGACTCGCGCGTTGTCGGAAGCCTCCAGCCCTTAGGGCAAATATCCCTTGGCGAATTTCCACTAGTCACATTATCTGTTCCCCATCCTGCAGTTGCAGTATAGAAGGTATAGTAGCCACCATACGTACTATCGAGATATGCATCATTTGTATTTTGCGCGTTAAAACCACTAATTGAGCTTGCTGGAATAGTCCAAGTCTCGCCCGACTGGAGATTCGAATCTGCGGCAGAAATGGTTTTATTAACAATTCTAAGATTTTCGGTCATCCAGCATTTGCCATCAGCAAGTTTTTTTATCACATATGTGTTATTATTATAGCCGCGATTATCAGCAAGAGTTGTCTGAGGGACAAGATCCCCATAAAATATATTGTCAGCCGTACCAACATTTGCATCCTTTGTCGGAGTATAAGTATCTGCACAGTACACTGACAAATTTGGATCTTGCATACTTGTTAGCTCGATAAGTCTATTAGCGTGTGGTACTGGCGATTCGTGTGCTAGAACCGAGAACACGATATTCTTCGAGTAAGTCCCCGAAGGAAGACTACTTGAAATTTTCGTGCCAATATAAACAGTGTTATTTTGCTCCGCCGCCGATGGAAAGTGATCAATATCTCTTAGTTGAATTTGGTTAGCCGCAGTAGGAATTTTCAGAAACTCTATATTATCAAGAGAATAACCCCATTTTTCTTTCGCCATGGTAGCGCTAGTTACAGCCCCTTCGAAATCCGAAGAGATAACATTAGGGATACTAGGATTTGAATGAACCATATCAGTATCATTATTTTCTGAGCTGAAATAAAGCTCGTAGCCACCAGTGCTGTTCGTCTTAACAGTTGCGATGATTGGGCTTGATCGAAAAACACCGTCATTGGTTGGGGCAATATTAAATACTAAATTATTTGTATCGAGAGTAACCGATGCAACTGGATTAATCGTAGCCGAAATTTCAGTAGTCTGATTGTCATCCGCGTGGGAGCCAATGATTGGTGACCAAATATAGACTGCAGTTGTAGCAACAAGAAGGGATGATGCAAAAATCCCAATCTTAGTTGGCATGTCTAAAATAATTTTCCTCGAAACTTTTTTCATCGCTAAAATGACCCTTTATCCTGGGTCTATTTTAGCATAAGCATAACTTAAAAATCAAATTATTTAAGCAGCGTTTGTGAAGACGTTGACGACATCGTCTAGATCATCAACTGCGTCGAGAAGTTTCTCAACTTTTTCTTCATCTTCGCCTTCTACGGGAACAGTTGTGTTTGGAACATACTTAAGTTCAGCTGAGGTTACGGTCATGCCAGCATCGATTAAATTCTGGCGAACTTTCATAAGATCAGTCTGAGCAGTGATAATTTCGATACCATCTTCTTCTTCAGATGCATCTTCAGCGCCAGCCTCAAGAGCAGTCATGAGAGCTTCTTCGCCTTTATCAGAAATGAAGATTACGCCTTTATGTGAGAATTGGAACATGACAGAACCAGGGTCAGCCATACGGCCACCGTTTTTATCGAGAGTATGACGAACCTCAGGCATTGTGCGGTTCTTATTATCAGTTGCAACTTCAATAATGATACCAACACCTGCTGGGCCATAAGCTTCATAGGTTTCTTCGATCATAGCTGCAGCGTTCTTATCAGCTGCGCGTGCAATTGCGCGTTCGATATTTGCTTTTGGCATGTTTGCGTGACGCGCTTTTTCAAGAACCATTGCGAGAGATGGGTTCATTGCTGGATCTTGGCCGGCACGAGCTGCAATAGCGATCTGGTTTCCGATTTTTGTGAAGAGAGCACCACGTTTTGCATCAACGACTGCTTTTTGACGCTTGGTGGTTTCCCATTTACTGTGTCCTGACATAAATTCCTTAATTTTTAAATCTTATTTATTATATTATAACATAAAAGCTACTCTTTTACGAGTAGCAATAATCTATAATTCTATTATAGCACATTATACTGTAAAAGTCAAGAACACGGCGCACCCTTACCTCTTTAGAGCAGCCTTGATTCTCTCTTCTACACTGAGGTTCTTATCTACTTTTTCAAGCGCTTCGGTTGCTTCCTTTAAAGGAAAACCAAGCGCAATAAGGGCATCGAGCGCCTCATCCTTTTCTGGCTTAGTGCCATTTTCTGGTTTGAAGATTTCAGTAGTACCAACATGAGATGGAAGCCCAACCTTGTCGCGAAGATCGACAATAACACGTTCTGCTGATTTTTTACCAACTCCGGATGCTTTCGAAACGAATGTAACATCAGCGTTTGCAATAGCGTTTCGGACATCCTCTGGAGACGCTAAGCTGAGAATTGCCATACCAGCTTTTGGGCCAATCCCATTAACAGAGATGAGTAATTCAAAAAGCTTTTTTGCAGCGAGACTCGAGAAACCATAGAGATCTTCCCCATTTTCGCGGACAGAATGATGGGTATAGAATTTTTCGGTCTCACCAACGGTAATGGAATCGAAATCGAGAGCGGTCAGAGCGATTTCGTATCCAACACCGTTTACATCAACAATCGCAGAATTATCGAATTTCTCTGCGATTTCACCTTTGATATGCGCAATCATTATCTATTCTCACGATTTTTCTTAACGTATTCGTCTTCTTTTTCAAGAATAGCGCGAAGAGTGTATTCTTTGCATTTTGCGTTTTCACAGTTTGCAGGTTCGTAGACGAGTGTGCTGCCATCTTTCCCGAGATTAATACCATATGGATCGGTAAAGAGTTGTGGGTCCATAACAGTTAGGTTCTCTTCAGAAATTTCTTCTGGGTAGTAGCCGTTATCAGTATAGAAACTTTCCTCAAGGGCATAGTACATTGCATTAATGGCTTCCTTTCTTTGTTCGTCGCGGTGCATTGCATCAGTGTTGATTTTTTGGATGAAGAACAAGACGACGAGGAGCGTTGCGAAAACGATTACGACGGCTAGTTCAATAATAGTAAAACCTCTTCTTTTCATAAGATAATTATAGCACACCAACACGCTTTACAACAGGTGAAAAATTTGTTATAATAGCGCATGGAAGGGTGGCCGAGTGGTTGATGGCACTGGTCTTGAAAACCAGCAAGTTAACGCTTCGCAGGTTCGAATCCTGTCCCTTCCGCCATTTTTTAGGCATCGTAAGCTTTCAGCTTTCGATACCTGCACTCGTCGAGAAATTATAAGCAAGCTTATGTTTTTCTCCTCGTTTGGCATCGTAGCTCAGTTGGTTAGAGCGTAGGACTCATAAGCCTAAGGTCACTGGTTCGATCCCAGTCGATGCTACCAAAAATAGCCCCGAAGGGCTAATTTTTTACCAGTTGATAATTCTTTTTTCAAAGAAGCTTTGCGGGTGGTCACAAACCGGGCAGGTTTCTGGAGCGGTTTCGCCAACTGTAATGTAGCCACAGTTACGACATTTCCAAACCGTTATAGCATCACCCTTAAAGACGACATCGTCGTCGATATTTTTTAAGAGGGCTTTATAACGATCTTCGTGCTCTTTTTCGATTGCGCCAACTTGATCAAATTTAGTTGCGATCTCTTCAAAACCTTCTTCGCGAGCGATGCGTGCAAATTCCTTATACATTTCTGTATATTCATAATCTTCACCTTCAATTGCAAGCTTTAGGTTCTCTTTTGTATCACCAACACCGTCGTTTAAGAGTTTATACCAAATTTTCGCATGTTCTTTTTCATTGTCTGAAGTTTCATTAAAAATTTCAGCGATCTGCTCATAGCCGTCTTTTTTCGCACGAGATGCATAGAATTGATATTTTACGCGTGCCTGGCTTTCACCAGCGAATGCAGTTTTTAAATTCTCATAGGTTCTACTACTCTTAAAATCCATAATGGCCTTTCTTTGTGATATACTTATTATAGATTATATCAGAATTTCGGAGGTTACCGTGGGAATTGAGAGGGGTTTTGACAGAGTTATCGACAATACTGCACATGAAGATGATTCTGAAGAACAAAAACTAGAACAGAGTCTTCGCCCGACTAATTTTTATGAATATATCGGGCAGGAGCGTCTAAAGAAGAATCTTAAACTCGCGATTGATGCTGTCAAGAAACGTGATGACGGGACGACTCTCGACCACGTACTTCTGTACGGACCTCCAGGTCTTGGTAAGACAACAATGGCAAATGTCATCGCACATGAGCTCGGCGCAAATCTTAAGGTCACAACCGGACCAGCGATTGAACGCGCTGGTGATCTCGCTTCAATTCTGACAAATTTGCAGGATGGTGATGTCTTGTTTATTGACGAAATCCATCGCCTTCGTCGTGCTGTTGAAGAAATCCTTTATTCTGCGATGGAGGACTTTAAACTTGATATCGTGGTCGGAAAAGGTCCGGCAGCAAATTCAATTCGACTTGATCTCCCGCATTTTACTGTGATTGGTGCAACGACTCGTACTGGCTCTTTGGCTGGCCCACTTCGCGATCGTTTCGGAATCACGCATCGTCTTGAATATTATAAAGTGCCAGAAATTGAGCGGATTATTAAACGTACCGCTTCGCTTCTCGATACGCCAATAAAAGATGATGCGGCTGAGATGCTCGCAACCCGCTCGAGGCTTACGCCACGTATTGCGAACCGTATTACAAAGCGCGTACGTGATTATGCTGACGTAAATGGCGATGGAATTATTGACACAACAATCGCAACAAACGCCCTGGAGCTCATGGAGATTGATTCGCTCGGGCTAGATCCCGCTGATAGAAATATGCTTGAGCTTATGCTCGATAATTACGGCGATAAACCGGTTGGCGTCTCGACTATCGCAGCACTTACTGGCGACGAAGTCTCAACAATCGAAGATTATTATGAGCCATATTTGATTCAGCTTGGTTTTATAGAAAAGACGCCACGCGGACGAATTGTGACCGAAAAAGCAAAGAATCATCTTAGAAAATCTAGCTAGAAAATATTCTATGAAATTTGCAAATTACGCGTTTCTGTGGTATAATTTAGAAAAGTTAGGGAGAATCACAAAATGAAAAGTGATTTAGCAAAGTTACGCCATGCGCGCTCTAAGAAAGATTTCCCAGATATCTCTCTTGAAGAAAATGAGTATGTCGTATTAAAGATTAAGCGCTCTAGCATCATTCCAATTTTGGCATGGCTGGGCGTTGTTTTAGCTGCAGTGTTCTTTATTGCACTTAATATTATGATTTCACGTTCATCAACAGATGGCATGTTCGCAATGAACGCAGCATCTCGCGGATTCTTTAGTGTCATTATTGATATCGTGTTTGGTGTAGTTTTAATCTGTACATTGGTCTCAATGCACGTCTATTCAAATAACAAGCTATTCGTAACTAATAAACGTATCATCCAGCGTTCACAGAGTACGTTATTCGCTAGCTCAACCAACATTATTGATCTCGTCTCTATTGAGGACGTTTCATTCAAACAATCCGGCTTGCTTGAGCACATCTTAAAAGTTGGAACTCTCCGTATGTCAACAATTGGTGAAGAAACGACTTATACCTTTAAATATGTAGATACACCGATTGATGAACTAGAGACAATCACTCACTTGGTCCACGTTGAGAAACAAGAGAAAGATGAAAGAATTAATCGCCATTAAAAATAGCCCCTTCACGGGGCTATTTTTTATTCTTTTACTTCAGTTGTAATTGAAGAATAATCAGTTTTTGGTGAAAGCGTACGCGCAGATACTCTAAAATGCCCGACTATCCTCCCCCACGCATCAGTCTCGAGGACGTCTTGGAGATATCCAGATTGGTGCTCCCAAAAATGATGAATCACAAAACGAATACCTTTGTCGTTGACTTTATCTGATACAATTGCGGCGTGATTTTTTTCAAAGAAAACTATGTCGCCAGTTTGCCAATCATTAATATTATGATAATCGAGATCCTTTGGTTCGCCGTAGCGCGAGAAATATATACGTTGGTTATCCACTACGCGAAAAGCGATATTTTCGCCTCTCGGGTTATTATCATAGACATCAGGATTCTTCTGGATATCTTGGTAGATTAGTTTGCTAAGATCGTAGCCTGCGTTTAGAAGTGCTTGAGCGATGACATCTCCAGCCTGTCCGCGGTTTTGGCTCGGCCAGCCAGTATCATACTCTTTTAATTCTTCGTATCTAGGGTTGCGTGCAACATATTTTTTTGCACCCTCAATGATATCTTTTGAATCGTCAATACGGTTTTTGTTTGCGTCATATCCAACGCCGATATTTGGGATATTAAACTCATCTGGAATATGCTGAGTGTGCTGAATGTAGTTCCATTTATATAACATGCTAACTACAAAGCCAACCACAAGTAACGGAACTAGAAAAACAAGAATCTTTCTGAAAGCTTTCATGCTTAAATTATATCACACGTAGCGTGAGTAAAGAGAGTGCGTAATTGCTGCTGCGAGAGCATCGGCCGCATCATCTGGCTTAGGCACACTATCAAGCCCAAGACGCATTTTAACCATTTCCTGCATCTGTTTTTTATTTGCGTTGCCATATCCGGTAATTGTCTTTTTGATTTCATTTGGAGTATATTCAAAAATTGGAAGTTTATGCTGTTTACAAACCAAAATTACAACGCCGCGAGCTTCTGCAACTGAAATACCTGTGGTGATATTTTTAGTGAAGAAAAGTTTCTCAATCGAGACCTGGTCGGGTTTATTTAGCTCAATTATCTCATGGAGTGAATCATAAATATCTTCGAGACGTTCCGGTAGTGGCGTATTGGCAGGAGTCGTAATTACTCCGCAATCCATCATCTGCATTTTTCCGGTTGGATCCTTTGTGGTTTTCTTAAGGTCTATTACGCCGAATCCGCAAATTCCAGTACCTGGGTCAATTCCTAAAATTTTCATTTTTCATTCACATATTTTATTAAAGTTTCACGAAGATCTTTGGTTGGAATGACAAAACTATCTTTTATAGTAGCAGGTGCAATCGCATGCTTAAAACCAAGTTTTTTAGCTTCAGCAATACGTTGGTCTGCACGAAAAGCCGAACGAATTTCGCCGCCAAGACCTACTTCACCAAATACAACATAGTCCTCAGATAATTTGCGTTCTGCGGCGGCAGAAGCAATTGCCATGCAGACTGCAAGGTCTGCAGCGGAATCTTGAAGTTTCATGCCACCGACCACGTTGATAAAAATATCTTTGTCGTCGAGTTTTAGCTTTGTGCGACGTTCAATCACGGCAATTAAAAGCTGAAGACGGTTTAAATCAAAGCCTGATGCGGTGCGCTTTGGATATCCAAAATTTGATGGGGTGACGAGCGCTTGGATTTCAACGAGAATTGGACGAGTGCCTTCGAGAGTTGCAAGAATAATTGAACCATCTGTATTTTGGCGTTCAGCAAGAAGCGCGGCCGAAGGATTTTTTACTTCCTTTAGACCTTTTTCATTCATCTCGAAAATCGCGACTTCGTTTGTTGAGCCAAAACGGTTTTTCACAGCACGAATAGTTTTAAAACCACCATAGCGATCACCATCGAAGTTAATAACGACATCAACTAGATGCTCAAGAACTTTTGGCCCAGCCAAGGTCCCCTCTTTCGTGACATGGCCGACAATTATCACGGCGGTGTCGGTAGACTTTGCGGCACGAATAATAAGATTGCCACAGTTAGTTACTTGAGAGACAGTTCCTGGCGCAGACGATATTTCGTCCATTGCGAGGGTTTGGATTGAATCTATAATAACGAGGTCGAATTCACCGGTTTCAATAGTTTTTGCAATATCGTTCGCAGAAGTGCTACTTGCGAAATTTAATTTATCTGACTCCGCGCCAAGACGCTTCGCGCGCATTTTAACTTGCCCGGCTGATTCCTCGCCAGATATATAAAGAACATTCTTCGTCTTCGAAACGGTTGCACAAATCTGCATCAGGATTGTAGACTTTCCGATACCAGGCTGACCAGCAAGAAGATTTACTGAGCCCATAAGAATGCCGCCACCAAGCACAGTGTTCAAATCATCAAAATCAGTTTTCAAACGTTCTTTGACGTCGCTTGGTTCGATAGCTTTTATATTTTTATAATCTAAAATTTTACCAGATTTTTCAGCCTTTTTGATTGCGGACTTCGCTTCAGTTTCAGACTCAACAATTTGCTCGACGAGAGTGTTCCACTCGTCGCAGTTCGTACATTTTCCCGTCCATTTTGCATAGGACGCGCCACAGCTTTGACAGACAAACCTCGTATTCTTTTTCATATTTCTATTATAACAGATAACAAAAAATCCGGCGATGTGGCCGGATTTTAAGCTATATATTATAGTTATTTAACGATTTCGTCGACGATACCATAAGCCTTTGCCTCTTCGGCAGACATCCAGTTATCGCGATCCATATCTTTTTCGACTTGCCTAATATCTTTGCCCGTATTTTTTGCAAAAATTTCTGCAAGACGTTTCTTCAAGAAAATACCTTCTTTGAGTGCAATTTCTTGGTCTGTGATTTTTCCTTCAGTTCCGGATGATGGTTGATGAATCATGATGCGTGAGTTTGGAAGGACATATCTTTTTCCCTTCGCGCCGCACGACAAAAGCATTGCACCCATTGATGCTTGAAGGCCAATGCCAATAGTTTGGACGTCTGGCTCAATAAAATTCATGGTATCAATTATTGCGAGACCGTCATAGACAGAACCACCAGGAGAGTTGATGTAGAGCTTAATGTCTTTCTTTGGGTCTTCATGTGCGAGGAAAAGAAGTTGTGCAACAACAAGATTTGCTGTGTGTGAGTTCACATCTTCACCGAGGAAGATAATGCGATCTTTTAGAAGACGCGAATAAATGTCATAGGCGCGTTCGCCTTTATTTGTTTCTTCAATTACGTTTGGTACGAGATAATCGTTTGTGGTTTCTTTCATATTTTCCTTTCTAATTTTTTAACTCGTTGATATTATCGCTGTTGCTATTTATAGAATCATAAATCACATTTGTTCGAACTACGGAATTGTTATATTCTTCAATCAACTTATTATGTTCAGCAATTTTCTTGCTTAGAGAATCCGATGATGCGCGGATTGAATTTATTTCTTTTTGTAAATTATTCCCTTCTTTTATAATTGCATCGATTGAACTATATTTTTTTAAATTAACTCGATTGTTGTAATCCGTAATTCTTGCATTAAGCGAGTCTGCAAGTATTTCTAACTCTTTTTTTTCGTTATCAATTTCAGACTTTAGTTTGACTATTTTTTCGCTTAATTCTTTAGTCTCCTTTTCGTATTTCTTAAATACTCCAGAATATTTTTCATAGTAGCTTACGACCTTGTCTTGGTCGTTAAAGAATGACTCATAATGTTTTTCAAGTTCTAATGGGAGCTCTTTAACTTCAGTACCAAGCCTTGAATGAAGCTCGTCATAGAAATCTTTTTCATCATATAATTTCATAGACTCTTTGATTTCATCATCCTCCGGCAAGGAATCGTAATATTTTTTCAAAAGGTCATTCAAGCTCGATTTTTCCCAAAAATGCAGACGGCTATATGCAGCATGCAATAACTCGTGCGCCATAGTAGATTCCTTCACACCAAGCAATTCTTCTTCATTAATATTATAAAGATGAATTGAATCCTCAGCAGTCTGATAGCAACCGAGAATATATACTCCGTTACTGTGTGAATCACACTTTTCATTAAAAACGTCGCGCGTTTCTAATTTAGGA
>CAMZGF010000018.1 GCA_947306315.1 uncultured Candidatus Saccharibacteria bacterium
AGTTGTAACTTTGATACAAACACCGCGCTTAAGTGGAGCTGGTTGGTTGTAATACTTGGTTTTAAGAGTATTTACAATTGAGCCAAGAGCTGGAGCTTTTGACTTCTTTGCAGCTTTCTGGCGAGGTTTGCGAATCAACTGGTTGATAGTTGGCATTAAAATTTCCTCTTATATTAACTTATAGTTGCCTTCCGTTCAGATTAAACATCCGGCCTGTTCGGCGAGTGGTAAATTCGCCTAGCGCTGATTTTTGTACAGCAATAAAAATCAGCTAGAAACTCTTATCTGCTATTCTACACTATTTTTTATTTTTTTGCAAGAGAAAAGGCCCCAAAGTTCGGGGCCTTAGTTAGTCAGTGGCTGGTTTCATGTAGTTCGATAAGCTCACCTTTTTTGATAATGGCTTTTATACGTGCGCTTATCTGCTCCTTAAGATCTTCATGTGTCGTAATAGCCTTAATAAGCTCCATGCCTTCGAGATTCTCGAGCGTTGCACTTACTTCAGCAGCGTGGCACATCACGTCGTACAGCTCGGCCGTGTCGGAAATCCCACTTAGTGAATTTTTCAGACAGGACCTCCTGTAATACCACATGGCACTATCATTATCACTATCGTATGCTTTTAGATAGACACAGCTGACCGCTTCTGCTAAGAAATCAGACAATTGCTCTACGACGATACTGTAGAATTCCTTTCCCCAAGGGAAATGCTTCTCATGATACCATTCTTTGAGATGCTTATTTTCAAGTTCGCCTTTCTTAAATCGGTCATAGGAAACGATAAAATTACTCAAATCTACGAGCTGCTTCTTAGCGTTATCGTCGATTAGCCTATCATTACTCGCCATGACCGTAATCTCAGCAACAAAATCCTTAACATTCTTCATACCATAACCCTCCTTACGATATAACTGACTCACATTAAAAAAGTTCCTGCAAATGGTGCAATACCTATATTATACCATACTTTTTATGATTTTTCAAGATACAAACATGCAAACTGGTTACGTTTTATGCTATAATCAATGAAAGGAGAAATCGTGTCAGAAAGACTAGAAAACACCTCAGAAATCGAAACAAACGACGAAGAAATCAAAAAGCTTGGAGAAGCAGGCGTAACCGCAGCAGAGCTTCATACCGCACTTGTCGAGAATATGCGAGAAGATGTGGCTTTTTGGGCCGAAGAATATAAAAGTATCGAGAAAGCGTTTATCTCAAATGAGATTCGCGATAAAGACGAATTCGAACTCTGGGAGAGAGATGCAGCCGAGGCCTTCCACAAAATGGAGGAAGCTGCAGCTTATTCTGATTTTAAGAACATATACGAAAAGGATAACTTCGAAGCGATTGCTAAGGTGGCGCCTTCAGAGACAATCGAGGCAAAATCTGGACAATATTACAAAGAACGTAATCAACTGATTATAGAAGCAATTAAAGAGAAAGCTAGTGAAGAAGACCGAGATAAAGAACTAGAGACGGTTTACGGACTCCATCAACTTGCCGCCTATCATATCGAGGCACAAAAAGACTATGATTCTAGAACACATGATCCTGACCAATATCAAGCAGTCCGTAGAGCAGCTCATAACAACCTCATCAAAGGTTTAAACGCCATTAACCATATTGCCGAAAAATACGGTGCAAAACGCTTGATTTTCAGAGATTTTGAAACTAATGATTTCGCTTATTTCAGAAACCTAGATAACCACGGAGAATGCGAAGCTCGCGCCGAATACGATCGAAGTTGCGTCGAAAATTACATAAGAATAGCTTTTAGTCGCGACTTTGAGGCGGCCGAAAGAGAGAATATTAGAACAAACAGAAGTGATTCGATAGTCGCAATGTTCCACAATGCGGAAGATTATTAAAAAAGCGCCCCCGGAAGCTCCGGGGGCTAAATGGTGTACCTATTAAATCTTATTCATTTCTCTCTTCGTTAGGGCGCATGCAATGGGCATCAGCCCGTTTTCCTTAATGTCATAATCCGGAAAGTACTTCTCGATCTGATCTTCGATGAAATTTTTTTCTTTGTCGGAGAGATCCTTTTCTCCACCACATCTAAGTTTTGAAAATTCATACGAAGTCAGAAAGTTCTTTTGGATATCTCCAAAGAAGACATCCGTAGGGACACTTTCGACACATGAAAACTCCTTCATCTCCTTTCCCTCCCTTCAAAAGGTACATCAATTTATGTGCGACACCCAAAAAGGTGTGATATGATTCTATTATACCACAAATGAGCTAAAAAGTCAATGGCGCTTATCCTTTTCACCTCTTAAAATCACAAAAATAAGCCCCTTTTGGGGCCTATTTTTTATAAACTTACTATGAGTTTACTTCAACGAGATAGTTGAGGGTTTTCTCGATAGTAAGGCGGTTCTTAATATCTTGGCGGACGTTTGGATCCTTGAGGTTCTTAAGAGCTTCTTTAGACTTCTTGTAGACTTCGCGAAGTTCGTTGATTTTTGCATCGACAACTTCATCATCAACCGTGATTTTCTCGTCTCTTGCAAGAACCTGAAGACAGAGAGATGCTTTTACACGTTTCTCAGCAACTTCACGTGCCATTTTCTCCCAATCTTCTTCGGTCTGACCAGTTTGCTTTAGATAATCCTCAAAGTGAAGACCCTGGCGTGCTGCGTTTGCTTCGATATCTTGCTTGATCATGCGAATTTGGTCTTTGATCATGATTTCTGGAGCAGAGACCTTTGATTTCTCAACAAGTACGTTAACAAGATCATCTTTAAATTTCTCGTCAGCCTTGATTTGATCTTGGTTTTCGAGGTTCTTCTTAATATCTGCCTTAAGTTCGTCAATTGTCTTGAATGGGCCACATTTCTTAGCAAGTTCATCATCAAGAGCTGGTTTAATATTTTCATTGACCTGTTTTACGAGGACATTAAAGACAGTTTTCTTACCTGCGAGGTTTTCTGCATGGTAATCTTTAGGGAAAGTAAGCTCGAGGTCGAAGCGGTCGCCAGATTCGTGGCCGACAATTCCTTCTTCAAAACCAGGAATAAATTGATGTGAGCCAAGCCCAAGATGGAAATCTTTTGCAGCACCACCTTCGAACTTCTCGCCATTTAATGAGCCTTCGAAGTCGATAACAACTTCGTCGCCCATCTCAGCTTTTTTCTTTGCAACTTTCTTCTCAGCGTATGCGTTCTGGATATTTTCGAGAATTTCTTTGACGTCTTTCTCTGCAACTTTAACAGCTTCTTTCTTTACGCCTAGTTTCTTAAAATCGCCAAGTTTAACTTCAGGGAGAATGTCTGCAGTTGCGGTATATTCGACAGTTTCGCCAGGTACAAACTTTGTAACTTCGACGTTTGGAATCATGAGTGGAGCGCTCTTTGCTTCTTCAAATGCTTTTGGAACAGTAGTTCTAACAGCGATATCAAGAGCGACGCTTGCGAGATCGTTTGGGTTAATATTCTTTTTAGCAACGTCGAGAGGTGCTTTACCTTTGCGAAAACCTTCGACTTTCACGTCCTTAGCGAGGCGTGCGATTGCTTTTTCTTCAGCATCTTTAAGATCATTTTTATCGAGAACAACCTTAATTTCAACCGAGGTATCAGATAATTTCTTAGTAGTAACTTTCATACCCTAAATTTTAACACAAAAAAGCCCCAGTTTCAAACACTAGGGCTTTCTCTATTTCAAACCTTGATTCTCGGAAGTGCGAAGATGTCTTACGACGTCCGCGAATGATGCTCCAAGCTTCGTTTCTGGGTTCATAAATCCATTCGGATCAAAAATCTTTTTTACCTTTTCATAGAGCTTCTGTTCATGTTCGGTGAGTTCGCGAGTTGAGATGAGACCTTTGACGCGACCTTCAGAACTACCGCCAGCGAAGGAACCGCCGCATTCTCTTACAATTTTTCCAAAGTAGCGCAAGAATTGCATTGCACGTTTTCTTTCAGCAATATCAGACAAGTCAAAATCTGGACGAACCGTATAGACGCCAGTAGCGAATGAACCAAAAATCGGGAGATCCTGCTTCAATGCTTTTTCAATCATTGCAACTTTCTCGATGAATTTTGGCAATCCGTCACCGCTCATCATAAAGTCGTCGACGAGGCTTGGACGCTCCATAGAATTTTCATCGTTCAAATAGCAATCAACTAACGTGTAGATCTCCTTAAAATCGTCGCTATTTAGATCGTTTTCAGCAGAAATTGAAGCGGCATTAGCACCGATACCCATAGTTTGACGAAGTTTCTTGGTTGCAGTAAAGAAACTATCATCAAAGGCAACAAGCACATAATAGCCTTTATCAATCAACGGCTCCAAAAGACCAAGATTCTTACCATGTTTTGCTGCGATTTTAAAAATCCTTGTATCAAAGACCTCAAGGACTGAAGGTTCGAGTTTTGCAATGCGCTTCATATATTCTGTTGCTTTTTCGAGAGTTGGGAATGTTGCAAGGACATGTTTTGCTGGGCGTGGAATAGGTTCAACTCGAAGGATTACTTCCGTAATAACACCGAGAGTTCCTTCAGCGCCAAAGAATAGCGGCATGATATCAAATGTCTTTTGATCTTTTTTCTCAACTTGAGAAATCATTGAATAGCCAGCGCGAGTTTTTAGCTCGCCAGAAAGACCAGCAATTACTTCTTCATTCTCAGAGATAAGTTGGTTAATTCCCCGATAGATTTTACCTTCAAGAGTTTCAGCTCTTTCAGCATTCTTTAAACCATGTGGGGTATAGCTGATTGTCTGGACAAGCTCACCGTTCGATAGAACAATTTCCATTCTTTCGACAAAATAGAAAATACTACCATACTTCTTTGCATATGAATCTGTTGGGAATGTCGAAATAAGGCCACCAATAGTCTGTTTCTCATTAGTTTTGAGTGGAAGGCAAAGATTGTATGCTGCAAGCACCGCATTAAGCTTTTCGAGTGTCACGCCAGTCTGGACACGTACAAGGCGAGCATGTTCATCGACTTCCTCGATTTTATTCAGCTTTTCAGTCGAAATAACCATACCCTCACTAAGACATGCACCAGTTTTGCTTTGGCCGGCACCACGAACAGTGACAGGAAGCTTAAAATTCTTATCTGCAACGTCGTTTGCAAAACGCATGAGGAATTTTATATCGTCAGTATCGTATGGAATTGCAACGAGACGTGGAGTGACTTCAATAACAGACTTATCACGTGAGTATGCGCGCAAAATAGAAGGGCGATCAAAAACCTGACCATCGATATGTTGATTCAGATATTTTGTTATTTTATTCAATTTCCACCCTTTATTACTTAGTATATTTTATCATAAGCGTTATTTTAAAACAACGGCTTTTTCACCTACAATTTGTTTAATTTTAGCAATTAAGTCATCACATGCTTCAACTTTGAAGCTCATCACCATAGCCTTTTTTTCGTCACCATCTTTTAATACTAGGACGACTGGCGATAGCCCTGGATAGACATCACAAGTCTTCTTAATATTGGTGAGTTTTTCTGTATCATCAGGATCTTCGATTAAGATATAGAGTTTTTCGGAGCGTGGATCTTTTACATTAGCCTTCGGCTTAAAGATTGTTGCAGCTTTCTGCTCCTCTTCCTTTTTCTTTTCTTCTTCAGTTTTTTCAATTACTGGCTTTGGTTTATAGGTACGTCTTTTTGGAGCATCTTCTGGGTCTGGCAAAACCTCGCCGGTTGACTCATAAGAAGACAGGACCTCATCAGATACAAGCGAGATTGATTTAACGATAATTTTTATGTCGGACGAGTGATTACCGTCGCGATCTCGGTCATCGACGGTTCCAGTCACGCGGATTATATTATCGACAGCGATTTTGTCGCCTTCTTCTTCATAGACCTTTGGGAAAACTGGGAATTCAATTGAACCAGTCTTGTTCTCAAGCGTAACAATCGCCATCTTCCTACCTGAAGCTTTTGTCATGACAATGCGAACATTTGAAATAATACCACCGACTGTAACAGTTTTATCAACGTAGTCAGATGAAACATACGAAAACGGATGAGTCTGTTCTCTAAAGTACGTCTCATATTTATCAAGCGGATGAGCAGAAAGATAGAGGCCCATAAGATCACGCTCCCAGAGGAGTTGTTCTTTTTCCGATACTTTAGCAGGCGCTTCAACAAGTTCAGGCTCTGGGACTTGTCCAACTTCACCCATCATACCAAAGAGATCGGTCTGACCGTTTGCGGATTCCTTTTGCATTCTTGAGCCATAAGCCTGGATTTGTTCAAGGTTAAAGAGTAAATCCGAGCGTTCAGCAAAGCAATCGAATGCACCGGTTTTAATTGCAGATTCCCAAGACTTCTTATTAAATTTCGTCGAATCGACACGTTTTGCAAAGTCGCAAACTGATTTGAACGGGCCGTTTTTATCACGCTCAGGAATCACAACTTCCTCAATAAGCGCCTTACCCATACCCTTAATTGCTGAAAGGCCGAAACGAATCTTATTTTCACCACCAACGATTGCAAAATCAGAGTAGGACTGGTTAATATCAGGGCCAAGCACGTCGATGCCCATTGATTTACATTCGCTCATCTCAATCGCAAGACGATCAGTTGAGCGCATATCGGAAGTCATGAGCGCAGCCATGAAAGCATCTGGATAATGGGCTTTAAGATAAGCTGTCCAGTATGCAATCAATGCGTAACACGCAGCATGAGACTTATTAAAACAGTAGTTAGCGAATTCGAGAAGTTGTACCCAGAATTTCTCAGCAATTTCCTCGGTTGCACCGCCAATTTCGACTGCGCCTTTAATAAACTTTGGCTTTAGCTCGTTCATGAGCGCAACTTTCTTCTTACCGACAGCCTTACGCAAAGTATCAGATTCGCCACCCGTAAAGCCACACCATTCACGCGAGATCTGCATGAACTGCTCTTGATAAATCATAATGCCGTAGGTAGATTTAAGTGCATTTTCGAGGCCTGGATGGAGATAGGTAATTGGTTCTTCACCATGTTTACGGCGAATAAACGAATCAATAAACTGCATTGGACCAGGGCGATAGAGTGCCACCATAGCGATAATATCCTCGAAGCTCGAAGCCTTAAGATCTTTAAGATATTTCTTCATACCGCCAGATTCAAGCTGGAAGACACCGGTAGTTTGAGCGCGCTGAAGAAGTTTATAGGTCTCTTCGTCATCAAGTGGAATTGAATAAAGATCAATATTGTCTTTATAAACTTTTCTGACCATACGAAGACAATTATTCATAACAGAAAGGTTCATGAGACCCAAAAAGTCCATCTTAAGAAGGCCGAGTTCCTCAACCTGGGTTGATGGGAACTGAGTTGAAATAATCTGCTCGTTATTTACGCCAGTCTTCTTTGCGACTTCAAGCGGAAGGAATTTAACAAGATCATCTGGTGCAATCACAATACCACAGGCATGAACACCGTGCGAGCGGACGGTTCCCTCGAGCTTAATTGCATAATCTAGCACTTCCTTTGCTTTTGGATTGGTTTCATATTCATGACGAAGATCTGGAGATTCAACGATTGCACGAGAAAGTGGGACATGGTGGCCCATTTCTGGATCTGGCACCATTTTTGCAAGACGGTCTGCTTCAGCGTATGGAACCTCAAGCACACGTGCAACATCACGTACTGCCATCTTACCCATCATCTTACCAAACGTACAAATATTTGAGACACGGCCCTTACCATATTTCTCAGTACAGTATTCAATCACCTCGTCACGACGAGTATCTTGAATATCGGTATCAATATCAGGCATGGAAATACGATCTGGATTAAGAAAGCGCTCAAAGAGGAGATCATATTTTAGCGGGTCAAGCTCGGTAATACGAAGTGCATATGCAAGGATAGCACCTGCTGCCGAACCACGGCCTGGACCATAGACAATTCCCTGTTTCTTACCCCAGTTAATGAAATCCTGAACAATAAGGAAGTAGCCGTTATATCCCATTTTATCGACGACTGATAATTCATAATCAATACGCTCGAGGACGTTTTCTGGCAGAATCTTTCGACATTCCTCGACAGTCATCTTCTCAGCTTCTTCCTGAGTTTTGCCACCATAGCGGAAGACAAGGCCCTGGAAGACAAGCTTATCAAGATATGTTTTTTCTGTTTCACCCTCTGGAACTTCATATTTTGGAATCAAAATGCGTCCGAGCTGAAGTTTAGTTGAACAGCGACCTGCGATAATTTTAGTGTTTTTTACTGCTTCTGGGCAATCATCTTTCCATCTTTCAATGATTTCCTTTGGCGGGATGACGTGAAGTTGAAAATCTTTCAAAGTCATGCGGTTCTGATCGGAGAGATTTGATGCAGTACCAATACAAAGGAGTACTTCATGAGCATCCTGGTCCTCATGTTTCAAATAGTGGCCATCGCATGTAACAACTAGCGGTAAGCCGGTTTCTTTTGCAATCTTTTTAAGGCCTTCATTGATCTGGTTCTGAACCTCCCAGTGAGTTGGTGATTTTGGATGGCCGTGATCCTGCATCTCAAGATAGAAACGATCGCCGTAGACTTTGTGATACCATTTTACAAGTTCCATTGCGCCGTCATAATCACCGTTTTTAAGGCGAACTGAAATCTCGGAGCTAGCACAACCAGAGAGACAGATAATCCCCTCATTATACTTTTCCATAATTTCATGGTCAATACGAGGCTTATAATACATACCAGTAGTTTCAGCTTCAGTTGCGAGGCGACAAAGATTTTCAAAACCCTCATCGTTCATCGCAAGAAGCGTGATATGATAGCGTTCTTTATCAAATGCTGGATCTTTATCGGTGCGTTTTCTAGCTGCGACATAGGCTTCACATCCAAGGATTGGTTGAACACCCTTTGCTTCAGCTTCCTTATATAATTCGACAAGACCAGACATGGTGCCGTGATCTGTGACGGCAACTGCTTCCATACCTTGTTCGACAACATAATCGACAAGATCAG
This sequence comes from uncultured Candidatus Saccharibacteria bacterium, assembly GCA_947306315.1. Taxonomy (GTDB): domain Bacteria; phylum Patescibacteriota; class Saccharimonadia; order Saccharimonadales; family Saccharimonadaceae; genus Nanosyncoccus. Next base: position 8,916 of record CAMZGF010000018.1, read on the forward strand.
GTATTTTAGTAAGCCCATCAAGGAGCGAATAGTGGGTATGGTTATGGAGATGAACGAAATCTTTTGGCTCAAGTTTCTTACCATCAACTTCTTCGCGAGTCAAAAAAATGACTGGCTTTTCTGTTTTTACCTTTTCCTCCTTTGACATATATTAATTATATCACAAAAAAAGGATTATTAACCCTTACGTAATACACTAAGTAGCCAGTCAATCAACGTAACATTGTGAGGCAATAACGAAGAGAGCCAAGTCAGAATAAAGACAACGATTGCGACGATAACAGTACCGCCTAGGAATGTGCCAAGGCCAAAGAAAATACCGCGGAAGAAATTCACTTTATAGACACGGCCACGATTTCGATATAAATCGTAAAAAAGATCATCAAGAACCTGCTCCTCAGCAGTCAACTCTGTCTTTGTGATTTTCTTCTCACGGATATTCTTTAGTTTGTTCGACATTATTTCTTAGCTGTTTTTTTTGCAGCTTTTTTAGCAGCTGGTTTCCTTGCAGCTGGTTTCTTTGCAGCAGCTTTTTTTACAGTTTTCTTAACTTCTGCAGCTTTTTTAGTTACATTTTTCTTAACGGTTGAAGCAGTTTTCTTAACTTCTTTAGTTGCTTTTTTAGCAGCCTTACCAACTTTTTCGCGATTTTCCTTCTTTGAGAAGAAGATGCCTGCAGCAGCTGCGCCAGCGCCAACAATAGCACCTAGTAAAAATCCACCTTTTTTCTTCTTCTGAGCCTTTTTAGCCATTTTCCACCCTTTCTAGAGATGAGTTTATTAATTTACCTACATTTTAGCATAAGCAAAATAAAAATGCAAAAAAGACCGCCCTGAATAGGGCGATCTCTTACAACTAACAGGAGTAAATGTTTTTTATTCATCGTCATCACGACGGCGTTTCTTCCTATGGAAGAATTTTTTACCGATATATTCAGCGAAATAACCTCGGGCGATACCGCCAATCGAAGTCATGTCTTTGATATTATCGGCGACATCATCGACCTTATCAGCAATTGACTGACTGGTTTCGACGACTTTCTTCGCCTGTTTCGTGAGTTTGATGAGTTTTACTAGCAGAATGATGCCAAGAACTAAGAACACGAATAACGTGAAGCTTAAGATTCCGACAATAATCCATTCTGCAATGTTTAAATTATTTGTCATCTTTACTCCTTAAGCTTATTATAGGACTTTTAAGCGTTTTTGACAAACTCTTTGATTGTGTCACCGAAGTCTTCGTTGTCGAAGGTATATTGCATAAGAGCAAACATGTAGTTTTTTGGATCACCAGTTGTCATCCAGTGGCCTCTTGTCTTCTCAACAATAACATCACCTTCTTCGGCCATCTTTGTGATTGCATCGACAGTCCATAGCTCGCCATCAAGACCAGTATTCTTTGGATCAAGATGCTCGAATACTTCTGGAGTTAAGAGGTAGCGACCATATGAAGTAAGGTTTGATGGAGCATCTTCGATTGCTGGCTTTTCAACGATATTATCAAGAGTCATTTTTGATTCATCAGCGAGTTTAATGATGCCATATTTGTTAAGAACTTCGCGTGGCATTTCTTGAGAAATGATGATTGCCTTTGCTTCTGGATGAGCTTCGTAGCTCTCGATGAGAGTCTTTATATCTGAAGAACCGAAGACTACGTCGTCTGAGTAAGCAACAACAAATGCTTCGTCATCATTAATAAATTTCTTTGCTGATGCGATTGGTGAACCGTTTCCATATGGATAAGCTGGATCCTGCTCGATTACAACAATCTTAGGGAAGTTGAGAACTTTATTAATAGATTCATAACGATCATCTTTACCTTGCGCATGAAGCTGTTTCTTGATTTTTGTACAAGCATTATTAAAGTAATCTTCGTAGATTTCTTTACCTTCATGAGTAGCAACAATAATAATTTCTTCGATACCTGCTTCTACACATTCCTCGACGACGAGTTGCATAATAGGTTTGTTTCCGAGAGGAAGCATAGCTTTTGGAACAGTTTTGGTGATTGGTAGATAACGGCTAGCAAAACCAGCATCGGTGATGATAGCCTTAGTAGGTTTTTTGTAATTCATAAGTTCTCCTTGAGACTTCATTATAACATATGGAAATATAATTTGTAAAATGATAAAATATATGTAGGAAGGAAGGTATTTCTTGCCTGCACATTTATAGGAGGTGATTTTTATGAAGAACTGCCAGATCAGTTCGAGTAATAAGAACGAAAAGATCATAAAAATCGGCTCCAATAATACGGAGCCGAAGGATATTGAAGCTCACGATAGTATGGAGGGGAACCTACATTACACATCATCGATCGTTCGATATATTTCTGCTGAGATTAGCGACTTAAAAAAGGTATTTAAAATACCCGATGAAGAAATGCCGCCATACGATTTATTTAAATCGTATCATAAGAAAAAGCAGAATAAAGAGATTATCGAACACCAAAATACGTAATGACGAAGATCAGGTGAGTTGAGTGTCTTTAGATCTTCTTGTCATGTTAACCTCCTTTCGACGGGGCCGAGCTGAGTTTTATCGGCCCCCTTTTTATTGTTTATTTTTTAGATATTTGATAAAATAAGCATAAGAATAATAAACTTAAGGAGTTATATGTCAATAAAAAGAAAATATGTCGATAGCCACTGGCTTATTTTCGCTTTTGAGGGTGCGGTAGCTCTTCTCTTTGGCTGGTTTGCACTCTTCACAAATCTAGCGGATACAAATGCGCTCGTATCGATTGTCGGGAGCCTTCTTCTTGGTCTCGGTATCATCGAATTATTCAATCTCTTGCGCCGCGCACACCTAAACGAAACTTGGGGCTTTACACTCTTTTCAGCATTAGTTGAAGTCGGTGTAGCTTTTGCCCTTCTTTTTACCGCTGGACAAGAATTAGTCTGGCATCTAGCATTAATTGCCGGATACACAGTCGTTCGTGGTGTCTTCGAAATCATTATCGGTCTAAAGTCTGTCGACGATGTAACAGATAAGTTCATCTGGGTAGTCGTTGGTATTTGTGGCGCTATTATGGGTTTTGTGATTCTAAACACCGGAAACGCGGTTGTTACAGATAACGCACCTGCATTCATTAAATTCTTTGGCGCATACATGATGCTCTATGGCCTCGCAAACTTGATTTATGGCGTACATAACCATGATCAGGAATCCTCATTAAAAGCTGAGCGCTCAGCATCAGCAAAGAAAGCAGCTATCACGAAGAAAGCTACAGTCAAAAAATCCGTAAAGAAAACTACTGCAAAGAAAATAAC
>CAMZGF010000019.1 GCA_947306315.1 uncultured Candidatus Saccharibacteria bacterium
TATTCATGGTCTTAGAGGGAATCATCTCGGTCTTAAACCGACGATGGAATATTTTCAGGCAAAAGGCTATGACTGTTATGCACCAGATATCCCGCCTGCATTCAACACTCAAAAAGAAAAGCTTCCAAAACTGTCTGCTCACACCGCTGACGGTTATGCAAAATGGGTTGCTGACTATATTCTCGAAAAGAAGCTTGACCACCCAATTTTGATTGGCCACTCCATGGGCTCAATCATTTCAGCTGCTACTGCTGAAAAATATCCAGAACTAATTAATGAAAAAATCTTCTTCCTTTCACCAATCTGTGTCACCCCTCCGAAGTTCATCTGTAATCTTGCTCCTTTGACTGCAGTCCTCCCAACGAAGTTCATTTCCTATGTCACCACAAAATATCTTCTCGTACCAAAGGATAAACAGACCTTTAATGAAGTCCTAAAAATCACAAAGAAATGTGCAGAAAAATTTACTAGCAAGATGGATTCTGGCCGCTCCGCAAAATTTAGCATTAGCTATGCAATCTCAGATTTCAATTTTGATAAAAAAGCTGTCTTTATCGCCGGCGAAAGTGATAAATTAAATTCGCAAAAACAGGTAAAGGAAGTCGCTAAGAAGTTTGGAGTAAAACCGGTTTTCCTAAAAAAATCTGGGCACCTAATTAATTATGAATGCCCAGTGATTCTTGCCGAAGAAATTGAGAAAAATCTCTAGAGCCACTTAATAAGGCGTTCGTATTCCTCAGAATCTTTTTTGTACGAATCCAAAATATCTTGGGTGTAGGTTTTTCCATTTGTGATATTAAGAGTCTCGACATCCGGACAAGATGCAAGCAGCCTGATGATCGCTTCATCAGTCTCAATATTTGTCATCGAATTTTTTGGATCGGTTGAATGTGAATGGACTCTGAGCTCGCTGTAGACGAATCTTTTTATTCCAGCCTGGAGACAATGCTTAAGACAATTATCACAAGTTGCGATTTGGTTATAGATTGTACATCCGGTTAGATCACGCCTTGCATAAAGGAGTGCATTCATTTCAGAATGAATGACAAAATGGTATTTCATTGGACGTTCAGAGAGGGTTAGTTTTGATTCATCTGCGCCCTGTATAAGGCCATTATACCCAAGCGCGACTACGCGTTTATTCTGGTCAACAATTACGCAGCCTAATTTCGATGAAGGATCCTTTGACTTTAGGGCAACTGCTTCTGCAATCCCCATGAAGTATTCATCCCAGGAAAGTTTTTTATCTGCCATTTTTACCTCTCTTAATTTTCTTTATTTTATCACGACCATTGAAAAATAAAAAACGCTTATGCTTGATGTTAGAAAAACTTTTGCTACGATTATATTAATTCACTTCTACAAACAAACATAAATGAGAGGAAACTATGAAACTTCTAAGATTTTTATTGCCAATTATTTTTGCTTGCACATTGTTATCTTTTATGAACGTTGATTTAGCAGCTGGCGAAGAATGTTCCGCTTATGAATTTATCTTCGCTCGCGGTTCTGGTCAGGAATTAAATGATGTCGACTATAAAGATTTCAAGAAAAATATTCAATCACAGATAGAAGATGACATATCCTTCTATGAACTTGGTACGGCTAAGAATGGCTATCCGGCCAAATCGGTTGACTTCAAAACTGCACTCCAAGCTTATATCTCAGCTGGGAAATCATATGAATATGGTGCATCGGTTGAGCGAGGAGTCACAGAACTTATAGCCAGGGTTCGAAACGAATCAAGGCGTTGTAAAGATAAGAAATTTGTCCTGACTGGTTATTCTCAGGGGGCTCAGGTTGTTGATGAATCAATCAAATATCTAAACTCGGACAGAATTGTTTATGTTGCAAATTTTGGTGACCCAAAATTATATCTCCCGGAAGGGAAAAGCAAGACAGCCTGCAAGAATATCGGACTTTCGTCATACCGCGTATATGTCCCAGATTGTAATGTTGAAGAAGGGGTGTTGTCCGCCATAAAACCTTACACCCCATCAGGATATGACGGGAAGTTGGGCGTTTGGTGCAATAATAATGATTTTATGTGTGGTTCATCACTTAATATCTTTTCTCCGATGAAGGGCCACACCACCTATATTAAAAATGAAAATACTTATAAAAAACTCGCCACGATAATTAAAGAAAAAATAGACGGCACAAAATCTAGTATTACCGATGCCGAGTATAAGGAGGCAAACAATCGAGACATCCTCATCATCTTCGAATACGGCGATCTGGTTAAGAGAATTACGAATTTTCATGACAAAATGATTAGTGATGGACTAAGAGATGAGTTGATTGAATTAACAAAGCAAGGCCATCGTGTCTCAATTTATAGTAGCTATATCTCGGCCGAAGGGAAAGACGAAATTAAGGAGGTGGTCCCGTTTACGTCCAGTGATATTGGCGAGAAGATAAATAAAGTGAACATCTACGATGCATTTTACCAGCCAATTTCGCTTGGCGGGCAATACTATAATATCTATTCAGCTATTCGGATAGCAGCGACTTCTGCTGATTGGCAAAACGGCAATAAACGTGAAATTTATGCTTTTCTAGATAAAAATAATAATACCTCAACTAGTAATGACGGGACAACAAGGGAAGAAGCGCTTAAAATTGCGAAGGAGAATAATATAAAAGTTTCGTTTCTGTATGATGATGAATGTAACGGCTCAAACTGTAAAATAAAAGAAGAGTCAAACACTATATCACTGAAACAAAAAGCGAAGTCCATTGCAAAAACATACAGGATTAATTTATCATCAGCGCACACACTGGTTGTTGTAAATGGAAATGTTTATGGACTCTCATCTCTTCCAGAAATAACAATTACTGATCTTGATCCAAGCCGTGAGAATGAGATTATATTTATCGGTTTTGATAAGAATGGCAAAATAAAGGAAAGAGAAGTATTTATCTACGAAAAAAGGACAGTTAGAATACCAGATACGGGATTCACGCCTTAGAAGATAAATGCCAGTGATTTCCGTACTCGCATTTGTAAACAGAAAGCTCTGGAGCACCATGATCATACTGCGCAACTTTTGCTGCTACTTCGGCCTCTTCTCGCGTATCATAACAGATCTTCTGCGTCTCTCCGACCCAGCATTTCTTCGGCTCATACGCCCCGACATTCTGTAGTTTTTTCTTCATATCTAAATATTATATAATAAATATATAGAATCTAATATAAAAAGGGGTGAAAATGAGGATAAGGGGTAGTAATTCTGTATACTCCGATACAGAACGTCGTATTTTGATCGCATCTGCTAATTTACTTAAAGAAAAGCATTCTATCAATATAAAAATTAGAGAGGTCTCAAAGGCAGCCGGTATTGCGTGCTCATCCTTCTATCTTCACTATCGTTCAATTAATGACCTTATTGATGTCCAATCAAAGCGCGTACTTGATGACGTGAGAGAATTAGTCGATAAGCTGCTGACGGAAAAATCTTCTACCGAGAAAAAACTTCTTAAACTCCTGATTTTCCTCTATAAACGTCGTGAATTACTAACCCTTATTGATACAACAGGAAATATCAATCTGCTTGCAAAGATCATGAAAGAGATAAGGCCAATCTCTGAAAAGGGCTGGTTGAAATATTCCAATTCAATAACGGTGGGATTGAAGAATATGCTAGTTGCAGAGTATATCGCTGAACTTAGGCTTTGGAGCAAAGAGAACTATTCCGTTAATTACCTTGAGGTGCATGCTCACCGCCTCGCGTACTTCACTATCAATACGCCAAGATTCTTCGCCGCGGTATATAAGGATTAGCGTTTACCTAGTAATCCTAGACACTAAATATGGGGGTTGATATTTGTTCTTTTTATTGTATGCTACCTCTGTAAAAAAGGGTAAAAAATCATTGTAAATAATACAACATATTATAAGCAAAATCATATTGACACCCCACATATAGTGCTTTACAATAGACTCAGACACTAAATATAGCGTCAGCAAGTACCAGAAATATTAAGTAAAAAGAAAAATAGTAAACTAAAGAGTTTTGAACACAAACTAGGAGGTATAATTTTTATGTTCAAAAAAATCCAGAAGCGTGACGGGAAAATCGTAAACTTCAATCCGGAGAAAATTACTGATGCAATCGCGGCTGCAGGTGCTGCAACAGAGGAATTTAAGTATGATCGCGCAAAGCAACTTGCAGAAAAAGTAGTAAAACGCGCAGAAGAAACAATCACACTTAGAACTCCAAAAGTTGAGCAAATCCAAGATATCGTTGAACAAATCTTGATGGAATCAAGTTTCAAACGTACTGCGAAGGCATATATTACTTATCGCCAAGAACGCAACCGCACTCGTGAAGCAAAATCAAACCTTATGGACGGTTATCGCAAAATTGCTCTCGCTGATGCATCTGAAGATTCAGACATTAAACGCAGTAATGCAAATGTCGACGGCAACTCTGCAATGGGTAAGATGCTCCAATTCGGCGCAGAAGGTTCAAAGGAATTTGCAAAAACCGTTCTTATGGACCCACGCTTCTCAGCTGCTCACGATAATGGTGACATCCACATCCACGACCTCGATTTCTACGCGACCGGTACCCTCACTTGCTGCCAAACCGATCCATTAAAACTCTTTGCTAACGGTGGTTTTAACACTGGTCACGGCCACCTCCGCACCCCAAATTCAATTGGTTCATACGCTGCTCTTGCTGCAATTATCCTCCAAGCAAACCAGAACGAGCAACACGGTGGTCAGTCAATTCCTAACTTTGATTACGCAATGGCTCCAGGTGTTGATAAGACCTTCAGAAAATCTTTGAAGCGCAACCTCGAAAAATACAACGAGTTCACTGGTAAGAATCTTAAGATTGAAATCCCAGAAGATATTCAATACGGTGACGACAAGAAGCTCGAGAAGCTTAAAGTTCCTGAACCAGTCATCAAGACTTCGTCAGAAGATACCGAAAAGCAAACTTTCCAAGCTATGGAAGGCTTCATCCATAACCTCAATACCATGCACTCACGTGCAGGTGCACAGGTCCCATTCACTTCAATTAACTTCGGTACCGACACAACTCCATCTGGTCGTCTCGTCTCAAAATACTTACTCGAAGCAACCATGAATGGTCTTGGTAAGGGCGAAACTCCAATCTTCCCAATCTCAATCTTCAAAGTTAAGGAAGGCGTAAATTACAACCCAGGCGATCCAAACTATGACCTCTTTAAGCGCTCGATGGAAGTTTCTGCAAAACGTCTTTTCCCAAACTTCTGTTTCATCGATGCTCCATTCAACCTTCAATATTACAAGAAGGGTGACTACCGCACAGAAATTGCAACTATGGGCTGCCGCACTCGTACCTTTGGCTCAGTCTTCCCAGAATCTGATGGTATCGTAACTGGCCGTGGTAACTGTTCATTCACAACTATCAACCTCGTTCGTATCGGTATTAAACATGGTATCTGCCTCAAAGAGCGTAAAGAAGCAGATTGGTCTGGCTTCTATAAAGAGCTCGACGAAAAGATGGAACTTGTCCGTGATCAGCTTCTCGAACGCTTCGAATTCCAGGCTAACCAACACGTCCGCAACTTCCCATTCCTCATGGGTCAAGGTAACTGGTTTGGTTCTGAAAAACTTGGCTGGAATGATACTCTCCGCGACGTCATCAAACACGGCTCACTTTCAATTGGCTTCATCGGTCTCGCAGAAACTCTCGTTGCTATGACTGGCAAACATCATGGTGAAGACGAAGATTCACGTGATCTCGGTCTCGATATTATCACCCATATGCGTGAAAAATGTGATGAGTTCGCAAAGAAATATCACTTAAACTTCACTCTCCTTGCAACTCCAGCAGAAGGTCTTTCTGGCCGCTTCACAAAAATGGATCGTAAGGAATATGGCAAGATTAAAGGTGTTACAGACCGCGAATTCTACACTAACTCATTCCACGTACCTGTATACTATCCAATCTCAGCATTTGAGAAAATCGATATCGAAGCTCCATATCATAACCTTTGTAACGCTGGCCACATTAGCTACATTGAGCTCGATGGCGACCCAAGCGACAACATTGAAGCATTCGAAGCTGTCATTCGTCACATGCACGACATGGGAATCGGCTACGGTTCAGTAAACCACCCAGTCGATCGCGATCCAGTCTGTGGCTTCGCAGGTATCATTAAGGGAAACCGCTGTCCATCATGTGGCCGTATTGAAGACGATGTCCTCTTCGAACGCCTCCGCCGCATTACTGGCTACCTCGTTGGTTCACTTGAACGTTGGAATGATGGAAAGAAAGCTGAGGAAGCAGCACGCGTAAAACACAGCGTTAACCTATCCGATAAAAACGGTGTTTACAGCAAAGCTCAAAAAGCCGCTCGCGAAAAGGCAAAGAAAACTGCAAAGAAAGCGCTCGGTGCAGAATAAAATAAATGCTTAAGGTTTACCCCGTAATCAAAACGGGGTAAACTTATCTAAAGGAACAAAATGAAAGAATGGAAATCACCAGTCCCTGGCTCAGACAAGGCCCACATTAGATTGTCGGGTCCTATTGAGCATGATTCAATTGTTAATGGCTACGGCCTTCGCGCTGTCGTATGGACTCAGGGTTGTTTCATTAAATGTAAAGGTTGTCAAAACCCAGAAACTTGGGATGCTGAAGCAGGTGTTCTCGTAGATGTCGAAGATGTAAAAGAAGAGCTTAAAAATCTTAAAGGTCAAGCTGGCTTAACCTTCTGTGGCGGTGAACCATCAATCCAAGCTGAAGCATGTATTGAAATCGCGAAGTTTGTAAAAAAAGAGCTCGGCTGGAATGTCTGGAGTTTCTCGGGTTATACTTACGAGATGCTTAAAGAAAAAGGCGGAAAAATGTGGGAGTTCGTTAAAGAACTTGACGCCCTCATTGATGGTCCATTCGTCCTTGCTGAACGTGATCTTACTTTGAAATTTAGAGGCAGTAGAAACCAGCGTCTTCTTCATTTAAAGAATGGTGAAATCACAAAAATCGAGTAAAATTAAATCTTAAAATAGTTTTTATGAATCGTAATCAACCTGTCTTCTGGCAGGTTGAATTTTTTCTCCGGCGCATACGTGCGGATTGCATTCAAAAAATCATTTAACTGTGGGCCGGTGAGTTTAATGTTATCTTTCTCGAGCGCAAAACGTAGGAATTCGGTAGCTACCGTATTATCCAACTCGCTAAACCATTCGCGCTTGAACACGCCATCTTCCGGCATCAAACTTTCTAAAATCTCTTCGATTTCTTTTCTAATCTCAAGTTGAGAATTGTAAAGCTTTTTGATTTTTTGATTCAACTCAAAATGGTCTTCTGGCGGCATCGTTTTAATGACTTCGCGAATGCGATTTCTCATATATTTATCGGAAGAGTTTGTCGGGTCTTCGCGATATGTAACTTTGTTTCTTGCTGCGTAGGTGAGAATATCAGCTTTTGATTCCGGAAGTAAAACATCGCCGGAAAGAAATGGACGAAATGTTCCTGGCATATTAAATGGAGTAATCCCGCGCCATCCTGTACCGCGTGATAAATTAATAAAAATGCTTTCTGTAAGATCATCTAAATGATGCGCAGTATAGATTAGAACTTCTTCACCTGGCACGCGTTTAATGATTGAATCGCGAACTGAAAATAGAAAATTATAACGAGCTTCGCGCGCAGTTTCTTCGGATACGTTTGGGCCGAGTTCTGCGTGCCCGACTGTAATATCAACGCCAATTTTTTTACATTGGCGACGCACAAATTCTTCATCGTCATCTGCCGACTTTCTTGTGCCGTGATTAAAATGCGCAACCAAAATATTTGGATCGTTTTTAAAAATATCGAGCAGAACCATTGAGTCCACTCCTCCAGAAACTGCGAGAATTCGTTTCATTCTTCCATTATATAATTTATCCGTTTATATCTCCACCATAAGTGTTATAATAATAGTAATTATGCTTTTGAACTCGTCTAAACTTGTTGGTTGTCCAGTCCTAAGCCTTCATCTTGGTGGTCCAATTGGCCGTGTTACGGGTGAGCTTGTTGATCCAAACGACCTCACAATTATTGCACTAAATGTTGACGGACCACAAACCGGCGATGGCGATCATGGTGATATTTTAGACGTTAGAAATATCCGTGAATTCTCAAACATCGGCATGATTGTTGATTCAATTGATGAACTCGTATCAAAAGGTGACGTCGTTCGTTTTGATAAAATTATTGATCTAAATTTCAGTATTATAGGGCTTAATGTAAAAACAAAAAAAGGTGTCAAACTCGGTAAAGTCGTTGATTATACCTTTGATCCTGAAACTATGCAAATCATGCAACTTATTGTGAAGCGGCCATTTATAAAAGCGTTTCTTGATCCAGAACTTATAATCGGCCGTTCGCAAATCAAAGAAGTTAACGATTATGAAATTATTGTGAGAGAGGAAGAAGAAAAGATAAAAAAAGAATCTGGCAAAAAAGATTTTGTTCCAAATTTCATAAATCCGTTTCGCGAAGGAAAATTCGCGACGAACGAAGCAACTGTCGAAGAAGATAAATAAATCCTGGTATTTCTAAGGTTGCTAAGAAGCACATATTATTATATAATAACAGATAATGAATACCGATAATATCCGAAATTTTTGCATCATTGCGCACATTGACCACGGCAAGTCTACCCTTGCCGATCGTATGATGGAAATTACTGGTACCGTCGAGAAACGCGAGATGAAGTCGCAGCTTCTTGATTCCATGGAACTTGAGCGTGAAAAGGGAATTACAATTAAGCTTGCTCCAGTCCAAATGAATTACAAAGGCTACGAACTTAACCTTATCGATACCCCAGGTCACGTCGACTTTTCGTACGAAGTTTCACGTAGTCTTCAGGCTGTCGAATCTGCAATCCTTGTCGTTGATGCAACTCAGGGTATCCAGGCTCAGACTCTTGCAAATGTTTACCTCGCAATCGAGCAAGATCTCACCATTATTCCGGTTATCAATAAGGTTGATCTTCCTGCAGCAAATGTCGAAAAAGTTACAAATGAAATTGTAAATCTTCTTGGCTGTAAACCCGAAGATATTATTCCAGTTTCTGCAAAAACTGGTTTTAATGTCGAAAGAGTTCTAAACGCAATTATCGAGCGCGGCCCAGCACCGAGAAAAACCGAAAGCAACGAAACTCGAGCCCTTATTTTCGACTCATATTTTGACGATTATCGCGGTGTCGTTCTCTATGTTCGCGTCGTAAATGGTCGCATCGATAAAAACGCAAACATCCATATGATGGAAAATCATACAAATGGTATTGCGCTTGAAGTTGGTGTTTTGAAACCAAAAATGCAACCAAAAGATGCTCTTTCTGAAGGTGAAGTTGGCTACATTGTTACGAACCTTAAAACCACTCGCGAAGCAAAAGTTGGTGATACCGTAACTTTGCAAAAGAATCCTGCGATGACTCCGCTACCTGGCTATAAAAACGTTCTTCCGTTCGTCTATGCCGGTTTCTTCCCAGTTTCAAACGATCAATATAAGGACCTAAAAGAAGCAGTTGAAAAGCTCGCGCTTTCAGATTCTGCTCTTCGTTTTGAACCAGAAAACTCTCCAGTCTTAGGCTTTGGCCTTCGCATTGGTTTTCTCGGGCTTCTTCATATGGATATCATCAAAGAACGTCTCGAACGCGAATTCGATCTTGACCTTGTCGTCACGAACCCGTCAACAAATTATGAAGTTGTTCTAAATAATGGTACTGAAATTGAAATCAAATCTGCTTCCGACCTTCCGGATATGTCAGAAGTTCTCGAAATCCGTGAGCCATGGGTTAAAGGCGAAATCATCCTTCCAGTCAGCATGATCGGAAACGTTTTGAATCTCATTGTCGAAAAACGCGGTCTTCATAATAATATTTCATACATGGAAGACCGTGCTGTGATTGATTTTGAAGCCCCAATGGCAAATCTTCTTACTGACTTCTATGACCAACTAAAATCCCTCACTTCCGGCTATGCTTCATTCAACTATGAAATCTCGAATTACAAAACCGAAGATCTTTGCCGTGTAGACTTTCTTGTTGGTGGAAATAAAATCGATGCCCTCGCAATTATGTGCCACAAAACTGAGGCAGATGCTATTGGCCGTGACATTACAAAGAAGCTTAAACAGGTCATTCCGCGCCAGAACTATGAAGTCGCTCTCCAGGCCGCAATCGGTGCACGCATCATTGCTCGCGAAACCATCGGTGCATATCGTAAAGATGTTACCGTAAAAATCCACACTGGTGACCGCGATCGCAAAGCAAAACTTCTTGAAAAACAGAAACGTGGTAAAGCCCGTATGAAACGCTTCGGAAAAATTGATATTCCGTCTGAAGCCTTCACAGTTATGCTTAAGCGTGATGACAATTAGCACTCTTGCATTTAAAGTGCTAAAGTCGTATAATTAAGGTATGGAAATTACCGAGCGCCAAAGACAAATTTTATTTGCAATTATTGAATCATATGCAGAGGTTGCTGCCCCTGTAGGTTCCGTCACTCTTGCAAAACTTTTTGACGTTTCATCCGCAACTATTCGTGCTGAAATGGCACGCCTCGAAGCACTCGGTCTTATAGAACAACCACACACTTCAGCAGGCCGTATTCCTACCGACGCAGGCTATCGTTTCTACGTTAATTCGCTGAATGAACAAAATGAAAATACTGAAACTGAACCAACAAAAATGCTTGGCGCTGGAACTATTGCTCCGAATCGTAATGTCCATGCCCTTGAGGTTCGTATTAACTCGCAAGAACGTACGGATTATGCAATTCGTAGTGCTGTTGATATGCTCGCAGAACTAACTGGGAATCTTGGTCTCGGAACAATCGGCGAACAACTTTACCTTTCTGGAATTTCTAGGCTTTTTGCTCAACCAGAATTTTTGGATAATTCAAAAATCCAAGACGTCGCAAAGCTACTTGACAATCTTGAACCATGGCTCCGTGAAGCACGCCCAGGTGAACCATTAAATATTTTTATTGGCCATGAGAACCCAATCGGGAAATCGTCAGGTGTCTCATTGATTATTTCAAAGTTTGTAAGCCCATATTCAGATAATTCGTATATCGGCGTACTTGGCCCAACCCGTCAAAATTACGCTGAAACGATGAGTCTTGTTCGTCATGCTGGAATCATTCTTGAAAATACTTTATAAGGAGCAAAAATGGAACTAAAGAAAAAATCACCAAAAGAATCTGTCGAAATCGCAAAGCTCGAAGCTGAAAAAACTGAACTCATTAATGATCTTCAACGTACCCGCGCTGATTTTGAAAACTTTAGAAAGCAAATTGAGCTCCAGAAAGAGCAGGCGAAGAAGCTTGCTCAAGACGCAACTGTCATGAAACTTCTTCCACTCATCGATGATATGTCTCGTGCTATTGCCGCAAATTCAGAAACTCTCGCTCCAGTCGCTAAGACACTTGAGAAAACCATGGATACTCTCGGTCTTAAAAAGATTGAGACAGCAGAGGGAACTGAATTTAACCCGGATCTCCATGATGCAATTTCAATAGATGAAAGCGAGGGAGAAAGAGAAGTAATCGCTGAAGAACTTCGCCCAGGGTATCTCTATAATGATGAAGTTCTCCGCGCTGCAATGGTTCGCGTCAAAAGAGTATAAAAAATAATGATACTAAATCCCCGGTATTTAGGGGATTTTTTTCTTGACATTAATCCCGCTTATGTTAAAATAAATAATGTAAATAAGGTCACATAAACAATGAAAAATC
>CAMZGF010000020.1 GCA_947306315.1 uncultured Candidatus Saccharibacteria bacterium
GAAGATCTTGATTTGCATGATAACGCCAGCTTTAAGTTCGTGATTTTCATCATCGCGAGTGTAAACACGGACGCCGACAACCTTACCTGAAGTACCAGAGGTCATGCGGATTGAAGTATCGCGGACATCTTTTGCCTTTTCACCGAAGATTGCACGGAGGAGACGCTCTTCAGAGCTGAGCTCTTGTTCACCCTTAGGTGTAATCTTACCAACGAGAATATCACCGCCCTTAACTTCTGAACCGACAGTAACGATACCATCTTCACCAAGGTGGCGAAGTGCGTGTTCAGAAACATTAGGAATATCACGAGTAACTTGTTCTGGACCAAGTTTAGTTTCACGAACTTCTACATCAAAGTCTTTAATGTTAATTGAGGTGAGTGAATCATCCTCAACGAGGCGACGTGAAATTACGATAGCATCATCCATGTTGTAACCACGCCATGGCATGAATGCAACGAGGAGGTTTTGACCAAGTGCGAGTTCGCCGTGATCGATTGATGCACCTTCGATAAGGTCATCACCCTTCTTAACTTTTTGGCCACGTGAGACGACGGTGCGCATATTATAACAGCGGTCGTCGTTTGTTTTCTCGAAGTGAGAGAGTTTATATTCTTTCTTTCCGAGTTTTTCACCGTAGTTTACGATGACCGAGTCGCCGTCTGCCTTTTCGACAGTACCATTAGCTTCAGCCATAACAATTTGTGAAGTGTTTTTAGCAACTTCGCGTTCGATACCGGTACCAACAGTAGGAGCCTCAGTGTGGAGTAGAGGAACTGCCTGTTTCTGCATGGCGCAGGCCATGAGGGAGCGGTCGACACGGTTTTTCTCTACGAATGGAATGAGCGATGCTGAAACACCTAGAATTTCCTTGTGTGCCGCATCAATATGGGTTACGCGTGAAGATTCAACCTGTGCAGGTTGGCCGTGAACACGAGCAGAAACCCATTCATCAACAAATTTACCGTTTTTATCAAGTTTTACTGAGGTATCAGCGATAATCATGTCGTTTTCTTCAGAAGCATCGACATAGACTACTTCGTCTGTTACCTTACCGTTCTTAACGACGCGATACGGAGCTTCAATAAAGCCATAGTCGTTAATACGTGCGTAGGTAGCAAGGTTAAGCACGAGACCAACGTTACCACCTTCTGGGGTTTCTACAGTACAGATACGACCGTAGTGAGTTGGGTGAGCATCGCGGACATCGAAGCCTGCGCGTTCACGAGTAAGACCACCAGGACCCATCGAAGATAGACGACGCTTGTGAGCGAGTTCTGAGAATGGGTTAGTTTCGTCCATAAGCTGTGAAAGCTGTGAAGTTGAGAAGAATTCCTTAACTGCAGCTACAACTGGACGTGAGTTTAAGAGCTGGCTTGGTGTGATTTGCTCTGGGTTTGCACTAGACATACGGTCAAGAATGTTGCGTTGTAAGCGGAGCATACCAAGGCGGAACTGACGTTGGACGAGCTCACCGACGAGTTTAACGCGGCGGTTTGCGAGCGAGTCGATGTCATCTGCAGGCTCTTGAGTATTGTTAAGGCGAATGATTTCGCTGATGATTGCGATTACATCTTGCATTTGAAGAGTACGGTGTTCGCTATCATTTGGTGTATCAAAGCCGAGGCGTTGATTCATTTTGAAGCGACCAACACGGCTATAATCATAGCGCTTGTAGTCGAAGAACGTACGCTCAATCATCGATTTTGCGTTCTCGACGGTTGCGAGATCACCTGGGCGAAGACGGCGGTAGACTTCGAGAAGAGCAGCAGCTTGGCTGTTTGAAGTGTCTTTGTCGAGTGTTGCCTCAATATATTTGATTGGTCCGTTATCGATGCCTTCAAATGATTTCTTGATTTCAGAATCTTTCATTCCAAGTGCACGGAGGAAAGTTGTTACTGGAATCTTACGACGGCGGTCGATTTTAACAGAGATACAACCATTAGCAGCGGTTTCAAATTCAAGCCATGCACCACGGCCTGGAATAACTTTTGCGCCATAGTAGTTTTTGCCAGCTAAGTTGTCTGCTGTGAAGAAAACACCTGCAGAACGGATAAGCTGAGAAACGACAACACGCTCAGTACCGTTAATGATAAAGGTTGCGCGATCAGTCATCCAAGGATAATCACCGAAGTAAATATCCTGTTCTTTCTTCTCGCCTGTTACTTTGTTTTTGAGTTCAACAGTGACATGAAGTGGTGCTTCATAGGTCGACATGTTGTACTTTGCTTCTTCGACTGACATCTTTGGTTCTTTGAACTCGTAGTCGCGGAAGCTCAAGCTAAACCTCGTACCGGTATAGTCCTCGATAGGGTTGAGCTCGGTAAAGACCTCGCGGAGGCCAGATTTGACGAAGTCTGCAAAAGAATCCTTTTGGTGGGCAGTCAAATCAGGGATTGGCAATTCATCACCATCTGTGAAAAATACGCGTTTTCCCGCTTTTTCAGTGGTTTTAGTACTCACTTTTACCTCTTAGTTATTAGTTTGTTATCTTCAGGGGCTGAAGATACTGTTCAGGTTTTACGAACACGCCGTCCCCTTGAGCGCGCCGCTCCACAAAAAAACCTAAACAAACTACTTCTACGAACAAATATACACCAATTTATTTGATTTTTCAAGAGGTTTTATTGAGATTTTCATACCAAAAAACCGCCATCTCTCACATCTAGCGGTTTGTTAGTCATATAAGCTCTCAACTTATTTTGTTAAGCCAAGACTCGCAGTTTAGCTTACGTTCGTTAGAACTTATGTTAAGTATAACCGAAACCCCCTATTCTTTGCAATAGGTATTTTTTACATTTTTATGTATTTTTTACAACATTTCAGCATTATACCTCTGTTATTTCTGTGGATTTCATTTCTGTATTTTTTACAACAAAAAACGCCCCGAAGGGCGTTTTTTAGATTAGATATCTAAATCATCGAGATCAGCGAGATCTGCACGAGTTTTTTCTGCGAGATCACTTGGGACTTCCTCGGTATCATCAAAATCAGCAACAGTACGAGCTTCGGTTGGCTCTGTGTGCTCATAATCCTTATCTTCAGGATCATCACTAGAGATAGTACCAACACGTTCGCCAGCGGTGTTTACGATCTTAAGATTATAGCGAGCGTCATTCTTTGTTCCAAGAGCGCGAAGAAGAGTACGAATAGATTGTGCAGTTGCACCACGACGGCCGATTACACGTCCAACATCTTCAGGGTCTACAGAAAGGCTAAGAAGAACGCCTTTTTCGTCAATTTGCCTTTCGATATTAACTTTATCAGGGTTATTTACAAGAGTTTTTACGATATATTCTACGAATTGCTGGTCAATAGTTGCCATGGGAAATCTCCAAAATGTTAATTTTACTTAGAATTATTATATCACGGTCGTGCGGAAAATAAGCATAATTTCATTATTTTTTTGTCGAAAAACCCGCCAAATTGGCGGGTTTTTCTTAAGCCTCTGTTGCTGGAGCTTCTTCGGCTGGTGCCTCTACTGGAGCTTCCTCGACAGGTTCTTCTTTTGGCTGGTTTTTGCGAAGCTTATCTGCATGTTTTGCTTTAGCTTGCTTGACTGGAGCTGCCTTTACCCATGATGGGAGTTTTACGCCGTTAAGGCTTAAAACGCGAGCAACACGGGTTGAAGGCTGTGCGCCGTTCTTAAGATAGAACTCAACCTTTTCCTTGTTAAGGACGGTTTTCTTGGTTTGAGGATCGAATGAACCGACCTCAGCCACAACGCGTCCTGAAAGAGGATGACGCTGGGATTCTTGGACGATTATTCTATACACTGGAAGGTGTGTACGACCATTACGCTGCATACGAATCGCGAGCATATTTTCTCCTTAAAATTAATAACTTAGGTTATTTTATCACATTTCTTTAGATTTTTCAAGAAAAAGCCCCAAAACGTCGGGGCTTTTTTAAGTTACTGTGATTTGGCTTGTGGTTTATTCTTCTCTTTGCGAGCCTGCTTTTTTGCTATCTCTTTAAGCTCATTGCTCTTATACTCTTCTTCCATGTCATACCATGAAACGGCCTTTACATCGTTGAGCTTACCGTGTTCGATACTCTTAAGGTATTTTTGAACAATTTTTTCCCTATAGTATTGTCTACGGCAATCTCCATGCACGTCGTTATCGAGTATGACATAACTAAGCATGATGTCTCTACACCTTTTACTCGTCTTGTCCTCTTCCCTCATCGGAACACCAGCTCTCTCGGCATATCTAAATAAATCCCATAATTTACCCGAGAGAATTTTCCACTCCTTTTTTGACTTACTGAGCAACGCATTCAGATCTTCGCAATTATGCTTATTTTTCATAATGCTAATGCGGTTTCTCAGTCTGCCGAGCATTTCCTCATTCCTTTCTCTTTCGTCAGGATATTGGGCATAACTAATTGCTAGCTCAAGCTCACGTTCGTTAGGAGATTCAATGATGTTCTTATAAAGATAATACGTCTGATTGAGTCTACCTGATGCGCGCAGAAATCTATTAAAGGCTTCATAGTAATCCTTTATTACAGCGATCTTTTCCGCATCTATCTCCGTTCGAACCGGTTTCTCCTCCTTCTTTACAGGGTGAGGGTTTTCCTTTTTTTCAGGCTCTTTGGGTTCAGGTTTATATTCTCTTATGCTCCCATCCAAATTGAAAGTGAGCTGTCCAGGCGTATCATTATTTCGAGGCTTCTTAGTAACCGTGCCATATGTTTGAAGTTCCTTAACTTTTCCCATCTTAACACCTCCTTGGTGAAATGGGCCAAATCACTACTTATATTATAGCACATATGCTTATTTTTGTCAATCTCTATAAACTGTTCGGGGAGAGTTTTCCAGTGTCTTTTACCTGCTTCTTATAGAACTTGATCGCCTCTTTTGCGGCCTCTGCTTGAGCTTCCTGTTTACTATGACCCGAGCCGCGTCCTCTGACGGTATTCCCTACTTGTACGACGATTTCAAAGGTTCGGTCATGATCTGGGCCCTCCTCTTTAACTGTACGATAGGTTGGGATGACATTTTCTGCTTTTTGAGTAAGCTCTTGGAGATATGACTTTGGATCGCGCCAATCTTCGTTTTCTACCATACGAAGCATCTTTGAAAGGATGTATTTATAAATATGTTTCTTTGCAGCTTCATAACCCTGATCCATATAGATCGCACCTGTAACTGCTTCAAAACAGTCTGCAACAATCGAGAGGTGAGAGCGGGAAGTATTCCCTTTTTTCTCTCCTTTTGAGAGGCGGATGAGGTGGACATAGCCAATTTCCTCGCTTGCTTCGCAGATTGATTCCGTACGAACAAGTGCCGAGCGCCATGCGGTCATGATGCCCTCTGGCTCATCAAAGTTGCGATATAGAAAATCAGAGGTCACAAGCTCCAAAATTGCATCGCCAAGGAATTCTAGACGTTCGTTATGCTCAATATGCGTGTTTCTATGTTCGTTGACGTAACTACGATGTGTCAAAGCGGTAATAAATAGAGAGACATCGTTAAACTCAAAGCCAAGATGCTCTTTTGCGAAGTTCTGGTATTCATCAAGAGTATCCTTGCTATATTGTTCAGGCTTACGCCCATCCTCAGTATTTTTCCCGAGAATATTAATCTGTTTTTGAATCTCTTCGATTGAGATTCCGAAGTCTTTTGGATTAAGTCCTTCGTTCATGCTTTCCTTTCCGGAAGTCTTTCCGACGCCTAACTTGCCCTAGTTAGACGTCCTTGGATTTCCCGAATTATTAATTATATTCGCCTGATCTAATCTTCTTTTTGGCGATTAACATCAACTTTTCGATATCTTCATATTCAATTGCTTCGAGGGCGTCATTGAATTTGAACCATCTAATTCCATTCATCCATTTTTCTTTAGTTGGCGTCTCTGATTTATCAACTGCGCGAACTAGATAGACCTGGGTCGTCATGAGGACTAACCTGTCAAGGCGACGATATTTAAAATGGATCTTACCCAGCCACGTCAATACTTGAATATGCTGGAGACCAGCTTCTTCGCCGATTTCGCGAATTGCAGTCTGTTTTGCCGTTTCGCCCTGCTCAATATGTCCCTTTGGAATCGTCCAGCGGTTTTTGCTATCTTGAATCAAAAGAATCTCGATATCTTTTTGGTCTGGAGCCATCCTAAAGACAATACCACCTGAGGTTGGCTCACGAACAATTTCTTGGATTGCAGGTTTTTTACGAAAAATTTTCGAATGAATTTTAGAAAAAGCTGACTCTTCGTGTTTTTCTGACGATGTCTCTGATGCTCTACGCGTTAGTCTCTTCGGACTCTGCTTCTTTTGCATCTTCGGACTTCTTGGAGTCTGATTTTGCATCTTTCTTACCTTCATCTTCTCCTAGTCCAAGCTCTTTAAACGCAGTTCCAAGCACACCATTAATGAATTTTGATGAATTATCTGAGCCAAAAGCTTTAGCGAGCTCAACAGCTTCGTTAATTGCAACTTTTGGTGGAACTTTTCTACTCTCGAGTTCAAAAAGACCAATGCGAAGGACATTGCGGTCGATTGCTGCAATTGTGTCAATTGGCCATTCTGGCGCGAGTGGACGAAGCTCTTCGTCGAGCTTCTTCATATTGTCGACGATACCTTTACTGAGACTATAAACAAACTCTGTATCGCCGAGAGCTTTAGCATAGGGTTCAATATTTTTAGCGACAATTGTATCGATATCGGCTGTGGCGTCGCCCGCCTTCAAGCGGAACTCGTATTCATACAAGCTCTGCAAAGATATAATTCTGCCTAAGTGCCGATTACTTGCCATTATTTACCGCTTTTCTTTTCTTCTTTTACTTTAACGGTTTTGACCTTGACATTAGGGGTCGTTTTAGCTGTCTCAAAAGCTTTGACAGGTGATTTTTTGTTAACCATACGAGCAAGCTTCAAACGAAGATGTGAACGACGAAGGCCGGTCTTGCGTGGGCTGCTCTGTTTTTTAGGTTCAGGCATTTAAATGCTCCTTTTATTAATACATAATTTTAACTATAATATCACTTTTCTGATTGATTTTCAAGGGGAATTCGCGAGTTTTTAATCTTAAATCTCAAATACTTCACAATTCCATCATAATATTCATCAGTAGAGACAGCAAGAGTGCCTATTAGAGCCGATGTTGGGTCGAACATCTTCTTGCCAATTTCAGTGTTACTACTATCGAAGGTCTCTGCGATCCTGAAAAATGTTGTTGTCAGAGCACCTTCATGGTCTGATTGGACTAGATTTAGCTTCTTGCGATTATCTTCATCGTTAGGGTTTTCAGAGTAACTAATCACCGCCTCAGCTAGCCTTACCGCATAATTTTCAGAATCATCACCTATATTCCTGAGGCACGAAGCAATCATAAGGTCATTTTTAGAGCCATCAACAGAAAAAGTCTTTGCAATCTCATCAATTTTGTCAGCAGTCTGCGTTCCTTCGCGTCTTGCACTTTGACGGAATAGGTCTCTAGCGTCTTCTACCTTCTCAATATCTCGTACTTCATTTTTAAAAGCCGGCGGGAACATTGCGTTGGCATACGCGAACAGTCCTTCGAGAGTCGCTCTTCCTGTTAAACGTTTCGAAGAGATAAAACCATCAAAATTTTCTTCCAGTCTCTTTGAGAATGGATGGTCAGCATCTTTCATGATACTACATAGCTCTTGGCCGACATTTGAGATAGTATTTACGCGTCCGTCTACAGTAGAATATAGTTCGTCTTGAAGTGAGCGTTCATTCTGCTCATATTCTCGTTCTTCTATAGGTTTTTCACTAGATAAAACATCCCAATCAGAAGCAGCCGAGTTTGGCGCTTCTTCATCAGAAAGATGTTCTAGATTATTAACCATTACCAATATTATAGCATTAAGCTACAATATTGACGAGTTTAACCTTTGGAAGGACAATAACACGCTTTGGCTCGCCTGAAACGAATTTCTGGACGTTTTCGTCAGCGAGAGCAAGGGTTTTAAGTTTTTCTTCGTCATTAAGGTCATCTGCTGCGACTTCGAGTTTTGCACGAAGTTTACCATTAACCTGAACTACAACCTCGACAGTATCTGAAACGAGAGCTTTCTCATCCCAAGTTGGCCATTCATCATCACTATTAAGCTCTTCGAGCATTTCTGATGCGAGATGTGGAGCAAATGGCTTCAAAAGCTTAGCAAGAACGATGAGATCTTCTTTATTTGCGCCATTCTTGTAAAGCTCATTAACGAATTCCATGAGCGCTGCAACAGCAGTATTGAAACCTGCACGGTGGAAGTCTTCAGTAACCTTCTTTGCGGTCTTATTACGGATAACGATGTTAGTTTTCTCGTCAGCTTCTTTTTCTGGATTGAAGACGAGGTTGTAACAGCGGTTAAGGAAGCGATAAACGCCACCAATTGCCTTTGTGCTCCATGCAGCATCTTCGTTATATGGACCAATGAAGAGTTCGTAGGTACGGAGAGTATCTGCGCCATAACCAGAGTTAATTACGTCGAGTGGGTCGATGACGTTGCCTTTAGACTTCGACATCTTCTTGCCGTCTGGGGCGTTGATGTAGCCGTTATAAAGAAGGCGTTTGACTGGTTCTCTAAATGGGAGATAGCCGAGATCTGCGAAGAATTTACACCAGAAGCGGACATAGAGAAGGTGAGCAACGGCGTGGTCGCCACCGCAATAAACGTCGGTTGGTGCCCAGTATTTTATTTCTTCAGGATCCCAAGCTGCGGTTTCGCAATCTGGAGAGACATAGCGCCAGAGGTACCATGATGAACATGCATAGCCATCGAGAGTATCAGTCTCGCGGGTCATTTCTTCGCCGTTGATTGTGACCTTGAGCCAGTCTTTTGCCTTAGCAAGAGCTGAGCGGCCAGTTGAATCTGGTTTATAGTCTTCAACTTCTGGGTGGATTACTGGGAGTTGATCCTCAGGAATTGCGTGTGGATTACCGTCTTTATCGTAAGCGATAGGGATTGGACAACCCCAATAGCGCTGACGTGAAATAAGCCAGTCGCGCATCTTATAAGTAACACGTGATTTACCAATGCCTTGCTCCTCAAGCCAGTGAATAATGCCTTCACGAGCATCAGCTGATGCGACACCATTAAAGCGGTCTGAATTAATTAGTTTTCCTTCACCGTGGTAGCATTTCTCGGTTTCGCCTTCTGGCTTCTCAATTACTTCAATTACAGGGAGTTCAAACTTGTTTGCAAATTCAAAGTCACGCTCATCATGAGCTGGAACAGCCATGATTGCGCCTTCACCATAGCCCATGAGGACATAGTCAGAAACCCAAATTGGAATATTCTTACCAGTTGCTGGGTTAACTGCGTAAGCACCAGTGAATACACCAGTCTTTTCTTTATTCTCTTGGCGTTCAATTTCAGATTTTTTAATAGCTTCTTTGCAGTAGTCGAGGACTTTTTCCTTGCATGATTCGCTCATGATTTTTGCAATCATTGGATGCTCAGGTGCAAGTACAAGGAATGTTGCGCCAAAAAGTGTGTCTGGACGAGTTGTGAAGACTTTAATAAACTGATTGTCATCATTATCAACCTTGAATGAAATTTCTGCACCTTCGCTTCGTCCAATCCAGTTCTTCTGTGCAGTCTTAATTTTTTCTGGCCAGTCGAGTGAATCAACTTCATCAAGAAGTTCATCAGCATACTCAGTGATCTTAAAGAACCACTGCTTCATCTTCTTCTTTTCAACTTCAGTACCACAGCGCCAGCAGTGGCCATTTTCAACCTGTTCATTTGCGAGAACGGTTTGGTCAACTGGACACCACCATTGGTATGATTCTTTTTGATATGCGAGGCCTTTTTCGAAGAGTTTCAAGAAACACCACTGAGTCCATTTATAATACTTTGGATCTGATGTATTAATTTCGCGAGACCAGTCGATTGCAAAACCGAGACGTTTTGCCTGTTTACGGAAGTTATCGATGTTTTGTTTAGTTGCTACCTCTGGAGAAATACCAGTTTTAATTGCGTAGTTTTCAGCTGGAAGACCGAAGGTATCATAACCAAATGGGCGAAGAACATTAAGTTTTTGTTGAGTATAGAAACGTGCCATCGCGTCAACGATAGAAAAGTTACGGACGTGACCAACGTGAAGGCCAGCGCCTGATGGATATGGGAACATTTCGGCAAGGAACATCTTTTGAACATTCTCGCCATCTTCCTTGGCTTCTTTCGAAGTTTTAGCCTTAAAAGCCTCTGTTTCTTCCCAAATCTTTTGCCATTTTTCTTCAATTTCAATTGGATTGTATTTTTTCATTTTCTTATTCCTCGCATAAAAGTTTATATAGTGCAATTCCGGTTGCGACCGAGACGTTGAAACTTTCTTTTCGTCCTTTCATTGGGATTTCCAGGAAGACGTCGATTAGGTCATATAGATCATCTTGAATTCCGGATACTTCTTCTCCAAGCAGCAGAACAGTTTTACTCCCGAAGGTCGCAGCACGCCCCAGGGCGGTTTGCAGCTCTGGGGAATTCAGTTTTTTCAGTCTTCTATCTTTAATGTTATTCTCAAGACCAATAATGCGATATTTATCCTTCTTTAATGTTTCAAGAATTTCCCTAATATTGCCACTATATTCAGTTGGAACCATTTCCTCTGCACCAAGCGCAGTTTTATGAATTGCCTCTTTAATCTTCTCTTTAATATGGGGGAGATATGTTGGATTATCTACACATGGAGTGTAACCGGTAAAGAAAACTTTTTGCACACCAAAACCTTCGGCGGTGCGTAAAATTGAACCGACATTGTAAAGTGAACGAATATTATGAACCACAACAACAGTCTTCATTACCTGTTATTATAACATATTTTTATCTTTTTGTATCTAATGTGATACAATATGCTTATGGATAAAAATGTAGAAGTATTTACTGAAAACCTCATCAATTATGGACTCGTCGAAGAAGATGTCAAACGTTCTCTAAAATACGCGAGTGATCTTGGCCGTGGACTTAAAATGCTTCGAACTTTTTCTCAAGGCGTCACAATCTTTGGATCTGCACGTTTACCAGAGGATAATAAGTATTATGTAATTGCACGTGAACTAGGTAGAAGGCTTGCTGAAAACGGTCACGCCGTTATTACTGGTGGTGGTCCTGGAATTATGGAGGCTGCGAACCGTGGTGCTTTTGAATATGGTGGACGTTCAGTTGGTTTAAATATTTCGCTCGATCATGAGCAATTCCCTAACCCATATCTTACCGATACAATGGAATTCCACTATTTCTTTTCAAGAAAAGTGATGCTTGTCATGGCTTCCAAAGCATTTGTTTTCTTCCCTGGCGGGTTTGGAACTATGGATGAACTTTCAGAGGTTTTGATTCTTGAGCAAGAAGATAAGATGCCAAAACAGCCAATCTTCCTTTATGGTAAGAGTTTCTGGAGGCCATTTTATAAGGTCTGGGAAAAGAAGATGCTTACTAATGGTTTAATAAAAGCAAAAGATATGAAACTCGTCACAATAACCGATGATATTAGAGATATCATAAAGGCTGCAAACAAGCAAGGCCATATGAAAGTTGATGAGAATATCTACGACGATTACTACGCTAATAAAAGATAAGTAATACACATAAATGGAAAACCCCGGACGCGAAGTCCGGGGTTTTGGTAGGA
>CAMZGF010000021.1 GCA_947306315.1 uncultured Candidatus Saccharibacteria bacterium
AATGGCGGAATTGGTAGACGCGCCAGACTCAAAATCTAGTTCCAGCAATGGAGTGTGGGTTCGATTCCCACTTCGCCCACCAAAACGAAACAGTGTTTCGTTTTGGAACGGCAAACTTGCGAGCTAGCGACCGCCACGTGGGACGCGGAAAGCCGAAGGCTTAGCAAGGAAGACGTACCACAAATTATTATCTCGACGAAAGTCGAGTTTTTATTTTTATTTTTTATTCACAATAACTTGAAGAATAATTCCAGCAAGAATCACTACAACGCTAATCGGGAGAATCGGAATTAAAACCATAATATCACCGAGAGAATCTGGGTTTCCTTTACCAGTTTCTTTTGTGTAACGACTTCCGGTTGCGTTCGTAATTCGAATTCTAAGTTCAGAACTTCTTTCATTTAGTTCCAAATATTTATCTGAGAAGCCGTTATTGTCATACTCAGTCTGCTTTTCCGATTCATTCTTTTGGAGCTCTTCAGAAAGCGCAGTAATATCTTCCGTCAACTCCTCGACAGTTTTATTACCAATCTCAGCGTTTATGTTATGTAACTGGATTGCACCACGTCCAAAAAGTATCAAACCACCAAGTACAAAAAGTAGTGGTACAAACTTAAACAAATTCCTATTTTCACGCGTTTTATTCATAAGCTCATTGTATCACATTTTTCTTAAATACCGTACCCATATGATATAATTATTACATGAATCCAGACACCGGTGGGCAATATTCTGATGAGCGGCAGCGACAGACTGCCGCCGAGATTGCGCGTAAAAAGGTTCTTTCAGCTTATTCTACGAGCCCTGTTTTTGCACGCCAGGTTCAAGCTGCGCAACAACTCCAAGCACAACAGCAAACACAACAAGCACAAATTCAGCAACAACCCGTTCAGCAGCCGACTACACCACAACCAATTCAACAAATGCAACCAGCTGAAGTACAAACCTATAAAGCAGTTCCAGTTAACACTGCTGTCTCAAACCAAGATCTCCAAAAATATCATTCTGCTTGGCAAAATTACTATCAAAAATATTACAACGACTACTACGCCAAAGCTGCAAAAAATTATATTGAAACCGAAAAACTACGTGCTGAACGCAAACGAAATGACGAAAAGAGACTTGGCGAGGAAGAGCTAAATCCAAACTCAACCAATAACGAAGAAATCGTAAGAACTCTTCGTGAAAAAATTCAAGAAAAAGCAAATAGTCGTTTTAAGTTAAAGAAAAAACATCGCAAATTCATTCCAATTTTCGCTGGTGTCTTCACAATATTATTCATTCTATTTTTACAGTACAACCGCTTCATTTTTGCGCCAATTATGGCTTATATCGCACCAGGGAACGTTTCTGACACAGGAATTTCCGCAATCGATCCAACCGTGAATACAAATGTTTCCGATACAAATAAACTTATCATTCCAAAACTTAACGTTGACGTACCGGTTCATTTCGGCATCAGTAATGATAAGACTTCCGTCGACAACGCCATGAGAAACGGCGTCGCTCACTACATGGTTCCAGGTGCATCCGCATATCCTGGCCAAATCGGCAACACGGTCATAACTGGTCACTCTGCAGGTGATATCTATAGCTCAAACCCATACAAATTTATTTTCTCGGGACTCGAACGTCTTACTGAAGGAGATTTAATATATATCGATTACAACAAAGTACGCTATACTTATAGAATGACTGGTAGCAGAACCGTCGAGCCAACCAACGTCGCAGCGCTCAAATATACCGGCGCAAAACCAGTCCTTACCCTTATTACATGTTGGCCACTTGGTACAGAACGATACCGTCTATTAGTTGAAGCTGAGCAGATTAATCCTGCTCCAGAAACAATCGATGGACCAGTTGCTTCACCTGACGAACCAACGACTGTTGAAGAATCCGAAATGCCAAGAAATGAAAAAACTCTCTTTGAAAATATTTGGAGCTGGGCGACAGGACAATAAAATATGGATGACTTAGAAGAACTGCGAAGAAAACGTGCAATTAAAGTAGTGCTCACCGACATTTTTATGGCACTTTCAGTTGTTGCTATCGTGTGCATTCTTGTTGCAGTTGTTGCTGGCTGGCGTATTAATTCTGATTTTTCTATTCAACAAAACGGCCTTGCCGCAATCAAAACTAGCCCTGCTGGCGCAAAGATTATCATCGATGGAGATGAACAAAGTCTTCAAACCAACGCACGCATCATGCTTCCTGGTGGCGAACATAAAATTGAAATCGAAAAAGATGGTTATGAACGTTGGGAGAAAACTGTAAAAATCACCCCAGGTTGGCTTCTCAGACTTGAATATCCTCGTCTCTTTAAACAAAACCGCGAGAAAAAAGTCATTAAAGACTACGAAACGCTTAAATTTTTCTACGCTTCACCAGATCACAATTCTGCACTACTCAGTACGAACGATACAACTGAATGGTATCTTATCACTGATTTAGCCAACGAAAAACCTAAATTCAAAAAGCTAAACATTAAAGGCATCTTCTCCGGAACCGAAGAAGGTGAATTTACACACAAGATCAAAAAACTTGAATGGAGTAAAAATAACGAAAAGCTTCTTATTGGCATCTCCGAAACGAATGAATGGGCAATTCTTGACTTAAGAGACATTAAAAACAGTATCAACCTTACCGAAAATTATTCACGTTACGAAGCAAATGCGGAAATTGTACTTGCCGCTTCAACCAAAACCAAGAAAACCCTCACCGACGCTAAATTCGAAAATGAAAGTGGCGAAAAAGTCATCGTCACCGTATCTGGAAATCTCGTCAGTCTCGACACAGTCTCGAAAACTGCCTCAAAACCAATCGCGGAAGACGTCGTGAAATTTGAAATATATGGCACATCAATCATTTATAGCACCAGATTTGAAGAAGGAAGAAGCTTTATCAAACTTATCCGCTTAGGAGACAAAAACCCAACCATCGTCGCAGTTAATACCGACAAAAACGCCATTTTATCATTTAATCTCACTAAACAAAACAGCACAAGTTATCTTCTCTACACAATCGGAAACCGCCTACACGTCTTTAAGGCCACAGATTTCCCAACCGGCGGTGGCAACAAATTAAATATGAAGAAAATTATCGACGAAGAAACTGGCGTCATTCCGTCCGAAGCTATTACTTCGTATAACAGCGAATTCATCGTGCTCCGCGAGGGTTCACGCGTAATTATATTCGATAGTGAACTTGAGCTCTGGCATGAATATGATTATGGTGACGAAGAAATCCGTTTCCTTGACGACTATATGTTCTATCGTGTCGACAAGGCGTCAGGAAAATTCCTTACATGGGACTTCGATAGTACAAACGTTCGCGTCCTCGTTGTTGATAAAGCCGTAAACGATTTCAATGCGCTTATTTCCTCAAACAATAAGTATTTCTACTACATCGCAAAAGCCGAGGAAGGCTACTCTCTTATTCAAGAAAAACTCTAAATTCTTCTAAAAGCACTTGCTTTTTGATACTGCTTTCGTTTATAATAGATTGTAATGAGTAGGTCAGAAGAAATTAAAGTTAATATTACTAGCCACGCTACACATCGTGGTCTAGAAAAATCTATGACTCTTAATCGCCGCTATGTTAAGCGTCCAACAAAACTTACGGTCACCGACGGAACCGAAGAAATAGCAGCAAAGACCGAAACTAAGTCTCCGAAAATCACTCATATTTTAATCGAATCTTCAGCTGAACCAGCACCTTCAAAATCTCCTGTTATTGAAGAAACACCTGATCTTCCACCGATAAAGAACCCATATCAGGCTGCTATTGATGCAAGAAAGAAGCAAAAAGAGCAAAAAACTGATATTGCAATCTCATCAAAAGCTCTTAAAGATGCTGCTATCAAAAAGGCTCTCGCCGAAATGGAAGTTGCAAAAGAAGAGAAAATTGCTGAACGCGTTATGCTCAAAGAAATGCAAGCTGATAAAAAAGTTGAGAAGAAAGCAAAAAAATCAGAAAAAGAAGTCCGTCACTTCAAGAAACATAAAGTTGGACGCATTCTCCTCGCTTTTGCAACTAGCGCAGCTTGTGTAATCGCTCTCGCGGCTATCGTTAAGGTAAATCTTCCTAACATTTCCGTAAAAGTCGCTGCCGTCCAAACTGGCGTCGATGCATCTTACCCAAGTTACACCCCTCGTGACTTCGCAATTCACGATGTCTATACTAACGGCTCAACCGTCATTATCCAATTCGATGGCCCAGAAGATGCAACCTTCACAATTTCTGAAGAGAAAAGCTCTTGGGATTCTAGCGCACTCCTTACAAACTACGTCAAGGGAGCATACGGAACCACTTATGACACAATCCGCGAACAAGGAATTACAATCTACGTAAACCACAGCAATGCAGCTTGGGTTAATAACGGAATTTTCTACCGCATCACCGCCGAACCTGGCGTCCTCTCTAAGAAGCAAATCAAGAATATCGTTGGCTCTCTCTAATTAGTGAGCACTCACACAATAAAATACCCCTTTAAAACGGGGTTATTTTAT
This sequence comes from uncultured Candidatus Saccharibacteria bacterium, assembly GCA_947306315.1. Classification (GTDB taxonomy): domain Bacteria; phylum Patescibacteriota; class Saccharimonadia; order Saccharimonadales; family Saccharimonadaceae; genus Nanosyncoccus. The sequence continues at coordinate 4,509 of CAMZGF010000021.1, forward strand.
TGTATAATATAGAAAGTTAGGAATTTAGTTATGAAAAAAACAGTTACACGTTTCGCACCAAGCCCAACCGGCTACATCCACATCGGTAACGTCCGAAGTGCTATTTATCCATATCTTATTGCGCGCCAGAACGATGGCACCTTCATTCTTCGCATTGAAGATACTGATCAGGCTCGCTATGTCGAAGGTGCAACTGAACTTATTGAAGACACATTAAAGTGGCTCGGCCTCGAATGGGATGAAGGTCCAGAGGTCGGCGGCGAAAATGGCCCATATTTCCAGACCGAGAGAAAGTCTCACTACATCGAATGGGCAGCTCGCCTAATTAAAGCAGGCCGTGCTTATGTCGACGATACTCCAAGCGAAAAAATCGACGAGTATCGCAAGGCCGATAACGGCGCAAAAATCCCTTATCTCTACCGCAACCACCGTCCAGCAAACGCCAATAAAACCCCTGAAGAGAACTTCGCTCTTATGGGTGAAGGCCATCCAATTCGTTTCAAGACCATTCCAAAAGACTACGAATGGCATGACGAAGTCATGGGCGATATGAAAACCGGCCCAGAGGTTTGTGACGATATTATTCTTATCAAGAAGGACGGTCTCCCAACTTACAACTTCGCGCATATCGTAGACGACGCTGAGATGGGCGTTACACACATCGCACGTGGCGTTGAGTATCTTTCAAGCATGCCTAACTACCTCGCCTTGTACGAGGCCCTAGGGCTCGACAGACCATATTTCTTAAGCCTCCCCCATATTCTTGCCCCACAGGGCAATAAAAAGCTCGGAAAACGCGACGGCGCAAAATCCGTTACCGAATATCGTGATGATGGTGTTCTCCCTGAAGCGATGCTTAATTATCTTGCCTGCCTCGGTTGGAATGATGGCACTGAACAAGAAATTTATTCAAAAACAGACCTTCTTAAGGCATTCTCAATCGACCGCATCCAAAACTCTGGCGCACGCTTTGATGAAGTAAAAATTTTCTGGTATAACGGTCAATGGATTCGCAAAATCTTCACTGAACAGGGAATCGACGAACTTTATTCCCGCACCGAAGGTTTCTGGCCAGAAGCTGCTGCAAACGAGCCTGATGACTATAAGAAGAAAGTCCTCTCTATTATCTACGACCGCCTCAAAACTCTCTCTGACCTTCGCACTATGACCGAATACTTCTTTGTTGATCCAAAAATCGATCTTTCTCAAATCACTGAGAATAAGTTCCTAAAGAAGCTCTCTGAATCTGAGCTTATCGACCTAATGACCATGACCATTGAACGCCTCAACGATGTCGACGATTGGTCTGAAGAGAATCTCCAAAACGAGCTCAACGAGCTCCTCGCTAAATCTGGCAAAAAACCAGCTGAATTCTTCAGCCTCGTCCGCATCGCAGTTTCGTTTGCCCCATTTTCACCAGCTCTTCACCAAACCCTATCTGTTCTCGGTAAAGATAAAGTATTATATCGCCTAAATTTGGTTCGTACAGCTCTAAATAACGCCTAAAAACGTCTATTTTGCACCCCCTAATCACCCCTGTTAAAGCCCAGAAAAAGCCATACTGCTATTGCTTTTTTTGGGCTTTTGTGGTATAATATAATTATAAAGTTGTTAGGGGTGGTGTAGAAAAAAGCAGTTCACAACTGAAAAAATACAAACAACAGCACATTAACAGGAGGTGTTAATATGAATAGAAGAACAATCGTTTTCATAATCAGCGTTATTGTAATCGCAACATTAACTGGCTGCGGAAACAATTCCGCATCCGCTACTTCATCTTCATCAAGCTCAAATACTTCCGTATCCGTAGCTTCTACAAGCAACGATAATGGTAGTGTGGTTGCAAGCAACCAGCCTCAGAGCAACGTATCGAACGGATCAACCAACCCCGATGATTATTGGGATGGCGAAATCTTCGATTTCGAAGCCTACGCTTATGCGTTAGGCTGCAACTGGGTAGCTTGGAGTGACGCAAATGGAGCAAATATTGGTCAAGACAGAGCCTCAGCAAACAGCCTCAATTCCGTTATTTACGGAGATAGATGGCAAATCAATCTAGCTGGCCGAATAATTCTCCTTGAAGCAGCATTTGGTGATGGAACTACAGTATCATATGTTGTAACAGTTATCAATGGCCCCATATCTGATTCAGACTATGTTAGAATCTGTGATGAAAATCAGGCAATTTTAACAAAGCAGGTTATCGAAGCTTTTCCGATCATTATCGATTACCTCAAAAACAACAGCGATAGTAAGGACCCCTTAATTGGAATACCTTACGAATATAGCACATTTTAACACTACTCCACCCGAAGGGCGCTCTCTGAGTGCCCTTTTTCATGCTATCTTTGTTTTTGTTCTTAAATCATCAAAGACAATATAGTTTCTTACTATAGCTTCTTCTACATTTGCGACAACACTCTCCGATTCGTATTGATATGAACCATCCGGTTTCTCAACATATTTCTCTGGGCCATAGGTCTCTGGATCATATTCTGAAAGCCATGCAATATATTCATAAACATCTAATGCCTCAGCTACTTCTTCTTTAGTAAATCCAGAATATCTAGCAATTGTACCTTCGAGAGAATTATCAACTGGATTTTCTTCATAGTATTTATCTAAGAATCTTGCAACAGCTGATTCTTCGATTATGCCTGCAGATTCCATTAAACGCTGATCTTCAGAGTAGCGTGAATAATATTTATATTCATCACTAGCACAGTTTTTACCAGTAGCCCAGTCAAAGTTTGCTTCTTCAAGTGCCGTCGCATAGATCTGTTCAAGATCACCGACAAAAGGTATCATACCAGTACCCATCTCAATCACAGTGTCTAGCCCGCCACTACCAGTATTAAAGACGCTTGCTATCGCATTCATGACATTACTATCAACCTGCCCGAATTGAGAATCTCTTACCGAACAAGCTACCACCCATTTCGAGAGTTTTGAATTAGGTTTGATGTCTGGATTTCCGTTATGTTCAGCATCATCAATATTATCGTAGATAAAGTTATCGTCGTCGTTTTCTACCATTTCAAAAACGTCAAGCGGATCAACACTCATAGTAGACATATCTGTCACAAAGTATGGATTACAATAAGCATCGCCAACTAGCCCAAACTGGCTTAAGGTTGTACAATTTTTATTCAAGGAAGTTTCAAAACGAACTTCGCCGTCCGCTCTCGCGGTCGGAAGAATATTCGAGACCGCCGAACCAACAGCATCCATTGTTCTAGAAATCGTTGTAAGTGGCATGCTAAAGGTATTCGCTATCGGAGTCAGGGAATTAACAATCGAACCAAAGAATGTATATTTACTCGTTATATCAAACGGAGATCTCATCTCGCGTTCCAGAGCACCTTCCTGAGCAATCACCTCTTGTTGTGCACGCCAATGCGCCATCAATTTATCTTCTGTGGCCGGCAAACCAGAGCTTGCCTGCATCTGTTTACCAAGATACATATTAAAGCCTGAATTTATTGCATAAGCTGCATCTTCTCCCGCCATATTTGATATTAGATCCATTGCCATCCACTGGGCAAAATATGGCAATAAGAGATTAAACGTAGCCATAATGGCAAATACTATAATACCCACTTTAACTTTATTCCAAAAATTCTTCAAAAAGTCTTTAATAACCGAAAATGGACCCATCATAAACGAAATGACGAGACTTGCAGTTGCAGTGCCAATTTGACCCACAAGACATCGTTGGTAAGCACCCATTCCGCCAGCCGCACTGAATGCGGCATCTTTCTTTTCCGCAAACTCTCTCTGACCAAAAATTTCATTAAATACTGAGTCCGCAGCGCTTAGCGATACCGCAAGAGAATTGTCTCGATTAAATTTCCTTGCTACTTCATCATTTGGCGAGATTACTAGATTGCCAGAAGAAAAGAACTGATTCCAGGCCGGAGATTCAAGCGACGAAGTATTCTCCTTACCTTCAATAATATTGCCGTTCATATCGGTCGTTGGTCCAGGTTGAGATAGACCGGTCATATAGTAAGACAGTTCCGTCTCCCCGGCATCGCCAGCCTTAGTTTTATCTACCGCCTCAAGAAACCCAGTAATATAGTTAAGAACATTTGCAACCATCACTCCAGCAAGAAGAATATTAAACATCGAATAAGCTTTTACTACAGCACAGTAAATATCCGAGCTCATGCCAAGCGCCGCGACCACACCATCCGTCTTCTTTTTCATTGCATTTGTTATATCGCTGCTCGATGCATTCTTAGGAATACCGTCATTACTAACATCAACAGGGACTGGGTCATGGTCCTTCATTATCGGTTGATTATTTTTATCATAACGTATCTTTCCATCGGAATCTAAATCAGGTACTTTCCCCTCTTCCTTTGTCGCGGCGTCGCTATCACTCGTTTCACTAATTTCTTCGCTAAATCCTCTTTTCTTCGCGTTCTCCCTTGCATCGTTCAGAGTCTTTTTCATATCTTCTTTTGAAGCAGTGCTATCTAGGTCTTTCGTCTTGTTTCTTGAGTTGAAAATACGATTATCATGAAGGTTTTTCGATATATCATCAAACCACCCCGCGATATGCCCCTTTAAAGTTCTCGTTCCAACATCAATCGATCGGCTAAGTGGTTGCGACATTTTCAAGGAAGTCCCATAATCCGTCTTCACATCGATATCAAAATGCACCGATTTTCCATCAATATCTATATCAACCGAACTCGGCAATTTTCCAACATCTGCATCGCTCGCCGCAACTGCATACTGTTTTCCAGTATCCGTATCCTTATATACAAGGAAACGGCAATCATAATCCGGAGAGTCAACATAATAGACACCTTGTTTCGCAAGTTTCTTCGATATACTACCTGAAATTTTAAAACGATCAGGGTTAAAAACGGACACTATCGGATGATTACGACGGCCACGGTTTAGCTGCGCCTTCATAAAGACCGGAGTACGAGTATTCATCATTGTACGAAGATTATTGAATTGATCGAGACCGTTTGCCACTACACCAAAGGCCGAACCCGCTTGGATTCCCGCAAAGAGAAACATAATAGATAAAATAAACGCTAAAATCAGCCCGAAAGGACTATATTTCTTCAGTTGCTTAATAACAATTTTACCACCAGGAACTGTTGCTGCAGCAGCAGCTTCGAGCGTTTTTCCTTTGACATTATTAGCAAATCCACCGCTTTTTTCAGCATTACGCGAATTCTGAACAGCAGAAACGCCGTCTACATTTCCAACACCAGCCTTTCCGGCCACCGAACCGGTTTTTTCTGCACCTTTCTCTACAAATCTACCGAAGTTTTTTGCGCGCTCCTGCATACGATTTCCCCACTCTGAAGCCTTATCACGAACACCAGAAAAATCCGGAGAAAAACCACCTCCATCGCCACCGTCAAACCAGTCGTCAGCAGTTGCGTCCATATATAGAATATATTATACATCAAAAAGCATAAAAAGAATAATTTTCCATCGAAAAAATCGCTTTAAAATGTTATAATTATTAAAACTAAACAGGAGAAAATTATGGATACTGATCGTGACTCTTGGAACTCTGGAGATAACATGCCGGATATTATCGATAACACTATCTATGACGACGAAATTTCTCCTGAAGCAGCAGCTGGAAAATTTGTCGATGACGAAGGCGATGAGGATAATCTTGGCACACCGATAAAAGACGGCGTCGAAGATATGGATGACATCAGCACAGTTGATGACGACGTTGTTACCCTCGACGAAGAGGCGCTCGACGATACCGAATATAACGACAATTCTTTCGACTGCGACTAAATCTTATCCTAATTATCATTTTTGGAAAAATATGTTATAATAAAAAAGGCGAGTTTATAAAAACTTGTACTTTTTTAGAGAGGTGGTATGCATATGGATAATACTGCAAGAAACGTTCTTCTGGACGAAGATTACGAGTACGAAGAGGAGGGCTATGAGAATTTCAAGGTTATAGAGACTGAAAATGAAGAACTCGAAAACGGAGAACCCAAAGACGAAAAGCCCGCGAAAAAGGGGCTCTATGTAAAACATAGAAAGTCGATGCGTATCGACCAGAAAAAGTCCGACTTAGCCGATAAAGCAAAAGAAAAGAAAAACGGCGAAGACTACAAAGCGGTCGAGAACAGAACCTCCAAATACAAAGAATGCCCTTGGAAAAAGGGACACCATGTTTTACTCGAAGAATGAGTACCACCAAAGGGTCGAACTATGTTCGGCCCATTTTTATTTATCAAAAAAATAAACCTTTCGGTTCATTTTCTGGTGATTCCGGCGGGAGTCGAACCCGCGATTTTCTGGATGAGAACCAGACGTCCTAGACCACTAGACGACGGAACCACAGTGAGAGGTTGCCCTCTCTTATCTATTATAGCATAAAAGCGGTTAGTATTCAATGCTGCCGTAGGTTGGGATAGCTTCTACGAAGGTTTGGCCTGGCGCGAGAGCGATTTCCTGCCCATTTGCGTCCGTAAATACGATCTGCGAATCTACGGAATTTTTAGTCCAAACCCCTGGTACTGCATAGCCATTTTGAAAGATATAGGCCGAGCCGCTACCCACTGTTGTAATGTCTTCGTGATAACCATCCCAAGCCAGGCTTTCGTCTACTACGATGGCAATCACCACCGAGGGTGACATCTGCTTTAAGGTACATACATCTTCCGGCGTTGGCTCACCAAGATTTTCAGTTGGGCAGTCATATACTAGGTGGGCTTCTTCGTTAGCATAGCTTCTATCATAACTATTTGTAGTGGCATTGTATGCATAGTTGACATTAAAGTCTAGTAATCCACCGAATATGAGCGAAACACTAGCTACTGATGGCGTCACGGTGTTGATGTCGTTTGTGGCGGGTTCCGTGATA
>CAMZGF010000022.1 GCA_947306315.1 uncultured Candidatus Saccharibacteria bacterium
TGGATCGTGTGCCGGAGTAATCTTCACCGCACCAGTACCATAAGCTGGGTCAGCATGCTCATCCGCAATAATCGGAATTTCACGTTTTGTAAGAGGTAACTTCACCATTTTACCAACAACTGCCTTATAGCGCTCATCTTCAGGATTAACGGCTACGGCGGTATCACCAAAGAGTGTCTCAGGACGGGTTGTCGAAACAATAATCTCAGAAAGGGAATCAGTTGGCTCAACGAGCTCATAAGCGATATCCCAGAGATGACCTTCCTCATCTTTATGGGTAACTTCGATATCAGCAAAAGCGGTCTGGTGTTTTGTACAGAAGTTAACGAGCTTCTCGCCACGGTAAACCATGCCATCCTTCCACATCTTTTCAAATGTAGTATAGACACGGCGAACCACATTTTCATCTAGGGTGAAGGTTAAATCTTGCCATGAACATGAAGCACCGAGGGCACGGAGTTGAAGCTCCATATTACCTCTCTGTTGCTCAACGAAATCCCAAACACGGGCATAGAGTTCATCACGGGAGAATTCAAAACGAGTATGTCCGTCTTTTTCAAGATTACGTTCATAAACCACCCAAGTCTCAAAACCAGCGTGATCTGCACCTGGAACATACCAAGCACGTTCACCACGTAATCTGTAGTAACGAGTTAAGCTATCCTCAAGAGCCACTGTAAGGCCATGTCCGATATGCAAGTTTCCATTTGCGTTAGGTGGCGGCATTACGATCGAAAAGCGCTTACGCTTGCTCTCAGAGCCTTCTAGACCCATTTCTTTGCCAGGGATATCCTTCAAAAACTTACCAGCAGCTTCCCAGGCTGCATAGATGTCTGTTTCAAAGTTCTGTGGTTCGTAGCTACTTGCAAATTTCATATTTCTCCCTTTATCCTTTATTCACTTCCTTTTCCAGTAAACACTGCGACAATAGTCATTAATAAAATCTTTATATCGAATAATACTGACCAGTGATCGATGTAATAACAATCAAGTCTTACGACTTCTTCGAAATCCGTTATTTCGCTTCTGCCACTCGTCTGCCAAAGTCCGGTAATTCCCGGTTTAAGTGAAAGCCTTCTCTTATGATGCCTTGAGTATTGTTGGTATTCATCAATCATCGGTGGTCTAGTCCCAACCAGCGACATATCACCTTTAAGAACATTGAAGAACTGAGGAAATTCATCAATCGAGGTTTTTCGAATAAAACGTCCAACCTTCGTGATTCTCGGGTCATCTTTCATCTTAAACATCGCGCCGTCCATCTCATTTTTTCCAGATTCCATCAATTTCTTGCGTCTCTCCTCCGCATCTCTATACATCGAACGGAATTTATACATATAGAAATATTTTCCATTTTTTCCGACACGTTTTTGCCTAAAGAAGACTGGGCCACCATCCTCAATCAAAATTGCTGGCGCCACAAAAATCCCAAGGACAATCGTGAATAAACAACCAATCAAACCGCCAATAATATCAATCACTCTCTTAATAAAAAGCGATAATTCCGAGAAAATCCTTGGCGCAAAACGTACCACTTCTAATGTGCCAAAATCTTCAAGCTTTGAGTCAAACGTCTCCATCGCAAATGAATCAAGTGTTACCATCGAATCAATCCCCATCTCACCAACAATATCGATAATCGACGCCATTCTCTCGCGGTCCATATGATCAACTGAAATAATTGCAAGATTCACATTATGCGTTTTCAAAAATGTCATCGGATCAGTATCGCTCTTATCAAAACGTCCGTCATAGACACGATAAAAAGTCGACTGACCTTTTGCGTTCACTTCTGCAATTCCTACGATCTCAAAATCATCTGCACCGTTTTGGACGAGATTGCGAATTACCTTCGTCTTATCTTTTCTATCCGTAAAGACCACTGTCTGACGTTTATGACGCGATTGGATTGAACGAATTATTCTATGAGTAATTCCAGAAACGACAAGCGAGAAAACAAAGTAAAAACTAAAGAAATAGCCGAAGAAAAGTCGTGGAATAGAATCTGAAATATGGGCCATATAGACAATTGACGCAAAGAGCCCTGCCACAAACAACATACTAAAGAATGATTCTTTAAAAGTCCTTAGAAGCCCTCTTCTTCCAGAAAGGTTTGAAGGCTTATAAATCAAGAAAACTGCAACATAACAGAGCAAAAGATATGACAATACAAGTGCATCATTAATATTTCTAAACGTATCCGCGTCTTCCCAACCAAAACGAAAAGTATACGCAATCAAAAACGCCGCGATAATCGCGATAATATTAGAAATAAATGTGCCCAATCTTCTACTCAACATTCTTTCTTAATTATAACATACATCATGATATAATTATCAAAAATAACAGAGAGGTTTTATGGCAAGTATTTTCTCAAAAATCGTCACAGGCGAAATTCCATGTTACAAAATCTACGAAGACGAAACCGTCCTCGCTTTTCTAGACATCCATCCCGAAACAAGGGGACACACTCTCGTCATCCCAAAAATCGAGATCGATAAAATTTACGACCTTCCAGACGATGTCTATACTCATCTCATGTCTGTCGTAAAAATGCTCAGCAAAAATATGGAAGAAAAACTTGGCGCTCGTACTCTTTTAAAAGTTATTGGCACCGACGTCCCACATGCTCACGTCCATCTCGTACCATACGATGAAAAGTATGAACACGGCAAAACTCTCGAACTCGCTCCCGAAGAATTCGAAAAAATCCGCGATATTCTTGCAGTAAAATAATTACGTCCACCCCTGTAAATCGTTGATTTTTGGGCATTTTTGTGCTATGGTAGAAATAGGTGGGTCATAATTTTTTTGAAATAAAAATCGTACCTTTACATACAGGAGGTGATATCTATGTATACGACAATAGAAGAAATAAAGAAAGCCTCGAACAAATATAGTCAGATACGTGAAAAGATTAGAAGAGCAATCATTACCATAAATCCAGTTGAACTTGTCACGCCTTTAGGGGCAACTGCTGAAGAAATGGATTGGCTTGATACTCTCGAAAAATCCAATTACAGAGTTTTTGAAAACCCCAACTTAGACAACTACGATCCGGCGCTCATTAATCATTGCATCAGCCAGGAAAAAGCTCTACTCCAGTTACAATCGGAACTTTCTTCCGTTAAAGAAAATGCAACTGGCATAGCTGAATCATTCGTCCTGGAGAATTACATGCAGGCCATAACTGACAGTCTCAAAACAGCCAAACTCGCTAAATCAATAGAAAACAAAAACGACAAAGAATCTGCGAGTATCGTGAAAGAGAAATACGGATGCCCAAGTTTTGACAACGTCACTGATGCAATCAATATCGCTCACCAAATCCTAAACGGTTCATTTGACGTTTCTGCTGCAAAGAAGGCTAATATCAGCTTTAAACCGAAGACGTTAAGATGGTTTAACACTATAAAGCCCATTTACACACAGGATTTTATGAGCATGATCAAATCCGCGTTTGATCTATATCAAACGCATGCATCGCCAATCTACCAAATCCCTGACTTTGTCTATGGAACGGTAGAGGCGCTCGACAAAACGTTTTTTAAAACAGCACCATCCGTCATTGTTCCGCTCGTAGCTAACATGGACGATTTTTCCTTCGTCCGTCTTCTTAAGCGAGAAATTGATTGCCGATGGAGATGCTCAAGAAACGTCGAAGAACTCGGTCTTCTAAAATGCGACGATGAATTCGTCTATGACGGGTTTTCCGCTTTCACCGACATGGATTACAGCGAAAAATACCTCGGCCAGAAAGCTATCGACGGCATCTATTACATGGTCGCAATCGACAACGCAAGCTGCAGTGATGACGGGCAGGGAAGTTTCACAAATACAGCCAAACTCATCTATAATCTGTTACCAGAGAAAATGGACAAGAAAATTCGTGCGAGAAATACCTGGAAGTACACATACAGTGCATACCGTGGTATTACCGATACGAATAATAAAAGTGGCTACGCTTTCACAAAGGACCGCAACATCTACGAAGGCTATATTTATGTGAAATCTTTATTCCTTCACGAATCTACGGAATATTTGAACTACGGCGCTCTACCAAAAACCATTTTCGAAAAATTCATGTCAATCGTCGACAAAAAAGACGCCGAAAGGAATGCTATTTTGAGCCAGGATATCGAGCCGTTCTTATTCAATGAGATCGAGAAAGCAATACCAGTTGTACATCCGATTTAACCCACCTACCTTTAAAAAGCCCCCGCATTTTGCGGGGGCTTATTTTTTAGTGGGGTTTCTATCTTACGGAAAGGGGAACAATTTTATTCGAAGACTCTGGAGCCATAAGTTAAAACCAGCTACCAATAGATAAATAACAGGATATGGGAGAGTCCCCATACCTAACCAGCTGCCGTCGTCATCCATTACATAGCCAGCTGGGCTTATAGGTGTGTTTGATATAAGGTCGTCTCGCCATTCACCTATAGAAGGTTCATCATTCCGATGTACCTTTGAGTATTTATAGTCCTCATAAAATATACGTGGCAATCTGATTATAGTCACAACGAAAACAAGAATGGCATATTATACCATATATATTTTTATCATTTTGAAAAGAGATAGTACCTACTTTGACAACAAAAAAGAGCCCTTAAGCTCTAATGTTGATTATATGGTACACCCGACAGGATTCGAACCTACGACCTTTTGCTCCGCAAGCAAACGCTCTATCCAGCTGAGCTACGGGTGCATAATGAGTGAACAGCGACCGAGCCTGCTCGGGCATTGTTCGCGAATGTGCATCCGAAAGCGCTAGCTTACGGGTGCATAAATCTAACTTGGTGTGGATACCGCCACAGGAAAGTTCAATACTTCGAATCTGTAGCGATTCCACCTAGAAATTAAATGAGCATCGTATTGCTACGACAACTCGTATTGTATCACATTTTTTATTTTTTTTCAAGAAGAAAGAAGAGAATGTTTTATTATTAAACAAAAAACTTTCAAATCACTACCAGCTTGTTTCCAATTCATATAGTGATTATGAAAGTTAAACCTACGGAAAAATGGCGGAAGCGAGAGGATTCGAACCTCCGAGACATTGCTGCCCACACGATTTCGAGTCGTGCGCCTTCAACCACTCGGCCACGCTTCCACATTCTATCTTATCACAAAAACCCAAGCTACGCCACCCCTAGAAAGCCCTAGAAAACCAAACCGCTCATGCTTGCATTACCTCTATAAAAGTACTATAATTATACTTACTATTGCACTTTGGGAAAGGAGGGTAGCCCTATGGGAGCAAAAGAGTACATCGACAGTCTCGAACCAAAGAAATTCCAGGAAATCAAAAACTTCGTGGAAAATAGCGAAGATTTCTGCAAATTCCTTGCTGAACCCTGTGAAGATGTAGTGACTGTTGCGAGTTTCGCTATGCAATGTCAGGATCTCGGTATTCCTACCGAATACACCAAAAACTCTGAAGCGCTTCACTACCTCATAGTAGCGATTGACGCTCGTATTAACGGCAATGCATAAGAATTCTCATAACTTTAGGCTCGACAAAAAGTCGGGCCTTTTTCCTGCCCGGCTCCAAACCATTTTACTCTTCGTCTAAATCATCTTCGGAATCATAGCCATCATAGTATCCCTCTTCATAACGGTCACGTTCCTCATCAATCATATCTCTATCATCTTCAAACGGGTCATACTCCGCGCCACCGTACGCATCAGCTCCACCATCATCCACGCCTTTAAGATAAGCTTCGCTTTCGCGAGCCATACGCTCCTCGAAATCTTCAGCTTGAGATTCTTTTTCGAACAACTCATCGTCATCAGCGTCGTCGAAATCGTCGAATTCATCTAAATTATCAATATCAAATTCATTTCGTTCGCTCATATAATCTCCTTACTTAAATTATACCATAAATGTTTTTGCGAAAACACCTAATCTATGCTAAACTAAAGGTAGAAAAAGTGAGGAGACGTTATGCCAGAAGAAAAAGCTGATATCGCAAATATCTATGATAACCAAGCAATTTCAGAACAACCAAAAAAGAAACCTGTAAGACCAGAAAATGCTGGAAAGAAAAAATTAACCAAAAACCGTATTAAAGCGAAAATCCTTGGCACTTACTACGGTCATCCTGCACGCGACATGAAGCTTATTGTTGTCACAGGTACAACTGGAAAAACAGCTGTTGCACATTTTATTCATCACATTATTACTGAATCAGGCGAACGTGTTGCAGTCCTCGCTTCTGAAACTACAATAAAATCTGGCATGCTCCATAAATTCCTCTCCGACGCTTGGAAAGCTGGCTCAAATTACGTCGTAGTAACTGCTCCTGCTGAATCTATTGAAGAAGATCTCTTCGCTGAGCTTGATATCTTCGCAGCCGTTCTTACCGACTACGTTCCTTCACATATCAACGATATATCTGCTGAAGAGTATGAAGCAAAAGATGACACAATCTTTGATATGGGCCCTGAATATGTCGTTTTAAATCGTGACGATAAAAACTTCGAAGAATTCAAGAAAACTTTCAAGGGTGACAAAGCAACTTTCACCTACGGTGAAAACCGCGAAAGCGATCTTGTTATTGAATCTTCAAAGCTCTACAAAATGGGTTCTGAAGCACACTTAAGCTTCGAAGGGAAACGCTTTACAACTGCAAGTTTCCTCAATAAACAGACTGATATTTCATACATGGCTTGTGCCGCTGCTCTTGCTCTCGCTCTTGGCATTGACACTGAATCAATCGAAAATGGTATCGCTGCCTATGATCCACAAGGCCTCGTTGCCGAAAAAGACCAACAACCTAGCGAAGAAGCTTCTGAATAGCTTTCTCAGTTTCTTTTAAGTCTTCGAATGGCTCCGCACCATTCTTGCGAAGAATTGTATGTTCATGACCTTTACCGAGAACAAGCACAATATCGCCTTTCTTCGCCATTTTACAAGCTTTCTCAATTGCTTTCGCACGATCAATCTCGATAAATACGTTCTCACCAAGTTTCATACCCGCTCGTTCACAACCAACTAAGAACATCTTAGCGATTTTTTCTGGGTCCTCATCACGTGAGTCATCCTCAGTAATAATACAAACATCGGAGTACTTTGCGGCAATCTCACCACGTTCGTCACGTGTTGTTTCGTCACGCCTACCAGCTCCGCCAAACAGGGAAATAATCCTACCATTCTTATTTGGTGCAACTGAATCATAAACTTTCTGAAAGGCATCAGGCGTATGTGCATAATCAACAATCGCCGTGAAGTTTTGTCCGAGATCAACGCGGTTCATTCTACCTTCAACAGATTCAAGCGCATAAATACCGTCATGAATTTCATCTTCAGTAAGTCCTAATCTAAGTCCAACCGCCACTGCTGCGAGCGTATTATAAACAGTAAAGATTCCAGGAATTTTCGTCTCAATTGAGAAATCTTTCACATCATACGAAACGCCAGTCGCAGAAAGCTTCACGTTTTTTGCCTTAAGGGCACCCCTATTAATACCGTAGGTTGTACCATCTTTTACAACGTGCATGAAGAAGGTTGAACTTGGGTCATCCGCATTCGCGATTCCATACTTCGCCTTTTTAAAGAGTTTACACTTCGCAGCACGATAGTTTTCAAAAGTCTTATGATAATCAAGATGCTCGTGCGTGACATTTGTCATTGCCGCAACTTCAATTGGGATACCAAGTGTTCTAAACTGACACATCGCATGTGAAGTCACCTCAAGCACAAGATACTCAGCGCCCGCATCAAGAATTCTCTTCATACGGCGATTAAGTGTCATTGAATCGACAGTTGTCATATGTTTTGTCTGTTGGTGAAGCCCATCAGCGCCAGCCTTAAGCGAACCCGAATCGCCTTCAGAATATTCCATACCAGGAACACCACCCCAAGCCACAGTCGTCATGAGGCCAGCTTTGCGTCCAGAAGCATTCAACATTTTCCAAACAAAGAATGAAGTTGAAGTCTTACCATTCGTGCCGGTAATTCCAATCACAGTCATCTTCTTGCCAGGAAAACCATAACGAGCACCAGCAACTGATGCTTTCAAGAAATGATAAGGTAAAACAATCTTATTATAACCAGGAACAAAATCACGAATATTCATACATATATTTTATCATATACAAAAAAACACGAATCGTTTATAATTAAATTATTATGGATAAGCGCATTAAATCTTCAAAGCCTTCCAGAAAGCCATCTTCTGGAAAAAATACTAACTTAATCTTGCCAGTCATCGTTGGCCTAGCAATGATTGGCTGTCTCGGAGCGGTCATCTATATGTTCCTCATCGAACATCCAATGAGCAAAGATGATCTAGCAGTAGTCGATAGAGGGGTTGCAATCGTTACCGGTCTTAAAACCGACGACGTTGCTGACAAAGATAGCTTCGTTTCAAACGGCTGCGTCTTAAATGTAGCTGAAAAAGAAGACGCAAACAACACAATGAAGCAAGTCTCAGTATTAAATTACTTAAGAAAGACTTCAGCAACAAAAGTTACTACAGATTTTAGTAACGACAAAATTAAATCTATCATCGCTGATGCTCACCTCAAAAATGCCTACAGCGACACCGTTAAAGATTTCAATTCATACGTTAAAAATACTCTTAAAAACAGCTATGAAATTAAAGCCACAGAAGCCGCAGATCTCTATGCAAAAACATATGGCTCTGGCTTTGAAAACGCAACTATCATCTGGAGATTAAACGGTTACGTCTATGATAAGGACCGTAATGTCTTCTACGCAGATAATAACAACATGGACGTCACGACCATGATCTCAGGATCAGATGGCATTGGCTGTACCGCAGGTGATACATACTACATTAAGGATCACTACTCAACTGTCGGCGACAACTACTATCTCTATGTTGGCGAAAAGAAACTCGACATCGCATTCGATGACGATACCGCTAAAGAAGCTAAATATACTCCAAGCAAAGAAGACCTTAAAAATCTTCCAAAATATCGCTTCGTATTCAAGAAAGACGACAATAGCATTAAATTCGTAAAGTTCGAAGAACTTTAATTAGATAAAATAATAAAATTAGCACTCGCGACTTGCAAGTGCTAATTTTTGTGCTACAATAGAGATAAGAATTCCAAAAAGGAGGAAACATGAAGTTAAAACCGCTCACTAACCGAGTCGTCGCAAAGAAAGAAAAGCCAGCAGCAAAAACTGCTTCCGGACTTCTCCTTCCTGACACAAACAAAGAAGAAACCGCCTACGCCATCGTCGAGTCTATTGGTCCAGACGTCAAAAATATCAAAGTAGGGGATAAAATCATCTATAAAGAATACTCAACCACTAACGTAAAATTAGAAGATTCCGACTACATCATCGTCGAAGACAAAGACGTTCTCGCTACCCTTTAAAGAAAGGAACATATGAAAGAGATTTATTACGAACAAGATGCTAGAAGTAAAGTTCTTGCCGGCGCAAAGAAACTCTATGACGCCGTTAAAGTAACTTACGGTCCAAAAGGCCAAAATGTCATTATCGAAAAAGAATACGGCGCACCCGTCATTACTCACGATGGTGTAACCGTCGCTGAAGCCGTCGATCTCGGTTCAACAAAAGAGAACATGGGCGAAAAAGTTGGCGCAAATCTTATTAAAGCAGCTGCTCAAAAACTTAATAAAGTTGCCGGCGATGGTACCACTACAGTTACCGTCCTTACCTATAATATCTTGAATGAAGCCAACAAACTCATTGCTGCTGGTGTTAACCCTATGGAGCTTAGAAAGGGAATCGAAAAAGCTGGCGCTGAAATCGTCAAGAAAATCGATAATCTCTCAGAAAAAATCGAAGGCGATTCGAAAAAAGTTGCTGAAGTTGCAACTATCTCCGCTGGAGACAAAGAAATCGGTGAACTCATCGCCGACGTTATCAGCAAAATTGGTAAAGATGGCGTCATTACCGTCGAAGCTGGCCAAGGTCTCGACATGGAAGAAGAAATTGTCGAAGGCTTTAACTACGATAAAGGCTACGCTTCCGCCTTCTTCGTTACCGATGTCAACCGCCAAGAAGCTATCATGGATAAGCCTCTCATTCTCTTGACTGATAAAAAAATCACCGCAAGTTCAGACATCCTTCCACTTCTCGAGAAAGTAGCTCAATCTGGTAAAAAAGATCTCGTCATTATCGCCGAGGAAGTCTCAGGTGAAGCTCTTTCACTCCTCGTTCTTAATAAGCTTAAAGGCGTCTTCAATACTATCGTCCTTAAAGCTCCTGCCTTTGGTGATCGCCGCAAGGAAATCATGGAAGATATCGCCGTTCTTACCGATGCAACCGTCGTTTCCGAAGATAAAGGCATGAAGCTCGAAGAAGCTGGTCTCGAAGTTCTAGGTAGTGCAAAGAAAGTCATCGCAACCAAAGACGATTCAACTATCATTGAAGGTGCAGGTTCAAAGAAAGCCATTAAAGATCGTATCAACCTCATCGAGTCACAAGCTGCCGCATCTAACTCAGATTACGAACGCGGCGAATTCGAAAAACGCAAAGCTGCTCTCTCTGGCAAAGTTGCCGTCATTAAAGTTGGTGGCGCAACTGAACCAGAAATCGACGAGAAAAAATACCGCGTCGATGATGCAGTTTCCGCAACTCGCGCCGCTCTTGCAGAGGGAATCGTCGCCGGTGGTGGCGTCACTCTCGTGAACCTCGCAAAGACCTTAAAGGGCAACGACAACGGTACTAAAATCGTTAAAAATGCTCTTAAAGCTCCATTCATTCACATCCTTGAGAACGCTGGCCTTAATGCCCAAGCTCTCCTCGCTGAAGTCGAGAACTCAGCTCAAGATGGTTTCGGCTTCAACGTCATGGAACCAGAAAAAGGTCTTCTCGATATGAAAAAAATCGGTGTTATCGACCCAGCTCGCGTCACTCTCGAAGCAGTCCAAAATGCCGTTTCTATCGCAGCAACAACCATGACTATGGGCGCACTCATCGTT
>CAMZGF010000023.1 GCA_947306315.1 uncultured Candidatus Saccharibacteria bacterium
TGATCCAAGTTTTTAGATAATATTGGAATTTCTTGAGAATTAAGTCTTGAGCTGGAAGATATTTAAGTTCATCAACACCAAATCCTCGTTTAAAGACTGAGACACCATAAAAACGATGCTTCGTATCATTTTCACCAACAATTCCCCAAAAGCTATAACGTTTAATTCCACGTTCTCGGGCGTCACGCATAGCTTCCATATGAAGGAGTGGTGCACCAGAAAGCTTCGTCCCAAGCTCCGACGAGACACCGTAATGATAACTTGCCTCGTTGCCATAGAAGATCATAAAGTTCTGTGCAAGGATATTGCTCTCAGTTTCTACTCCAAGTTCCTTCTTCTTCTCATCGCTGATTTTTGCGGTATATAGAACGGCCTCGCCATTTGGTGCAAAGGCCTCGAATTGCTTAGTAAGAAAGTCCTCTGAGAAGGCGTAGAAATCATGACGTTTTGCAGTTTGGAGCTGGATTTCGTAAAAAGTATGAATATCCTTCGGATCGGTAGATTTTTCAATCATAATATCATTTTTCATGCCTTTTCTGAGCGCGCGACGAAGGCGTTGGCGCATTCCTGCAAGAATTTCATCTTCAGATTTATTAAGATCAAGAACTCCCGCAAATTCAACCGAAAGATACATCGGAGCCTTCTTAAAACCAAAATCACGAAAGATTTTTATATCTTTTTCATTATCTTCACATTGAGGACGAACGCGCACAAAAACACAGCCGAGTTCTTTGCCTTTCGCCTTTATATCAGCAAAGACTGCCTTAACAAGCAGCCTATCGCTCCAATCAAGAATTGGCCCACCAGCAATCGCCATATGGCGACCACGCTTAGCATGTTCAACCTCACCAGCATAAGCTGCAACAATCTTACCATCTTTCTCTGCAACACGACGCACGATCTCCTCGCCACGAGCTCTATGGAATTCATAAAAATCCCAACTCTGGAGAAAGTTCGATTCAGGATGAGAAGTGACAAACTTATCCCATTCCTTCTTGTTTTCTGCATCTCTTAGTTCAATTTTCATTACAAATGTCTCTTCTTTTTTCTTATTTCTTCAATTGCTTTAGTAATTAGGTATTTTGCTGGATTTATAACAATGTCGCGTGCGTGAATGAATTCGATCTGTTCACCGCCAAATCCGGTCTTAAAAGTTGTGACACGGGCGTAGCGATGATGTGGTTGATTCGGTGGAGCAATTCCCCAAAGATTAAATCTTTTTAGACCTTTTTTCTTGTAATCTAATATTGCTTGCCAAAGCATTCCGTAAGCGCCCGGTACAGTATGCCCAAATTCAGTACTTGCAGCTTCGAAGTATTCAACTTCGTCACCGTAATCAATGAATAGACCATAATTTACTCTCGTGCCTGCAGGGATATATTCACCTTCTGGCTCACCGTCGATAACCTTTTTCCCATCCGCTGTGAGGTTTTTCGAGGTTTCGACATAATATATTACTGCATGTTCTCTAAAAATTTCACGATATGCTTCCAGTTCTTCAGCATTTGGAGGAATGAAATTCTGACGTTTTGCGGTTTCAACTTGGACTTGATGAAATTCGTCGAAGAGTTCTTTACTATTTCCACTTTTTATAACAAGTTCCAATTTTCCGGCTCGACGAACTTCATATCGAGTTTGGCGACGCATCTCAGCTAGTAGCTCGTCCTCAGATTTTTCGAGGTCTAGAATCACCGTATTTTGAGCATGAAGATGGAACGGAGCGACACGACTTCCGGTTTTTGCAATCAGTTTTAAGTTCTCTTTTGTATTAATGAGCTGAGGGCGGAAACGCACAAATACGCATTTTTCGGACTTTGCAGTTTTTCGGATTTCGTCAAAAACATTCTTTACTTCAACGATATTCTTCCAATCGATAAGTGGACCACCTGGAATCTCGAGATATCTTCCACGGCGTGCATCTTTTACTAGCATTAAGACAGAATCACCGTTCTTAAAATCTTTTCGAATTGCCTTATGGCCGACTTTTTCGGCACACTGGCCCCATTCATCTGACTGTAAGAAGTTCCCTTCTGGATGCTTCAAAACTGCATATTTTGTCACTTTATTTCCCCTTTTAATTCATGTTTTTCGATTATTTTTCTGGCTGGAGCCAACTTTACACGTGGATAGTGTGTCGGAAGGTTAACAATATGTTTTGCAACCTCAACCGCAGTCGGACATTCATCCTCTGGATACTTCACTTTATTATAATATCTTTCAGGTGAAACCGGAACATCGTACCAAATATCATTCATGACAAACCCACTACGTTCGAGCTCATTTAGAACAATATCGCGATCATTAACAAGATAGAATTCACGAATTGGTGGACGATTTTTAGGAAGCGATTCGAGTTGTTTCAATGCAAGCTTTGCTTGCCAATAAGTTAGACGTACTCTAAAATCAAGATCAGCATCAGCAGAACGCTTGATCTGGTGAGTCTTTAGAAGATAGCTCGTATAGAGACGGCCGAGACGGAAGAAATAAAACATGCGGATTTTTAGGCCAAAGAACGGATAGAGACGATCGCGGTAGCGATCACCAAACTTTGGCTTCTTCGTTGGTTCTTTTGGAAGTTTAACTTCTTTTGTTTTATAATGTCCACGTTCAACATAAGTAATTTCTTTCGAGCGAATAACTAATGCGCCACCAGAAATAGTATCAATTGATTTTCCTTTCCCAAAGCTAAGAGCGGCAAAATCACCAAGCATGCCAGCTTCTTTCCCGTTTTCATACGATATACCCGCACAGTGGGCGAGATCTTCAATAAGAACAAGATTGTGTTTTCTGACTGAAGATTTTATAGATTTAATGTCTGCAGGATAGCCAAGATTATTTTGGACAATCACCGCTTTAACGTTTTTATGCTTCTTCAAGGCTTTATCAATTGTCTCGCCGTTAAAATGGAGAGTTCTTGGATCAATATCAGCAAACACAGGCGTAAAGCCAGCTGTTTTTACTGCCTCGACTACTGCATAGCAAGTTAATGAAGTCACAAGAATTCCTGGGTGTTCGCCGTTCTTTTTCGGAACAACCGCACGCATACCTGCAGCGAGTGCAG
This sequence comes from uncultured Candidatus Saccharibacteria bacterium, assembly GCA_947306315.1. Taxonomy (GTDB): domain Bacteria; phylum Patescibacteriota; class Saccharimonadia; order Saccharimonadales; family Saccharimonadaceae; genus Nanosyncoccus. Next base: position 3,062 of record CAMZGF010000023.1, read on the forward strand.
TGCGACCGTTATGATACAAGAAAACATTTTCAACAGGAACTTGATAACGCGTAGCGAGATGTTTTTTTAAGGCTTCGTAGTCTTTCTTAAAGCCAAAAGCAAAAGTATGGCGAAATACCTTTCCCCTGTAATTCGCGGCCTGACCAAGGAAAAACATTATTCGATATCCTCCATTACTTTATTAATCGCGCGCGCAAGTCCAGCTGGATCGACGATATATGGCGCATGAGTCCAGTTTTTGTAGGTCATAAGTTCCGAGTCTTCAATGAGTTCGTGCATTTTTTTGGCTTGGCGAAGCGGCGTAACGGTGTCTTTCTCTCCCCAAAGAATTGTAGTTTTAGTCTTAACTTTACTAATGTCGAGTTTTTTATCGCTAGTAAGCATATTGCTTAAAGTCTGCTTCATGTTTTCAGGAGCGCGATCGTAATCCGACGCGCCGACAAGTTTATGGAAGATTTTGCGAAGAAGCGCTGATTTTTTTAGCGGTGCAAAGAATTTTGAAAGCCCACGTGAAATCTCGCGCTTTTTTGACTCCTCATAAACACCCGCAGCGTCGAGCAAAATCAAGTGTTTTAATTTGCTTGGTTTCTCAGAACATAGGTTTAGGAGAATACGACCACCATTACTATGACCGAGCGCAACTGAATCAGCTGGGATATTTTTATCTGCCCAGTTAGCATATTCTTCAATTGTCCAAACTTTTTTTGATCCAGTTGTCAATCCTGGAACATTTAGCATTTCAACATCAATTTTATATTCGTGTTTTAGAATATCAATCGTTTTTTCCCATGGTTTCACGGTATAAGTCCAACCATGAATCACATATATTTTTTTCATCCGCACTCCTTTATGAATCTAGACCTCGTCTTTTCCTTCTCTTTTCTGCCGCCTTGTCGCGACGTGGTAGTTTTTTCGCGTCTTCTTTATTTTTAAGAAGTTTCTCGATTACCCATTCAAGATATTGTGAACCTTTAAAAACAATCGTTTCTTCGCCGGTTGTGTTCTTTTCAATAAACTCGAGCGCTTCGCGTGGTTCACGAGTTGTAAAGACTTCAATGCCGTTTTTTCTGAGCACTGGTGCGGTATATTCTTCGGTACGACGACCAATCAAGACGACTTGCTCAGGCTTCACCTTCATAAGAACATCAGCAAGTTTTGAGTGTTCTTCCTTTTCAATTTGACCCTGTTCTACCATATCGCCAATCACGAGCCACTTATGGCCTTCTTTTATCATTGATACCATATCCATGATTGCTTCCATTGAAATAAGGTGGGCGTTATATGAACTATCAATTAACTTCAAGCCATTCTTACCTTCAAAATATGAGTTTCTTCCCGGTGGAAGAGGCATTTTCTTAAAATCAGTCTTAACCTTTATGCCGAGATAATCACAGAGTTTATTGAGTTCGGAAAGTTGAATTGCAAGATCGGCCGGCATTGGATTATAGAAATGGAATTTTTTGCCACCAATCGTAAAATCAGTATGGTCTGGATGAACACTATATCTCTTACACTCGTTTTTGTAGCATTTTACAACTTCGGCTGAAATATTATGATGAAGCTTCACCTTCTCACAGGCCTTGACCATTAGAGGAACGTCGCCGTCAATATAAATTTTTCCGGTCGTATGTTGAGGAAGCATTGCGAATTCGTGAGTGATCGCCTTGTCAATATTTTCAAAAATGCCTTCTTCTACCTGATTCTCAAATTGAATAGCATGAGAGCGACCAAGCGCAACCCAAAGTGTCACCTCAGGTTTCAACCAACTCGCCAAGAATTCAGTCTCATGCGGACGCTCACCATCGATTTCAACAACATAAAATTCTTCAGTGCGTTTATACCAGAATGAACGGAAGAATACTGCTGGAATAAGATAGAGCCAGCGAAGTTTAGTGCCATAAATACCTTTTAATCCAACAATATCAAAAGCAACGCCGAACGCCGAGTTTGCATCATGTGAATAATGGGCTTTTTTACCAAGCTGTTCTTCAACAAGATGTAACATTGTGGTTTTTCCGACGGAGCCGGTGATGGCGATTACTCGAGGATGCCAGCGTTTAAATGCGCGGTTTGCAAAGAACCGGAAATATCCCGCAGCCACAAAGTAAAAACGCTTTTTCATTCGCATTACGAACGTCATGTAATAATTATACCATAAAAAATGCCCCTCCAATAGGATTGGAGGGGTTTTGGCGAGTGAAAAATTAAGTTTCTTTTAATGTGGATTCATCGTACCATATAATTGTTCCTTCGTGGTCAATCTCGCAGTACACAATACCGAGCCCAGAGAATGGACAGTCGCCTTCATAATCAGATTGAATTTCAAGCGTTTCGTCGGTTGAACCATGTAGCACTTCAAGGGCCTCCGCGTCAATTAGCATTGAACTTCTCTCGTCTACTACAAAAGAACCTGAATTGAATGGCATTGTCCGATATAAAACATCACCGGTGTCTACAGATATTACAGTATAGAGCCCAAAAGTATTAGTTTCCGTCGAGAAGACAGTCGTTTTGACTAGATAAGAATTTTTATTAATATCAAAAGTCATCTCATAGACAGTATCTTCTTTATCAGGATAAACTGCAACTTCTATATCTTTAGCACAAACACTACGAAGGTATGTTTTGGAGTTAAAGCTTTGAGACTGGACATTATTTGTTGTCTCAAGGCCATTAAATATACTCCAACTGATAGTAAAAACAACAATAACGCCCAAGAAGACGGCACCCAGGATACCCGTAGCACGGCTAAACACAAAGGCACTTACTATCTGATGTAGCGACTCGCCCCAAGTATGACTATTAAAATAGTCTTTAGTCCAATTGCCAACAACAGGCTGGATTTTTGGCTCCTCTAAATCTTCTCCGGATTCTTCTTCGTCTAAGACCTCGTCAAGTATCCGTATCGTTTCATCAAACTCATGTTCAGTCATAAAACGCACCCCTTTCATAACCCACTCACCATTTAAATGTGCAAAAAAGACCGATAGGTCTCCATATATCTATTATAGCATATTTTTATGAATTTTTCAAGTCTCGCTTACGTTTATCTCTATTCTTAAAGAGTAGATAACCATTTCTGATAACTACAAAAATTGCAAGATTCAAAGCTAGACGAGTTAAGCAGGTCGCAAAAACCCCAAGCTCAACACTAAAATTCCAGAAATTAAAAATCGACGTATCAAGACAGTGGATAAGATATAGGAGCATAGTGTTTTTCCCAACTACAATGAGTGTATTCATGAGCTTTTTCTGAATCTTCCCTGCTTTTTTCAGCGATTCCTCGAGCATCATTGCTATATTCCCAATCACAAACGAGCCAGCGACAGCCTCAAAAATACTAATTTCATAGCCCGCATAAAAGCGAGTCCAAAACTCAAGAAAATCGCCCCGCATCACTCTGCTAAACCAGAAAGCTCCGGCAGCAAGGAGGAGTGGCACAGAATATTTTTTGACGGTCTTCTCGTATTTGCGCCACAAAATACCAACTTCAATGAACATTGATGCAACTAGAGCGAGATCTACGAAGAACGGCAGTCTAATACCTTTCACCCCCATATATATGCCGAGTGCGCCAAATAGGAAGGAAACAATACCAGATTTTTCGGATTTTATAACCGTGTTGACGACATCCATAATGAGTTTTGCGTTGAATAGCGCAACTAGGAACCAAACCGCGCCTGCATTATAGAGGCCGTCTGGGTAGTTTTTAATAAAGAATTCGCGCAAGGTCCAAGCTACTTTACTCGGAAAAAGTTCGATTCCGCCAAATTTAAAGGCTTCAGTAAAAGCAAAGATTGAAATAACACCAAGAGTTGGCAAGATAAGATAGAGGAAGTTCTTCTTAAGACGTTTCCCTACGGTTTTCCAGTCCGATGCGAGCTTAGTTGTAAAGCCAGACAAAATAAAGAAAAGTGGCATGTGGACTGAGAAAATCAGTGCGCGAAGAGTTGTGCCGAGCGGGAGGCAGTGAGAAATCGGGACACTCAAAATAGCGAATGCCTTTGCGATGTCCACCCATAATATGCGTTTCTTGACCTCCTTCATGTCTGTTATCTTATCATACATTAACAGATAAATCTATATTAGCAGTAGCGCTCCATAAATAAAAAAATAACCCCCATGAAGGAGGTTATTTTGATTATTACATCTTGATTTCAGCGTCAACACCTGATGGAAGGCTGAGATTCTGAAGTGAATCGATAGTCTTTGGAGTTGCGTTTGAGATGTCGATAAGGCGTTTGTGAACCTTCATCTCGAATGCTTCACCGCCGGTCTTGTAGACGTGTGGTGATTTAACAACTGTGAAAGTTGAGCGTTTGGTTGGAAGAGGTACTGGACCTGAAACGGTAGCACCAGTACGGATTGCGGTATCGACGATTTGCTTTGCGCTTTGGTCGATGACGCGGTGATCGTAAGCCTTGAGGCGGATACGGATCTTGAGACCTTCAGCTTTTTTAGCTTCTGCCATGATGTATTTACCTTTCTTGCTAGATAACCTCGAAAGAATGGAGTTTTTCTAGCTAATATTATTTAATTACGCTATTAACTATAACATACCTTGCATAAAAAATCAACCTCATCCTTACTACGGTAAGGACGAGGTCAAAAATTTACTGTAAAATTAATACTCTTTGAGTGTAAAGTGATTTGTGCCGGCGTTGGTCCACATAGCGGTCGTTCTAGAACCAGACGGAATTGTTGGAATTGTTTCTACATAGATATTTTTGAGCTTAGTAGCTTTCCAGAACATACAGTAGAAGTCGTTAGGGCTCGAGAATGTGAGGTGACGGAAATGAATCGTCTCGAGCGCTGAGTTGTAAGCAAAGTAACCGAAGTCTCGCACTTTTTCGGTGTTGAAATTATCCAAATTCAGTTCTGCCATTTTAGTTGTATGGAACATTCCGTTCATATCCCAAACGTTTGATGTGTCAAAATTGCTCACATCAAGGCTAGTAAGATTTGCAGTACTGCTGAACATATCGCCCATACGTTGAACATTTGAAGTATTAAACGAGCTCAGGTTAAGGCTTGTTACCCCGGCACGGTTAAACATGTAGCTCATATCAAGCACATTCGATGTATTCCAGCCAGTCATATCTACGGATTTTAAACTTGCCGCGTTCTCGAATAACTGATAGAAAGATTTTACATTTGAAACGTCCCACTTCGATAAATCAAGCGATTCGACACCAGCCGCATAGAACATTCCCATCATAGTTTCAGCGCTAGAAGTATCCCATTTTGATACATCGTAATTTTTTAGTTTTGGCGTTTCATAAAAGACATATCTGAAATCGCGAACCTTCGATGTATCCCAATCAGCAAGAGACAAGGATTCGAGTGATTCATTTCTTGCAAAAATTCCGTTCAATCGTTCGGCTGAGCTAACGTCAAAATTGCTTAAATCGCGCGACTGAAGATTTTGTAGGCCAGCAAAGGCAAAATTCATATTCGTGACATTGCTGGTATTAAACTTCTCGCCCCATGTAATACTAGTCAAATCACTATGAGCATCCCAGTACGTTGTTTTAAAGTCAATATTCGTAAACATACAGGACATATCAGTGATGTTAAACATGTCAAGATAGCTAAAATCGATCGTCTTAAGTTTTGGCATATACGCAAACATGCCGTAGTGTCCATCCTGACAAGTGTTAGCTCCACCCGCACTAGCAGAGGTAGTATGCTCGATATTTGGAGACAAATCCATCGCGAGATCACTACCCATCGAGTCATCTTTGTAACGCGAATATCCATACGGGCTAGCAATATAAACGTCGTAAAGATTTGTTTCAGAATCGAGCACGTAATATTCCATTACAGCACCATCCTGGTTGACGGAAATATCGGTCCATTCGCTTTCATTTCCCGGCATTTCAGCCCAGCTCACAAATTTGATGTTACCGATATTGTCGCGAGTAAGTGGCCCAATAAAGAAACCAGTCCAACGAGCATACTTAATAATAATTGTACTCGAATTATCTTCGTCGCTTGGCCCTGCACCGCTAGTGACAACAGCCTTAACCTTTACCTCATATTGCTCTTCCATGCGGTCAATTAAATATGTGTCGCTCAGGTTTGTGATTTCGAGATCATCAATATACCAACGAACGGTTGCGCCAGATTCGCCAGCCGTATAGCTAGTTACGGTCGAAAGGTCTAGTGCTTGGCCGGAATAATAAGTACCATCTAGTTCGATATTTACGCTAGGCTTTACTGGATCAATTTTAATAGCGGTAGTATCTGCGGCAAGTATCTCACCATTCGTGCGGTCGATAACACGAGCTTTTATTTCGGTATTATTTTTATTAACAGTGAATGGACCAGTGTAATCGACCCATTCGCCGCCATTTAATTGGTATTGATATTTACTACCATCGAATGACAAGTTACTAGTGATTGTAACGGTTTTTTCTGGCTTCCACTCATCTTTGTCACTGACTTCTATATTTAAGATTTTCGATACATCGTCAGTATAGATTGCAACATTTCTGAGCAAAAATTCATTTCTTGCCACGGAAATTGTATTTGCTGCTTTCGGAAAGACAATAGCTGCAGCACAAGTAGAAACTACAAGCATAAGAACAATTATCTTTTTATCTTTCTTAGTTTTAATTAATATACAGACAATTAGGCCTAAAATTGAGATTACACCAAGTAAGATATTCATTTGAGAATCATTTGAAGTCCATGTAACTGGAGCTTCTAAAATACCTGTGTCTGGTACTCCTGGAATAAAACCAGTTTGGTCTAGATAATTAATTGATAACCTGGTGTTTGAGATTTTTGAAAGTACGTTAGCTCTATCTATGTTACTGGTTGCTCTAATCAAAAAATCAAAATGTCCACCAGCCGGAACTATCTGATTGTTGATATCTTCATACGAGAAAGAAAGGTCAGGATCTTCATTGTCGTTTGAGATCGACATAATGGTTTGTGGCGTAGCACTCTGGTTCTTAAAGCGAATCTTATAGACTGCAGCGTCACCTTTATTTAAATACGAGACATTACTGGTAGCTTCAGATTCATCAAAACCAATTATTCTGCCGCTCGCAGCCCCCTCAAATCTATCAAACTCCATATCCTCAATAACAAACACGGAAGTGTTAGCTGATGCGCTTAAAATTGGCATTATTGCCACAATAAATAATGCGATGAAGAAAAACATCACAGTATTCAGAATAATAGAAATAGAATTACTATTCTTATGCTTTACCAAACCCATAAAAATGACCTTTTTGTTTATGTCTATTTTAATTCTAACTATTTATCCCGCTTATGTAAATAGTAAAAAAGAATAAAAAAGTCGCCCCTAAGGGCGACTTTTCTCAATCAAGAAATTATTATTTGATGAAAAGTGACCACTTTCGTGGTCACTTTCACAAATAAGCTCATCGGTGAGCTAAAGCTCTCCGCTTCGCTTATTTGATGATTGAGGTGATAACACCTGAACCGACAGTCTTGCCACCTTCACGGATAGCGAAACGGTCGTTGTTGTTCATAGCGATTGGAGCAAGGAGTTTAACCTTGAAGGTTACTGTATCGCCAGGCATGACGATTTCCTTGTCTGCAGGAAGTTCAACTTCACCAGTAACATCGGTAGTACGGAAGTAGAACTGTGGCTTGTAACCCTTTGAGAATGGGGTGTGGCGTCCGCCTTCCTCTTTCTTA
>CAMZGF010000024.1 GCA_947306315.1 uncultured Candidatus Saccharibacteria bacterium
ACTTACTTCCGCCTAAAGGAAGGTTCGCAAGTCTCAGTAGTCGTCCCAGCAAATAACGAAGACGCAAACTGGGCAGCAGTTGAAGCAGCATTATAAAAACCACTCGACAAAACGGGTGGTTTTTTGTTACCTAAGGTGTTTCTGTGATATAATGATAATAATTTATAAGGAGTTATTTTTATGGGACAAACCATGGACCAGATGAAGATGTTGAATCAACTTCGCAAAGCACAAAAAGAATTAAAGAATGAAATCGTTGAAGTAGAAGCAGGCGACGGCGCAGTTGTTGTCCAAATCACTGGCGAACTCAAAGTCAAAAAAGTTACCCTCGACCCAGAGAAAATCGATCTCGATGATATTTCTGAACTCGAACGCTGGATTGAAAACTGTTTCCGCGATGGCTACGCAAAAGCACAAGAAATCGCAACCGAAAAAATGAAGCCACTCATGGCAGGTCTCGGTGGCGCTCTTGGCAACATGGGTATGTAAAAAAGGATTTTAGGTGCTCCCAAAGGCTTTAGAAAATGTGATTGACGCGCTCGGACATCTTCCAGGCGTCGGCCCACGCACAGCTGAACGCTACGCGTATTATCTTTTTCGTTCCGACAAAAATATTTCGAAAAATATTGCCGACAGTCTTTTAGAACTCCACGAAAAAGTAAAATCCTGTCCGAAAACTTTTGCACTTATCGACAGTTCTGAGGAAGTTTCTCCACTTTATACGGACGAGAAACGCGACAAAAAGACGATTTTGGTCGTTGAGGAGCCACTCGACATCTACGCGATTGAGCAAACTAAGTCATTTTCTGGAACATACCACGTCCTTGGCGGAGCAATTTCGCCAATCGATGGCATCACCCCAGAACAACTCCACATCAAAGAACTTGTTAAGCGCGTCGAAGAAGACGAAGCGACTGAAGTTATCATCGCAACAAATCCTTCAGTCGAAGGCGAATCAACCGCACTTCTTTTACAACGCACATTGTCCGAAAAGTTCCCAGAACTTAAAATCACCCGCCTCGCACGCGGATTGCCACTTGGCGTTGATTTATCTTATGCTGATCAGATAACGCTTTCTGCAGCATTAAATAATAGGACAAATCTCTAACACTAACATTCTCCTCCCCGCTCCGGGCCGCTAGGCCTAACGGCCTTCCGCGTCCCAAGGGGCGGTAAGGCCAAGCCTTTAGATCGGAGAAATTCAGTATTAGAGATTTTTGTGTTATAATTTAAGAGATGTATAACGTATTTTCTGAATTTATTAAAGATAAAAACAAAATTTGTATTATTCAGGCTGAAAATCCTGACGGTGATTCTTTAGGTTCCGCAATTTCGCTCGAATATCTCCTTAAAGACAAGGAAATCTGCCTCTACTGTCCAGTCGACATTCCTAAATATCTTCGTTATTTCGAAGGTTGGTCGCGCGTTTCTAATGAATTCACATTCAATGCCGACGGCTATATTATCGTCGATACCGCTGCCGAAATTCTACTTTCTAAGCTCATGGCAGACGACGCAATCAAAAATATCTTGAATACGAAACCAGTTCTCGTCCTTGATCACCACGAAACTGAAGATGATTTACCATTCCCACACGAAAGAATTATCGAAACTCTCCCATCGTGCTGTACTTTAATTTATAAAATCGCAAAAGACCAGGGAATTGAGATTTCTAAAGATGCTGCCGACAACATTTTTAACGGCATACTTTCAGATACTTTAGGTCTTACTACTGCAAGCGTCACAGCTGAAGATTTCAGAATCGCCGCTGAACTTACCGATCTCGGAAGTAACGTTTCCGAACTTGAAGAACATCGCAAAGAATTCATGAAGAAATCTCAGCGCATCCTCGATTACAAAGCTGATCTTATCAAGCGCATCGAATATTCACTCGACGGCGAACTCGCAACTATCCATATCCCATGGAATGACATTCAAGAATATTCAGACGAATATAATCCAAACGTTCTTATTCTCGAAGAAATGCGCATGGTTGAAGGCGTTGAAGTTGCTGTTGCAGTAAAGACCTACCCAGACGGCAAGCTTACCGGAAAAATCAGAAGTAGCTGTCCTATCGCAGACAAGGTCGCTGGCTACTTTGGCGGCGGCGGACATCTATATGCAGCTGGCTTTAGAACTTATGACTTATCATATGAGGAATGCGTCAAAGATCTCGTAAAATGTTGTAATGATCTTATTACTGAATATAAGAAAGAAAACGCTGATAAAGAAAGCATAAGCTACGGGAGCTTCTAATGAAACTTTATAATACTCTCACCAGAACAATTGAAGAATTCAAGCCACAAAACCCAGACGAGGTTAAGATTTATACTTGCGGCCCGACCGTCTACAACTTCCCACATATCGGAAACTATACTAGCTACATTTACTGGGATCTTTTAATCCGCACTCTTAAAGCTAACGGCATGACTCCAAAGCGCGTTCTAAATCTTACCGATGTCGGACATCTCACTTCTGATGCCGATGACGGCGAAGATAAACTCGAAAAAGGCGCAAAACGCGAAGGCAAAACTGTTTGGGAAATCGCTGATTATTATTCAAACTATTTCCTTGAAAACTATGGAAAATTAAATCTTACTCAGCCTGACATTATCGCTCGTGCAACCGACTACATCAACGAAGATATTAAACTCGTCGACACGTTGACCGAAAAAGGCTATACCTACGAAACCTCAGACGGCGTTTATTTTGATACCTCAAAATTCACCGCTTATCCAGATTTTGCTAAACTCGACCTGGACCATTTAAGAGCTGGTGCACGTGTCGACTTTAATACCGAAAAGAGAAACGTTTCTGACTTTGCACTCTGGAAATTCATTAAACCAGACGAAGACCACGCAATGCGTTGGGATTATCTTGGCCGCCCAGGCTATCCAGGCTGGCATATTGAATGTGCAGCTATTATTCACGAGAAACTTGGTGAAACTATCGACATCCATACTGGCGGTATCGACCACATCCCAGTTCACCACACTAATGAAATTGCCGAATCCGAATGTGCATTCGACAAAAAGATGTGTAATTATTGGCTCCACTGTAATTTCATTACCATTGACGGTGAGAAAATTTCTAAATCTCTCGGAAACACCTATACACTCGAGGAACTCGATGAAAAAGGTTTTTCTCCGCTCGATTTCAAAATGTGGGTACTTCAAGGTCATTTTCAAGGAACAAGAAACTTCAGTTTTACTGACCTTCAAGCCGCAAAAGCTCGCCGCTTAAACTGGCGAAATAAAGCAGCTGAAAGCTATCAACTCGGAAATATCGAAAAAACCGACGTCGAAGCAAAGATTCTTGAAAAGCTTAACGAAAATCTTAACTCACCAGAAGCATTCAGTACTATCGACACTAACGAGCTTAGTTTCGAAGATTGGAAATATGTCGACGAGCTCTTTGGACTTAAAATTACCGAGGGAATCGAAGAAACTCCAGATTTCATTAAGAACCTAATTGAAGAACGTGAAGAAGCAAGAATACGAAAAGATTTCGCAATTGCAGATGATATCCGCGACCAACTTGCAGCCAATAACTATTACGTAAAAGACACCCCTACTGGTCCAGTTTGGCAATTCTTAGCATAAGTGTTAAAATAACAAAAAAGGAGAAAGATGAGTAAGACTGTTGATGTCGATACAAAAACGTTTGTACGATTCTGGCTCGTAATTTTAGGGCTCGGGATTCTAGGATTATTAATTTGGAAAGCGATGCCTGGTATCCTCATCGTTCTCACATCTATTTTCTTTGCCGTTGCGTTACATCCACTCGCAAAGAAAATTGATGCTATCGATAAAAGCAAAGACCGCCGTAGCCTATCATCTATCGCAGCCGTTATAGTTGTCGTCTTATCTATTCTCGCTATTATCGGATTTGTTGGACCAGTCATCATCAACGAGACTTCAAAATTCCTTGGTGCAGTTCCTGAACAAGTTAACTCACTCCTTAAAAATGGTGAGATTGACAAATTCGGTGCATCAATCGGTATCCCAGACCTAAAACAACAAATCGCAGTTGGCATCAAGGATGCATCCCAAAACTTCTTCGGTAGTCTCTCAAACTTCACTCTATCTTCAATTGGCACAATCGGAAATATTATTACAGCCGTAATCCTTATTGTCGTTCTTACAATTCTCTTTATGCTCCAAGGACCAGATGTCCTAGACAAACTATGGGGAAGCGTATCATCACACGATAAAGCCGCGTCAAAAGCATGGAGACGCGTTATTGACCGATGCGCAGGTGTTATCTCAAAATATGTCTCCGGACAACTCATTGTCGCAATCCTTGACGGTACTATCGTATCGATCAGCGTTCTAATTATCTCAGTAATTTTCGGTATCAGTGCTAACCTCGCAATTCCAATGGGGCTTATCGCAGCATTCTTCTACCTTATTCCAATGTTTGGTCCAATTATCACTGCAGTCCTCGTCACTTTACTCCTACTACCAAGCTCACTCTGGGCAGCACTCACATTCCTAGCCTTCTACATCATCTACTCGCAAATTGAAAATAATCTCATCTCACCAAAGATTCAAGGAAAAGGTTTAAACCTCCCACCACTCTTAATTCTCGTTGCGGTTACTATTGGCATCTACTCATTTGGATTAATTGGCTGTGTTATCGCAATTCCAGTGGCAGGATGTATCAAGGTATTCATTGAAGAATATTCAAATCTAAAAGGAGCTAAAGAAGAATAATGGAAGATACTGATTTTCTCGAAGCACTCTCCGGAGTCTATTACATCGCAACGACCGATGGCGATCAACCACACGTTAGACCCTTTGATGGCCTCATAAAAATTGACGAAAAATACTTCATGACATCAAATAGCAGCAAAAAGGTCTTTAAACAGATTAAAAAGAACCCAAAAATCGAAATCTTCAGCATGGAAAGAGGCATGGTTCGCTTTACTGCCGAAGCTTATCCAGTTGAGGACAAAGAACTCACAGAGACCGTCCACGATGCGCTTGGAAAAGACATGACTGATGACTCTGTCGCCATTGAAGTCAAGAACATTAAAGGTTCATTGACTACAATTATGGGCGAAAGTTTTATGCTTAATTTATAGTTTATATGTTAAAATAATCTTATGGAGAGAAAACAACTCACTATTTTTGAAAGACATCCTATTATCAAGGACATTCTTAGCTTGATAGTTTTTGTCGCGTGTATCATCCTCGGTACAATCGTCATAAATAGTTTCGTTTTCCGCTCATATAATGTTGTTGGCATTTCAATGGAAAATACCCTTCATAACACCGATCGTGTTATCGTAAACCGTCTTGCAGTCTCAATCGCGCATTTTAAAGGCGAAGAATATGTCCCTGAACGCGGACAAGTTATTGTCTTTGCTAACGGTGAAGCAAGCGGTCCTCTAACTTGCGATATCGACCCTTCCATTCGCGACCAATACATCATCAAACGTGTAATTGCATTTCCTGGAGAAAGAGTAACCGTAAAAGACGGTGTCGTAACCGTATATAATGATGAATTTCCTGATGGATTTAACCCGGACGAAGCAACTAGAAAATCTGATACTGACGGTCCAAAAAAGGAAACGTCTGGCGATGTCGATATGATTGTTCCAGCTGGCGAAATCTTCGTTGCAGGTGACAACCGTGAAGGGACACATTCATACGACTCACGTTATGGCCTCGGCACAATCCCATATTGTAGGATAATCGGGCCTGTCATCTTCAAACTATTCCCATTTAACCAAATGAGGACATTCTAATGGCTGATTTTGTTGTATTAAGAAAAGGACGAAACGCCATTAGCTCCATTTTACATGGCCTTCTAAATATCGCTCTCGCAGTCATTTCAATCTATATTACCTGGTCAACCGGCAACCCATTGATCGGCCTCTTACTTGTCGTGTTATCTAAATGGCGCATGCTCGCAGTTCGCCCAAGATATTGGGAATTAAATATTAAATCAAACCTTGTTGACCTTATTGTCGGCTGTTCGTTTATTCTCATTGCATATTGCTCTGGAAGAGTCTTTCTACCTGTACACATTGCTTTAATGGCATTATACTCAATCTGGCTAATTATAATTAAGCCACGCTCGACCGAGGGGGCAACAAACCTCCAGTCGCTTATCGCAATCTTCTTCGGAACAATCGCACTCACCCTCATGACTGCAAGTGCAAATTCAATCTTCATGGCTATTGGCGGATTTATTATCGGATACGCCGCAGCACGTCACATCTTTGTTCAGGGCGACGACAAAGATTATAATATCATTATTATGGCTGGAGCTATTGCTTCAGCAGAAATCGCATGGATTTGTCATTCATGGCTAATTGTATACTCTTTTGCAGACGCAGGTATCATTATTCCACAATACTCAATCATTATGACAATTATTGCATTTGTATTTGGCTATGTCTATAAATCAATTTCTCGAAACGAAGGCAATATCAAATGGTCTGAAATCGGCATACCAACCATCTTCGCCGTTCTTACAATAGCAGCAATTCTTGTTTTCTTTAGCCAACCAATTTTTAACGTTTAAGGAGTTTTTTATGGAAGAAACAAAACAAACCAATAATTCTGCGCACCCATTGATCGTGCTGACTTTTATTATCTCTCTTTCAAGTTTAGGACTTGGAGTTTACAATTACTATAATAATGGTTCAATCACAAACTACAACTATAGCAATGATGGAAACTCACTAAATTTCGAGGCTGGCTCGATCGCAGAAGTCGCAAATAAAGTATCTGACAGTGTCGTCTCTATCACGACCGAAATTAGAACAAAATCATGGTTCGGCACAGAATCAACCAGCTCCGCAGCTGGTACTGGCTTTATCCTCACAGACACTGGCTACATTATGACAAATAAACATGTTGTTGAGAACGCAAAGAACGTCAATGTTACCTTGAACAACGGAAAAATTTATAAAAACGTAACTATTGTTGGCACCGACCCATTAAATGATTCCGCAATTCTAAAAGTCGATAATCCAGAAGGTTTTAAACCGGTCACGCTTGGAGATAGCAAAACTATCAATATTGGACAACAAGTCATCGTAATAGGAAACGCACTTGGTGAATACTCCAACTCAGTTACGTCTGGTATCATTTCCGGAACAGGTCGTGAGCTCGTCGCCTCAGATTCAACCGGAGCAGCTTATGAACAACTAACCGACATGCTCCAGACCGACGCAGCGATTAATGGCGGAAACTCCGGAGGTCCAATCGTTAATGCAGCCGGAGAAGTTATCGGTATCGCTACAGCATATGCTTCAAGTTCACAAACCGTTGGTTTTGCTATTCCTATCGCAAACGTCAAAGGTCTTATTAACAACGTTATCGAAACCGGAAAATTTGAACGCGCAATCCTTGGAATTCAATATAATGTAATTACTCCAGAATTTGCAGAAAAGAATGATTTACCAGTCAACTACGGCGCCTACGTCTACTCAAAGAACGAATCAGCAGTTGTAAAAGGTGGCGCTGCCGACGAAGCAGGAATTAAAAATGGCGATATTATTCTTGAAATCAACGGCGTAAAGATTGGCAAAGCTGGCTCACTCAGCACGCTCGTCGGAGAGTATAAAGTAAACGACGAAATCAACGTAAAAATCTATCGTAGCGGCAAAGAGATCGTACTAAAAGCAAGACTAAAAGCCTACAAAGAATAAAAAATATCCCCCTCTAATGGGGGTTATTTTTTATCTTCTTTTATTCTTCTTCTACTATTTACAATCATCGTAATTAATACGACAAACATACTTAGAATAACAAAGAGATAGAAACTAATACCGCGATGGAGAAGAACAGCCGAGCTAAGAACTGTTTCGCCGAATGCTGCTCCATAAAGCGTTAAGAAGACTTGTTCACTTACACCAACTGCACCTGGAATTGGTAGAATACAAGTTGAAACAAAGAGGATTGATTGCATTGCAAAGAATTCAAAGACATTCATCTCATGTAACCCGAATGAAAGGTAAATGAAGAATGGAATTAGATCAAATAACGTCATCTGACCAACAACTTTTAGAATTGACTGCCAAAATTCTTTTTTGTGCTCACGGACATACCTTGAACCTTCCATATATTTATCAAGTCCACCCTCAGCTTTCACAAGCCAGACTTCAGATTTCTTAAAACCGTGACGCCACAAAAAACCGAAGAAACGGCGAAGAAATCTTCTAAGGCCGCCGGTAAAGAAAATACTAAGAAGTAAGATAAAGAGCGCGAACGTGTTGATCATGAGTCCAATTGCAAAGAGAATTGCAACTGAACCAGAAAGGAAATCGTTTCCAAAAATTGCACAAATGAGACCAATACCAGTTACGGCGAATTGAATACCACAAGTTTGGATTAAAATTGCGAGAGTAGCGTTTGCAGTCGAGATTTTTTCTTTCGACATATAGTAAATCTCAAGTGGCTGACCACCGCTAGCACCTGGTGTAACAGAACAGAAAAAGAAGCCAATCAATGTAAATCTCAGGGATTTAAAGAATGATATTTTCTCGCCAAAAGAGCGAAGAAGCGTCATCACATTCCACGCTTCCATCGAGAAGTAGCCTACCATACAAGCAATACAAAGTAGTAAGAAAAACGGATTCGCAGACAAAAGGACTTTAATAATGTCGTTTATATCCTGGTCGCGGAAAACTAACCATACTGCAAAAACTAAAAGCCCAACAAAAACAATGAAGTTTAAGATAATAGGAAGTGATGCTAATCGTTTCTGTTTCTTTTCCATTTATATATATTTTACTACACTTTAGTATTTAAAGGCTAGGATAAACTCATCCTTTGATATCAACATAAAACCTCTAGACGTCGCATATGCCACAATGTCGTCAAGTTGCGAGTTATCAGCCTCAAGGACCATAAATCTGCTCCTATCATCGTTCTTTTTATCTGATGCCTCATCAATTAATTTCTTAATTAATTTCAAGCCGCCATCATCAGCATAGAGCGCCAATGCTGGCTCGTATTTTAGTTCAGGGCTTGTCCAATCCCAATCAAGGTCAACATATGGCAAATTAGCAGTAATAATATCTGGAAGTGTGTCAATTTTTTCCAGTAAATCAGATTCAAAGAATTCGATATTTACCCGTAATTTTTCAGCATTTTCGCGTGCAACTTCAAGCGCAGGCAAAGACACATCAACGCCTTTAATATCCGACAAAATCCCATCTTTAAAAAGCTCCAACTTCAAAGTTATAGGAATACATCCCGAACCAGTTCCGACATCAACTATCGACGGATTCTCCATTTTCTCCGCATCGACAATTCCGAGCACACTATAAATCATCTGTTCGGTTTCTGGGCGCGGGATTAAAACGTTCTGGTTCACATTAAATACCCTTCCAAAAAATTCCTTTTCGCCCATTATATATGCTAGCGGAATTCCAACTGCACGTTTCTCTAGCATCTTATCGGCCTCAGACATATCATATTCTTCATCTGAATGCATGATAATCCCGACACGATCAGAAAAACCAAGCGTCTTCATCGCTATTAGCTCTGCGTCCAGTGTACTAATTTTTGTTTTTGCTTGTTTTACCCACTCAATCAGTTTCACTTTTTATCTGCTTCTTCCTTCATAAATTCACGTTCATTCTTTTGAAGTTCCAAAATGATATCTTCAATATCACCATCCATTGCCGCTGAAACATTTGAACGGTTATAGTGGATTCTATGGTCAGTAATACGATCTTGTGGGAAGTTATATGTACGAATCTTTTCTGAACGGTCACCACTACCAATCAACGATTTTCTTGCCTCAGATGCATTTGCTTGATCTTCCAGGCGTTTCTTTTCAGCGAGGCGCGAGCGAAGCACGTTCATTGCTTTAATGCGGTTTTGTTGCTGTGAACGTTCATCTTGCATTGCAACAACAATACCTGTTGGAAGATGTGTAATACGAACAGCAGAGTCAGTTGTATTAACACCCTGACCGCCATGACCGCCCGAACGATAAATATCAATACGAAGATCTTCTTGCTTAATCTCGAATTCCTCTTCAGGAATTTCAGGAAGAACCGCGACAGTAGCAGTTGAAGTATGGATACGACCTTGAGACTCAGTAACAGGAACACGTTGAACACGATGAACACCACCTTCAAATTTAAACTGTCCATATGGCCTCTCGCCAGTCATCTTAACAATAACTTCCTTCATACCACCAGCTTCATTCTCGTTCTGAGAGATAAGTTCAGCTTTCATGCCATGAGTTTCAGCGTAACGAACATACATGCGATAAAGCTCGCCCGCGAAAAGGGAAGCTTCATCGCCACCTGCGCCGGCACGAATTTCCATAATCGCCGGCTTGTCATCATTAGGGTCACGAGGGATTAACATTTCCTCAAGTTTTTCAGAGTCCTCTATAATCTTTTTATTCGCCTCATCAATCTCAGCTTTCGCCATTTCAGCAAAATCCGGATCAGAAAGAAGATCGTTTGCATCTGAAATATTCTTTTCCATTTGCTCAATTTCACGACCAAGCGCAAGTATCTCATTTAATTCAGAAAGACGTTTTGATTTTGACGCAAAAGAAGAATCAGAAAACGCGTCCGGTTTCGACAAAAAATCAGTTATTTCTTTTGCTTCATCTTCGTATTTTTTTAAATGAAAATCCATATGTGTTATAATTATACCATAAAAATAAGAGATTACCATGGACCTTTAGCTCAGCTGGCTAGAGCGTACGATTCACATTCGTAAGGTCGCTGGTTCGA
>CAMZGF010000025.1 GCA_947306315.1 uncultured Candidatus Saccharibacteria bacterium
CGCTTTCGCTGATATCGAAGTTACCCATAAAGACGAGGAAGGTCATCTCTGGGACATTGCTTACGAACTTGTTGATCCAGTTGATGGACTTAATGAAATTATCGTTTCGACAACTCGTCCTGAAACTCTCTTTGGCGATACTGCCGTAGCTGTAAATCCTGAAGATGAACGCTATAAGAACGTAATCGGCAAAATGGTGAAGTTACCACTTACAAAACGTGAAATTCCAATTGTTGCCGATGAGCATGCTGACCCAGCTTATGGTACTGGTGCGGTGAAGATTACTCCTGCACATGATCCAGATGACTTCGAGGTTGGTCTCCGTCATGATTTGCCACGCATTACCGTTATCGGTTTTGACGGCAAGATGCTTGAGAATGCTGGTGAGGAATATGCTGGACTTACAACTGCTGATTGTAGAAAGAAAGTGCTTGCTGATCTTGAGACACAAGGCCTTCTTCGCGGCGAGAAAAAGATTACGCACGCTGTTTCACATTGTTATAAGTGTGATACCGTAATTGAGCCACTCCTTAAGGAGCAATGGTTTATTGATACTGAAAAACTTGCTAAAGTTGCGATTGAACATCTTGAGAATGATGAGATTAAATTCCATCCTGAGAATAAGAAGAAAGTTCTTATTAATTATCTTAAGGGTCTTAAGGACTGGAATATTTCACGCCAAATTCCTTGGGGCATCGCTATCCCAATGTTTAAGAAGGTTGATCCAAACGCTCCTGGTGAGGAATGGGTATTCGATACCCGCGTTAACCTCGCTGAGATTGAGCTTGGTGGCGTAAAATATCGCCGTGATGAAGATACATTTGATACTTGGTTCTCATCTTCACATTGGCCAATCGTCTGTACGAACTGGGAAGAAAATATGCCTTCAGATTTCTATCCTCTCAATGTAATGGAAACTGGCGCAGACATTCTCTTCGCTTGGGTCGCGCGTATGATTATGATGGGACTTTATGTTACTGGCGAAGTTCCATTTAGGGAAGTTTATCTCCATGGTCTCGTTCTCGATGCTCATGGCAAGAAGATGTCGAAGTCTAAGGGTAACGTGATTAACCCAATGGATCTCGTTTCGAAGTATGGTTCAGACGCGTTCCGTCTCGGTATCCTTCGTGGTCGTTCAGCTGGTATGAACCAGGCATTCTCTGAGAACTCAGTGATTTCTGGCCAGAAGCTTTGTAATAAGCTTTGGAATATTTCTCGCTTTATTCAGGGTATTGTTGACGAAGAGGTTGAGAAACAGGGCTTCTCTTACGCAAACGTTGATGTAGTTCTCGAAAATGAGGGCCAAGAAGGTGTTACTGGACTTGATGCTGGCAGATATGGCGAAGGTTCAGCAATCCATACTTCTGAATCTGATGCAATCAACCCAGAGCAATACCAGTACACCACCAATAACATGGGTGAGGACTGGATTTGTAGGGAGCTTGATCGCTGTCGCGCACAGATTGAGCAATGTATGGCTGAATATCGCTTCTCTGAAGCTGTTGAGATTCTTTACTCGACCATCTGGGATAAGTATGCAGACTGGTTCGTTGAAAGCCAAAAGATTTACAGGAATACTTCCCTTCTTAAGGCTACACTTGAAACAATCCTTACGATGCTCCACCCATTCGCTCCATTTGTTACAGAGGCAATCTGGCAAAATTTGAGCTGGACCGATGGCATGATTATTGATGCAAAGTGGCCATCAGTTCTCGAATACGATGAGATTTCAGCTGAGAACTTTGAAAGAATTCGTGCAGTGGTCTCTGAGATTCGTGCAACGAATGTCGCTCTTTCGAATGTGGCACATAATAAGAAATTTGGCTTGCTTTATGGAGACGATTCTCTTGTTGATGATAACACTCTTCTTGTGAAATTCTTAGCACGCGTTCCATCGGTTGCTTCGACAAATAGTTCTCCAAGAGGTCTGCACTTAGCACTTGCTGGTCATGATCTATATCTTGATGTTCCAGCAGATGTTGTTGCGGCATATAGGGTAGAACTCGAGGAAAAGATTCTTGCAGTTGGGCGTGAGCTTGATGGTCTTAATGCTCGTATGATGAATCCAGCATATGTCGAGCGTGCTCCAGCTGAGCTTGTGAAAGAGACGCGTGATGCGATCGAAGAAAAGACAAAACTTATTGATCGCATGAAAGAGCAACTTGAATCTATTTAATCCATAGTACAAAAAATTAAAAATTTTGTTTACTTTTCATGTGCGAAGAAGAATTATTCTTGCTCGCGCATGAGTATATTGACAACATGTTGATAACATGTTGTAATATTATGCTGTTCCCTGTTATTTTTTTGAGATATTTTGCTAGTCTTCGATTTTTTCGAAGCGGTATTTTTGTTTAACATGGGGATATTTTTTGTGATCTACTTGCGACATGAACATGTCCAGTGGGCGAGCATATAACTTGTAATTCCCTGCTTGGTCTTTATCGTAGAGTGCTTTATAAATTACGAGTTCGTCGCGGGTTTCAGAATGCGTCGCGACACCAACGATTTCATATAGAAAAAGATTTGGGATTTTTGCTAAGTTTTCTTTTGTTTCAAGTTCACGTTTGAAATGTTTGACTTTGTCGCCGGGCTTGAAATAGTCATAGAAATAATCGTTCATTAATCCTCCATTTTGGGTTTTATTAATTCTTCTAGTGATTCGGAGAAGCTCATTGCTTCGAAAATGATATTTTCTGTCAGCTCGATTTTCTTTGAATCTTTGATTCCCCTGTAGTATTCTTCTTCGTGTTTTTCTGCTTTTCTAGTTGTTTCTAGCTCGGATATTTCGTTTCGTATTCTCGCAACAATTCCGATAATTAGACTCGTAAAATATAGTATTTCACCCCTGTTATTTCCAGGATTTCCTTCTGAAATATTTTTCTCAATTCTTTTCTTGGTCTCTTCGTATATGGTCTGTAGTTTCATAGCTTTCTTGTGAAAATGGTTGCGTTTATTATTCAATTATGTTTTAGCATAATCAAAATCATTTGCTTCGTGTTTCATAAGCATTTTCGCGTGAAATATATTGCGTGAAATAAACATAAGTTGTATCGTACTTGACAATAAGGCCTAAGTATTTTCTACTTATGCATACTTCCCTGTTATTTTGTAATTTATATTTCCCCAATTATGCGAAATATGTGTTATGAGAGCGATCAGAAGCTCTCAACTTTGCTGTTCTTTTCCCAAAATGCACAATTGTTAAGCTTATTTTAGCAAAAGCGGGTTGCTAAGTCAAACGGTTGCTACAATAACGGATAAAGGAATAGGGAATTATATATATTTTCTAGTGGAAAAGCTTATGTTTTTTGAGGTAAAAATGGGTAATATACCCCTTGGGCGCTGCGCGCGCTCACTTCGTTCGCGCGCTGGTTACTTAGCCTCAACGGGAACTGTGCTATAATCGGCTTATGGCATATATTCGTAGATTTGAGACTTCTTCTGGAGCAACCGGTGTTCAGGTCTGTTATAAAGAAGGCGGAAAGGTTGTTCAAACTATACATATAGGATCAGCAAAAACAGAGAAGGGAATCATCAAACTTCTACATAGGGCGCAAGAAATCATTGATGGTGATAAAGTGCCTCTTTTTAGTTTGTCAAAATTTGATAAGAAAACTGGGACAAAAGATGGAAGATAAGAATTTTGAGGTAAACGACGGGGAAGAGCAGCTGACTTTTGAGGGAGAGATGAAGAAAATAGAGGCTGCAATGATTACCCCCATTAAGAAGCTTAGACCAACAAACGATCTAGAGGCAAAAGCTGAGTTTATGGCCGATGAGAGTCTTGAACATCCAAAGAATATTTACGGAAGTCTTGATCCAGAGAAAATCATAGAAAACATTAATAGTTTGAATGAAGTAAGCAGTGAGCTTGAATCCCTAAGAGAAGAATCAGGGAATGGCTTAGATAGGCAGAATTTTTCATATAAAGAAGAGCGTTTAGTCCGAATGATGCTGGATGAGGAAATGTTGCGTAACGGGTTTGTACTCGCGAATTATGTCTATCAGACTGCAGACACTCCTGAGAAGAAAGAAAAAGCGCGCGAGTGGCATCAGGATATCAACAGAAAGCTCTATGGTGAGGTCGATAAAGCGACATTTTTTGGGCTTTTGAAAGAGAGAATTGACTCGATTCATCCTGAGACGGAAGAGGAAAAAGAAGATTTTGAACGTCTTAAGGAAAAGATTGGAGTAATACCGGAAGATGGGGTTGAAAGGTTTAAGCCAAAACAGGAGACGGTTGATCGTTTTTCGGAAATTGTGCAGGATTTCTTTGGTGGGTTTCTGGAACATATTCCGGAAGATAAGGAGAGTATAAGCTCTGAAGAAGTAGTGGGGATAATTAATGAAATTTTAGATGAAGAGCTTGAAGGCGGTTATGGTTATCGGGCGATTGTTGATGAAAAAGCTTCGAGTGCTTCGGTTAGCCATGTTGACAAACAGATTAAATTCCCTGGGGGGAAAGATTATCCAATTAATAAGGCAAAGGCATTAATTTGCCATGAGCTTGGGACGCATGTAATGAGGGCGATTCCGTTTTTGGATCACGATCTTAAGGTATTCTCAAAAGGATTGCCGAAGAATATGGATTTTGATGAGGGGGTAGCAAAATGTGTCGAACAGGCGATAAATGGGAAATATGAGGATTCGGGGATTGACCATTATCTGAATATTGGTATGGCAACTTATCTTAATAAGAATTTTCGCGAGGTATATGATATTCAAAATTTAATGAAAAGTTTGATGCATGTGAGCAACGAGAAAGTAATCACGGACGTTCAAAGATGTTTTAGAGGTACTGGGGAACTGCCAAACAATAAAGACCTTACCTATTACAATGGCGCTAATCAAGTTTGGAAGTATATTGAGGACCATATTGATGATCCAGAATTGATGGATAATTTGTTCTTGTCTGGTAAGGCATCAATGGATCATGATGAGCAACAGCTTGTCTATGAGACTAAGACCGGCGGAATTTAGACTTTAAATTTTCGGATTGTACGGTTGACCTTTCTAGCTAAATTATAGAGGCGGTATTTTGATTTATTTAAGATAATATCGTAAGTGCCGCAGTAATCGACTTCATAGCCGCCGAAGCCTTTTTTGAAGGCTGTAAAACCTGCCCAAGGGTGATCCTTTGGCGCGTTTTCAGGAGCGATACCCCAGAAATCGAAAATTTTGAAACCTAGATCTTTTGCATCCATCATCGCGGTATACATCATAGCAAGGGAAGCAGGTGGTTTTCTGTAATTTGGGTCAGTTGCACCTTGCATGTAGTAGCGGGTACCATCATAGTCAAAGAACAGGGAAGCAGCGATGATTTTTGGAGCGTCATTTGATGCGTCTTCAGGATCTTTGTAATGGGCAAGGTAAAGGGTAGAAAATGGTTGCTCGAGCTCGGTTTTAAGATATTTTTCAGAGAAAACACCAAAGTTTTTTCTGTTACTGAGGGATTTTTGAAATTTAACGAGATATTTAATGTCTTCTGGGTTTTTTGAGCTCGTAACAGATACGCCACGTTTTTCGAATTTGCTGTAGCGGCGAGTAGATTGAGAAAAATCAGCAATAATTTCTTCTTTGGATTTTGTTAAATCTATTTGCCAGGTTTCAGCTGGGTTGAGATCCTTTGACTTTTTAATGTTTTTCAGTTTAAGGAGCTCAGAGGCGTTTTTAGGGTCCTGTGGTTCGATTCTAATAAAGCTTACGCTTTTTTGGCTTGCGAGGCTTCTGAGGGCTTCTAGGGCCTTTTTAGCGGCATTTTTATTATTGAGTACTGGTCCATATGGGAGGTAGAAATAGTTTCCAAATTTTGTGTGCTTTAATATTGCGAGAAAAGTATAATCTTTAGTTTCCTCAAAAAAGGTCTCTTCGCCGAGAGCTATTTGTAATTTTTCCCAATCTTTGGTTTGTTGAAGCGGAAAACTCATTGTTTTTAATTATAGCACATTTAGGGTAAGCGTAGGCTATTTAATGGCTGAACGTGGCATAATATCGAGTTTATATGGGTCAGTTGGTTCTACACCAGATTGAATTTCAAAATATGCAGCGGCAGCAACCATGGCGCCGTTGTCACCTGAGAATTTGCGTTCAGGGAAGAAAACGTTATCGAAACGCTTTGTAGCTTCTTCTCGGAGAAGTTCGTTTGCTGAAACACCACCAGCAACGACAAAGGATTTAGTGCCTGGATTTTCTTCATAGGCCTTGTTGAGCTTTTCTAGGAGATAGTCGACGGCAGTTTTTTCAAAAGATGCGGCAAAATCGGCAATCTGGGACTCGTTCAGGTGATTTTTTAGGTCATGTGAAGGGTGACTGATTGGGAGACCGAGTTCGGTTTGAACGGTTCTTAAGACGGCAGTCTTGAGGCCAGAGAATGAAAAATCAAGGTCAGGGACGTTTGGTTTAGGGAAGTGGTATTTGTTTCTGTCTCCATTTCGTCCAGCTTTAGTGATTGCTGGGCCACCAGGGTAGGGTAGGCCAAGGATTTTTGCAACTTTGTCAAAGCATTCGCCGACAGCATCATCGCGAGTTGTGCCAATAATTTCGAAATGATTATGCGCATCCATTTTTAGGATCTGGGTATGGCCGCCGGATACGACAAGGGATAGAAGAGGAAACTCAATAATAGAGGTTTCTTTTGGCATGTTCTCGTTTAACCAATTGGCGTAAATATGAGATTTTAAATGGTGGACCGCGTAGAGCGGTTTTTTATAGATAATGGCAAGGGTGCGAGCAGTGAGTGTACCGATAAGGAGGGAACCCAGCAGACCTGGAGTGTGAGTGACGGCAATTGCGTCGATATCGTCCCATGTTCTATTAGCGTCTTCGAGAGCCTTTTTCACAACTGGCATCATGACTTCGAGGTGGTTTCTAGCTGCGACTTCTGGAATTACGCCACCATATTCAGCAAAGATATTAATTTGGGATACGACGACATTAGAAAGAACCTTGCTTCCGTCTTCAACTACGGCAGCAGCGGTCTCGTCACAAGATGTTTCAATTCCCAAAATTAGCATGAAAATATTATATCATAACAGGGTAAAAAAGCGAGCATAAGCTTAATTGGCTTTTAAAGAATCAATTGGGTTTCTGCGTGATGCTTTGACGGCTGGATAGAGGCCAAAGACTGTGCCGACGATTACTGAGATACCGATTGCTGCGAAACAAATGCCGAGGTCAATGTATGGTGCAAATGGCGTAATGATTGAGACAAGAAAAGCGAAAACGTATCCAAGGGCAAGTCCAGCGATTCCGCCAATGAAGCAAAGAATCAAAGATTCAAAGAGGAATTGGAGGAAGATATTCATGTTTGAAGCACCGACTGCTTTTCTAATGCCGATCTCGTGGGTGCGTTCTGCAACTGAAACGAGCATGATGTTCATGACACCAATGCCACCAACGATGAGTGAAATACCTGCAACTAGTGTGAGCATGCCAGAAATAATATCAAATAAACTACCTGCTGGGTGAGTAATTTCGTCACCGTAAGCGACTTTGTAGTTTTTCTCGCCACGTTTGGTTTCGGCGAGGATAGAATTGATTTTTTCAGCAGTTGCTGGAGTACGGTCTTCATTTGCGACTTTGACGTCAATTTGTTGGATTTGAAGATTTTCTTCGATGTTCTTTAGGTGGTTGATATTTACGAGAACAGTGTTATCAAAATCAACATTATTGTAGTTTATCGGATTGTTAGCTTCGGAGAGAATACCAACGATGATGAATTTTTCGCCTAGAAGAGTGAATGTTTTTCCAACTGGTTCCATTGTTCCGAAGAGTTTTAGACTAAGATCGCGGCCAACTACAGCACTCTTTAAGGTGCCATTTTTTAGGAATGTACCAGTGCGGAGATTAAGACCGGCGATATCTTTTAACTCTTCAGTTGTGCCGACCACATTGCCAGATTCAACGGTGCGCTCGCCAACAAGCGTATTTATGCTTGCTGCGATTGGTGCAACTGCTACAACTGGAAATTCTACATCAACCTTTTTGTCTTCGTTCAAAGCGTTGATTGCTTCGACGTCGCTAAGTGTGAGATTTGATTTGTTGAAATGATTTGTTGATGTGAGCTCAGTGAGAACGTTGCTGATTCTGTCTTTGTTGTCGTTTGGGCGAATAATGATGAGGTTTCCGCCGGCTGCTTCAACTTGGGTGCGAATAAGATTATTAATACTGCCCATGAGGCTGAGAATTAGGATGATGCTTGCGACGCCAATTGCGATTCCAAGACAAGTCAAAAGAGTGCGACCACGACGTTCTTTGAGCGAGGTTTTTGCAAGATCTAAATGCGTTCTAAGAAGTAGTGACATTATTTATTATTCTTTCCGACTAAATCTTCAATAGATGGGCGTTCTTTAAGACGGAACCCTGGATCGCCTGATGGGTGAAGTCCATTTTGGACGGTCTTGCGCTTTACTGTTGGCTTTGCAGTAGGCTTTGTTGCTGGTTTTGTAGCGACAGGTTTTGCTGGACTTTTTGTGGATTTTATATCATGGGATGAATATTTTTTGTCATTTTCAGCGTTTTTTTCGACTTTTTCGTCAGAAATATTCGAATTTTGAATATTTTTTACTTCTTTTTTCTTTGGAGCTGTTGAAATGATTCCTAAATCTTCTGGGTCTGATAGGCGATTTGAAATAAGGTTTTTTCTAGCTTCGAACTTTTCAGTATCTGCTTCGATTGTTTCGCTTTTTGCAAAGAATGGCTCATCTTCGTCGTCTTCATCATCGCGGTCGATGCGATCTTCGATTGGGACTGGGAGGTCTTCATCGGAGACAGTTTTAATATCTTCATCAATGCCACCATCAAGCATGTGAATGACGCGAGTTGCGTAGGTTGTGAGATTTGGGTTATGGGTGACCATAATAATGGTGTTGCCTTCGCTGTGAATGCGGCGAAGTTCTTCCATGACGATGTGCGAACTGCGGGAGTCGAGATTTCCGGTCGGCTCGTCAGCGAGAATAATTTCAGGTTTTGAAACGAGTGAACGAGCAATTGCAACACGTTGTTTTTGACCGCCAGAGAGTTGGTTAGGGAAGAAATATTCACGTTCGCTGAGATGAAAACGCTGGAGTGTGTCTGATGCTTGGATTAAACGGTGTGTTTTGCTTGCTCCTGAATAAACAAGTGGCAGAGCGACATTTTCAATAACAGTAAGATTTGGGATGAGATTGAAATCTTGAAAAATGAAGCCGATATTTTTTGCGCGGAGACGAGCTTTTCCGCGGGCAGTAAAGCGGTTCACTTTTTTACCGTTTAAATAATATGTGCCAGAAGTAGGTTTGTCGAGAAGTCCAAGGACGTTTAGAAGAGTGGTTTTACCGCAGCCAGATGGCCCCATAATCATGATAAATTCGCCACGTTTAACGGTCATGGAGAAATTTTTTAATGCAAAAGATTCTGCGTCGCCATAGCCGTAACTGCGGCAGACGTCAACTAACTCAATGAGCTCGAACTCCGAGCTTTTATTATCCTCGCCTTTCATTAAGACTAATTATAAAGCACTAATAGAGGAAAAATCAAGATTTGAAATCGGGTTTTTTGTGTGGTAAAATGGTTATAATTAAAATTGGAGTTTTATTTTAATGGCTAACACAAAATCAAAAAGTTCCCCAAAAGGTTCGGTTGGGCGTCCTACATCGGCAAGAAGGTCGACTAAGGTCGTTGACCCGATGATGGTCTCTCCTGTAAAGGCAAGGAGAAACGATAGGAAGCTGGCTGATGTCGCGATTGATAATGGTGTAGAATTCGACACTGACGATTCATTTGTTAACGGCGAATCACTATATAATATTGATGATTTATATGATGATGACGGAAACCTTTTGCTTGATGAAGCGGATGAAGTTCTTCGTGAAGAAGAATCAATTGGACGTCGCGTGACTAAAAAATCTGCCGTAAATACTACATTAAACTCCAGAAACGAAAAGAAAAATACCGTAAAGAATGACGATGATCTTGATTTATCAGAAGAAGAACTTGAAGATGAATTATTGAAGCGTAAAAGTGGTAAGGCATCAAAACTTTCACGTAAAGCTGAGAAGCGTCGCAAAAAAGCAGAAAAGAAAGCACGTCGACGCACTCCACTTTGGGCAAAGATTGTGATTTTTATTCTTGTCTTGATTATTGCTTTGATTGGTTTTGGCGCATATTACTTTATTAATATATATTCTGCAGCGTCGGGTGTACTTGAAGGAAATCCGATGGATGCGTTCCTTAATAAGAGACCACTTGAAAAGGATGAGTATGGTAGAACAAATATTCTTGTCTTTGGTACAGCAGAGGATGATGAAGGTCATGGCGGCGCAATGCTTACTGACTCAATTCTCATTCTTTCGGTTGATCAGGATAGAAAGATTGCTTCAACTTTCTCAGTTCCTCGTGATATCTGGGTAAATTATTCAGTTGCTGGCGAAAATTCACTTTGGTGTTCGGTTGGATATAAGGGAAAGA
>CAMZGF010000026.1 GCA_947306315.1 uncultured Candidatus Saccharibacteria bacterium
GTTACTGGTGCAGATGTTCTTATGAAACCTGCAGCTCCTGGTACCGGTATTATCGCTGGTGGTGTCGTTCGTTCAATCATTGGCCTTACTGGTGTTAAGAACCTCATCTCAAAGTCTCTTGGCTCAACCAACAAGGTTAACATCGCTTACGCAGTAGTTGAAGGCCTCCGCCAACAAGTTCCTCGTGAAAAATGGAACACTACAGCTGTTAAAAAAGCTGCAAAGAAGGAGACTAAGTAATGAAATACAATGATCTCACTGTAAATAAGAATACTCGCCCAACACGCGCAGGTCGTGGCATCTCAGCTGGACTTGGTAAAACTGCTGGTCGTGGTACAAAAGGTCAAAAAGCTCGTACTGGTCATCACAAAATGCCAGCAGGCTTCATGGGTGGCCAACGTGCTATCATGCAAGCTATTCCAAAGCTTAAAGGCTTCAAATCTCTTCACGCTAAAGCTGAAGTTGTCTATACAGACGCTCTTAATAGCCTCAGTGGTGATGTAGATAACTTCGTTCTCGCAGAAAACTCACTTATTAATTCACCGTTTAATAAGGTAAAAGTTATTCTCCGTGGCGAATTAACTGCAAAGATTAACCTTAAGACTCAATTTGCTTCAAAGACTGCAATTAAAGCTATCGAAAAAGCAGGTGGTAAGTTCGAAAAAGTTAACGTACCACAAAGAGCTAAAAAATCTGAGAAATAATCTTTGATTTATACAAAAAGTCGTCTAGAAATAGGCGACTTTTTGTGCTATTATAGATAAAGAATATATTACGGAGAGGCTTATTTAATGCATTTCAAGACTATTTTTAAATCATTCAAGAATAAAGATATGCTAAAACGTATCGGAATCGTTATTGGCATTTTAGTTGTTTATCGTTTCTTAGCACATATCCCAGTTCCAATGGGTGATGCAACGACTTTTAAAGACGCAATGTCTAACCTTATCTCAAAGTCGGATTTCGGCAACTTCATTAATCTCATCTCTGGTGGTGGCCTTGCAAACTTCTCGATTATTTTGGTTGGTATGTCTCCGTATATCACCGCATCGATCGTCTCTCAGCTTCTCACAAAAGCTATCCCTCGTCTTGAAGAGCTCTCTGAAGATGGTGAATCTGGCCGTCGCAAGATTAATCAGTGGACCCGCGTTCTCTCTGTTCCTCTAGCAATTGTTCAGTCTATCGCTTACTGCTACATCCTTTTCCAGTCTATGGGTTCATATTCAACAACCGCATTCACTCCTACATTCCACGATTGGTTCCTAGCGGTAACCGCTATGTCAGCTGGTTCAATCGTTCTTATGTGGCTCGGCGAGCTTATCACTGAACAGGGTATCGGTAATGGTATCTCTACAATCATTTTCCTTTCAATCGTATCTCAGTTCCAGACTACCGCAACTCAAATTGGTTCAGCTCTCTTTGATACTTCGAACGGTACACTTAGTCTCTTTGGCTGGTTTAATCTCCCTGTAAACCCAACCGTCTTCTGGATTCTCGTCGGATTTAGTATTGCTCTTATTATTGCATTCTATTTCCTCGTTAAGGTTAACGAAGCACAGCGAATTATCACGATTAACTACGCTAAACGTGTCCATGGAAACCAGGCGTATGGTGGAATTAAATCAATTCTTCCTATCAAGCTCATCGCAGCTGGTGTTATCCCAGTTATCTTTGCAACAGCATTCCTTTCACTCCCAGCTCTTATTGGTCAGTTCTTGACATCTACAGATCCAAACAACTCTGTTGGTCAAACGCTCGTAAACGTCTTTACTGCTCCTAGCGCGCAAAATTTCAGCACAATGTATCCAAATGGTATTAATGCTCAATGGTTCATTTATCCTGCTCTTTACTTTGCACTTGTTGTGATGTTTACCTACTTCTACACATCAATTATCTTCAATACAAAAGAAATCGCAGATAACCTTCAGAAGCAAGGTGGCTTTATCGAAGGTGTCCGCCCTGGTGCTACGACTGCAAAATTCCTTGACCGTACAGTTGTTCGCTTGAACTTCTTTGGCTCACTTACTCTTGGCTTCATTGCTATGATTCCATTCGTGACAGATTATATCTTTATCGTCCTAACCGGACAGCCACTAGGTCTTTCGATTTCTGGTACTGGTCTCCTCATTGTTGTCACAGTTGCTCTTGAGAACCTTCGTTCTATTGATTCACGTGCACTGATGGTAACCTACGATGATTACAAATAACCATTTGAAGGGTGGAAAATGAGTCTCGAAGTAAAAAAATCGATAAAAAAATATATCCCAAAGATTATAATGTGGGTTTTAGGGATAATTCTTCTCCTTTGTATTATAAAGATTGCACTTTGGGAAGAGAAATACTATCGTGAAAAAGAAGGCTCTGAACGCGCAAAACCAGAACTTGTTGGTGATGTCGAATATTCTGAGGAAATAATCTCCGAAGAAAAGGTTACAGAAAAACAAATTGTCGAATATACTGTCCCAGCGGATGAGCCTAGATACCTATACATCGACAAACTAGGCATTAATAGGGCTAGAATCATGTCTGTAGGCGTAAACTCAAAGGGTCAGATGCAGACCCCGCGCTCGATTTATGATGCAGCTTGGTATAATAAGTCTGCAAAACCAGGAAAAGGCCGTACGGCGATTCTTAATGGACATAGTGGTGTCGGAAGTAGTAAGGGTATTTTCAATAATCTAAAAACGCTTACTGCTGGCGATGAAATTCGTATCGAAATGGGCGATGGGAGTGTCTATATTTACCGCGTATATGATAATTTTGAAGTAAAGCTAAGTGAGGCAAACCAAAAGATGTCTATGCTCCAGACAAGCCCAGTTGACGGTGTTGAGTCAATTTCAATTATTACATGCACTGGTGATTATAGCCTAAATCAGAAAACTTACCTATCAAGACAGTTCTTACGCGCAACTCGTGTATAAAATCATAAAAAATCTCTAAAAAACCTCTTGAAATTTCGAGGTTTTTTTGATATAATGACGAAGTAATTTATGGCTAGTCAAAAGGAAGTTATTAAACTTGCAGGTAAAGTTGTTGAAGCTTTGCCTAACACGCAATTTCGCGTGGAACTTGAGAATGGTCATATTATCATTGCGCACATGAGCGGAAAAATGCGCAAAAACTTTATCCGTTTAGTGCCTGGTGATAAGGTAGAAGTTGAGTTAACCCCTTACGATCTTACAAAGGGTAGAATCAGTTTCCGCCTGAAATAATATCAACCGTCTGATGGCGAAATTGATATTTAGCTGATTTACGAGTATTTTTCCGCTACTCGTTTTATCTCTTTATATCTTAAAGTACCTTGAAAGACTTAATAAGAAAGGATTTTGACACTTCTATGAAAGTACGCGCAAGTGTTAAAAAAATTTCCCCAGATGACATCATCGTTCGCCGCAAAGGTGTTCTTCGTGTCATCAACAAGAAAAAACCTAAGAACAAGCAAAGGCAGGGTTAAGCATGGCAAGAATTGCAAGCGTAGTTATCCCTTCTGAGAAGCAAGTTTGGATTGCCCTTACTTACGTCTACGGAATTGGTGTTACTACCTCTAAAGCCATCCTTGCGGAGGCCAAAATTGAGCCTACCACTCGGGTGAAAGATCTCACCGAGGCTGAGGAACAGAAAATCAACGACATTATTTCATCGAAATATCAGGTCGAAGGTGATCTCAGACGCCTCGTGACAAACAACATTAAACGCATCAAGGATATCAACTCATATAAAGGTATCCGCCATAAAGCTGGACTTCCAGTAAACGGCCAACGTACCCGCACGAACGCACGTACTCGTAAGGGTAAGGCGATCGCGGTCGGTGGTGCACAACCAAAAGCAGCAAGTAAAACCTAGGAGTAAAGAAAGGAATAAGTTATGGCAGAAGATGTTAAAACAACTGTTGCAACTGAAGCTCCTGTTGAAGCTCCTGCTGCAACCAAGAAAGCAAAGAAAGGTAAACGCGTTGTAACCTCTGGTCAGGTTCACATCCAAGCTACCTTCAACAATACAGTTATCAGCATTTCTGATAAGAAGGGTCAAGTTATTGCCGCTTCTTCAGCTGGTGCAAATGGTTTCCGTGGTTCAAAGAAAGGTACCGCATATGCCGCACAAATCGCTGCAGAAAAAGCTGGTGAAATCGCAAAGAAAGACTATGGTCTAAACTCAGTAGATGTCTACGTTAAAGGTATCGGCCTTGGTCGCGATAGCGCAATCCGCGCAATCTCTGGTCTTGGTATTAAGATCGATTCTATTACTGACAAAACACCTATCGCACACGGTGGTGTTCGTCCTAAGGGAGAAAGGAAACCATAATGGCACGTGATATATCTCCTATCGTAAAACAATCGCGCCGTGAGAGCTGGGCTCTCGCACCAAAAGCGCACAAAGTAATGGCTAAGAAATCTGGTATTCCAGGTGAGCACGGTGACATGCGCGTCCGTGGTGGTAGCCTTTACCTCACTCAAATGCGTGAGAAGCAGAAAGTTCGTCGTCTTTACGGTCTTCTCGAGAAGCAATTTGCTAAACTCATGAAGGAAGCTCAAAAAGCTGAAGGCCTTACAGGTGAAAACCTCCTTCAGTACCTCGAGCGCCGCGCAGACAACGCAGTTTACCGTGCAGGCTTCGCAACAACTCGTCGCCAAGCTCGCCAACTCGTATCTCACGGTCACTTTACTCTTAATGGTCGTAGAATCGACATCCCTTCAATTCGTTTGAATCCAGGTGATGTACTCGAAGTTCGCGCAAAGAGCCAAAAGTCTGAGTATTTCAAAAATATTGATAACATTGTTGCAGCTGCATCTCAACCTACACTTTCATGGATGAAAGCAGACGCAAAGAAAATGAAGATTGAAGTAACTGGTTTGCCAAAGCGTGAAGAAGCAGAGGCGGGCATTAACGAACAATTAATCGTTGAGTATTACTCACGCTAAGGAGGAAAATGACAACAAAATTAATCCACGAAGCAAATCTTGCCGAAGTCAAAGAGCTTTCGAAAACAAGTGCTGCATTTGTCATCAAACCACTTTACTATGGTTATGGCAACACACTCGGAAACTCCCTCCGTCGCGTTTTGCTTTCAAGCATCAAAGGTGCTGCAATCACTTCATTCTCAATTGAAGGTGCTACACATGAATTCACAACCGTAAAAGGTGTTCGTGAAGATATCGTAGACATCATGTTGAACCTCAAGAATATCCGCTTCAAGAGCCACACTGATGCTCCAGTAGAACTTGACCTTGAGATTAAAGCTAAAGATCAAAGCACCAAAGATGGCGACCCACGTGTCGTCGCTGGCGATATTAAACTCACTTCAGAAGTTGAAATCGCTAACCCAAACCAGACAATTTGTCATATCGACGATCCAAATATGACTCTTAAGATGCATTTCGTCGTCGAATCTGGTCGTGGTTACCTTACAATCGAAAAATCTGGCGAAGATCGCGTTCATAGTGACATGATTGCTCTCGATGCAGTCTTCACCCCAGTCCTTCGTGTTCGCTACAAAGTAGAGAACACTCGTGTTGGTCAAGATACTAACCTTCAACAGCTCACAATTACTATCGATACCGATGGTACAATCACTCCAAAGGAAGCCTTTGAAGAAGCAGCTGCTATCTTAGTAAACCAATATAGCGCACTTGCTGGTTCAACAACCGTCGAATCTGCACCAGCACCTGGCGCAAATGATGAGCAAGAAGACAATGGTCTCGCTCTTCCTATCGAAGAACTCGGCCTTTCTGCTCGTACCGCCAACGCTCTTATTAACAACGAAATCAAGACTATTCGTGATCTCGTAGTCCTTTCAGACTCAGATCTCAAAGAACTCAAAGGTTTCGGTCAAAAGGCGCTTGACGAAGTTAAAGAAAAGTTAACGGAGTTAAAGATTTAAAATGCACCGTCACGGATATAAAGGCCGCAAGTTCGGCCGTGAAACTGATCAGAGACGCGCTCTCCTTCGTGGACTCGAGTGCTCCCTCATCAAGTATCAATCAATCACCGTTACGCTTGCACGTGCTAAAGAAATGCGCCGTGAGACTGAAAAGCTTATCACTATCGCTAAGAAAGGTGGTTTAGCAAATCGTCGTCTTCTTATCGCTCGTTTAGATGATATGAAGGTCGCTGATCTTCTCATGGACGTTATCGCTCCACAAGTAAAGCGTAACTCTGGATATCTTCGTATTGAAAAAGCTGGTTTCCGCACCGGAGACAACTCTGAAATGGCAACCATCAGCTTCGTCGATGATATCGATTTAAGCAAAAAGGAGAGTAAGTAATGAAAACCTATTCTCAAAAGTCAGCAGAAATTAAACGTGAATGGTATCTTATTGATGCTAAGAGTCTTCCTCTCGGTAAACTCGCTGTAGTTATCGCAGACAAGCTCATGGGTAAATCAAAAGTTACCTACACCCCACATATTGATAATGGTGACTACGTAGTCGTCATCAACGCTAAGGACATTGTTGTTACTGGCAATAAGATGGTAGACAAGATGTATCACCGTCACAGTGGTTTCCCAGGTGGTCTCACTTCTTTGAAGCTTGAAGAAGTTATTGAGAAGGATCCATCATATGCTATTAAAGAAGCTGTAAAGGGTATGCTCCCAAAGAACAAGCTCGCAGCAGATCGTCTCGCACGTCTCCGCGTCTTCAATGGTGCAGAACACACTCACGCAGCTCAAAATCCAAAGGAGATTAAGTAATGGCAGAGAAATACACTTATGGTCTCGGTCGTCGTAAAGCAGCTACTGCTCGTGCACGTCTTTACAAAGGCAAAGGAAAAATCACAATCAACGACAAAGACGCTCTCGACTATCTCTCAGGTAACAAAACTTACCTCGCAGAGATCACTGATCCATTAGCTCTCACCCAGAAGCAAAAAGAATATGATATCACTATTCGTGTTTCAGGTGGCGGCCTTGCAGGTCAAGTCGACGCAATTAAACTCGCTATTTCAAAAGCTCTTCAAACTGAGTTCCCAGATCTTCGCCCAATCCTTAAGAAGGCAGGATTTGTCAAACGTGATCCACGTGAGAAGGAGCGTAAGAAATACGGTCTTCGTTCTGCTCGTAAGAAAGAACAGTTCTCAAAGCGTTAATTTACGTCAAAGAACAGATACAGAAAGCGCCCTATATTTACAAAGGGCGCTTTTTGTGGTATAATAGTATTATATGATGCTTATGGCATCTATGTTATTTTTGTACTCATAAGGAGGTGAAATATGGGTAAGATCTTTAATATTTCTGGGGGTTCCTACGTAAGATTTGGTAGAGAGTTTCCGTTCTATTCTGGTGAAATCTTTGTAGCGGATTGCGGAAAAGCTGTTGGTTATTGTAGAGCATGGGATGAAATAACTAATGAAGAAATCTTAAGATGTATTGGCGGCATACTGGAACACGATGACATAACCGGTGAAACAGGTTTATGTTTCATCATGTATGCAGCTCATGATTATCATTCACCAATAGTCTATGTTCAGACAGACACAAATAAACCGGATTCCTGCTGTAAGTTCGAATCAAAGGATCCGAAATGCGAGGAACTGGATCTAAAGAAGAAGATAGACTCATGTCCTAGTATTGTATTGAAAGAGACCAATAAGAATGTCGAGAGAGAAGCAAAAGGTATAATTACTCAATATCATGAATCGTACAAAAATACGAAGTTAAATGCATTATTAAAAGAATGTGAAGAAATATACTGCGCTAAACTCTTGGAAGAGCTATCATAACCCCCAAAAAAGCCGAGACTATTCTCGGCTTTTTTCATGCAATACGATATGGTGGAGACGATGAGACTCGAACTCACCACCTCAGCAATGCGAATGCTGCGCTCTACCAGATGAGCTACGTCCCCATATAATCTGAAGAAATTATACCACTGATGGACATATAAGGCAAAAAATGGTATAATATATAGTATATTGTAACACGTGGGCTAGATAAGTACATTTTAAGGAGGTGGTTTACATGGTGAACCAGAAAAATGACGAAAGGCGTTTCTGGATCCTCTTGGACAGCGATGGCAAGGGCGTAAAGATTGATCATGAAAATGATTTCAACGGTTATGACGAGACGGACAAGCATGAGGTTTTTAAAAACCTCGACAAGCTCAGAAGAACTGATCGCTTAATCTCTGAATACTGCTTTATTGCGCTTGTTGTTACCGCCGCTTCAGTTTCAGTTGGTCTATTTATACTTCTGTATCGAATACTTAAGTATCCTTTTATTAAGAAGTTCTCAAAAGACTATGACTGGTAATTTCACCACATCAAAAGGGCTCGACATATCTCGTCGAGCCCTTTTTCTTTTTAGATTGATGGAACAGAGAATTTCTTTGCCATTTCGATCACTTCGTTATGTATAGCTTTTAGCTCTTTCTTATAATCTTTTTCGAGAGTTTCGAAATCTCCAGCCTTTACGCAGAGGTCGACAACTTCCTTCATCCACTTACCGATCTTCTTCATCTCAGTTTTACCCATACCACGAGTTGTGATAGCTGGAGTACCGAGGCGAACGCCACCGGGTCTAAATGCACCACCTTTATCACCAGGGAGCGCATTTGCGTTCAAAGTAAGACCAACAAGATCGAGCGCCTTTTCATAGAATTTACCGTTTACGCCGAAGCTGTCATCAACCTTAACAAGGAGAAGGTGATTTTCGGTTCCGTTACCTTGAAGAACGAAACCATATCTCTTGAGTTCTTCACCGAGACATTTTGCGTTTTCTACGATTTTAGCAGCATATTTCTTAAAGTCAGGTTTTAGAGCTTCACCGAAGGCGACTGCTTTAGCTGCGATTACATGTTCTAGTGGGCCACCTTGGGTGCCTGGGAATACGGAACGATCAATAAGAATAGGAATGTTCACAAGTTTCTTCTCTGGTTTTTTAAGAGGTGATGCGACGTTACCCATCGACAGAATGAGGCCACCACGAGGACCACGAAGAGTCTTATGGGTTGTTGTGGTCATAACATTAAATCCATAATCAAGAGGGTTTGGGTGGACTCCACCAGCAATAAGGCCAGCTACATGAGCCATGTCTGCCATAAGAAGGATTTCATGTTTCCATTTCTTCTGAGCTTTATCGCGTATCTTTGCAACGCGTTTAAAATCAGGAATTTTCATAAATGCAGAGAATCCAATAAGGATGATCTTTGGACCTTCCTTCATTGCAAGCTTTTCCATTTCTTTGTAGTCAATGTCACCATCTTTAGTTGTACCGTAAGCGATAAATTTCCAGATATGAGCAGAACGAGTTACCGGAGAGCCATGAGTAAGGTGGCCACCATGTCCGAGGTTCATAGCAAGAATCTTATCGCCAGGCTCACACCAAGCATAGTAAACAGCTTCGTTTGCATTTGCACCAGAGTGCGGTTGGACGTTTGCATGATCTGCATGATAGAGCTCACAAGCACGTGCAATAGCAAGGCGCTCGATTCTATCGACATTCACCTGACCGCCATAATAACGATAATTCCCATAGATTTCTTTACCTATTTTGGCATCTTTCTTGGAATAGACACATTTTGAATAGCCGGTATCTGTAAAATTCGGATACCCTTCTGAATATTTATTAGTAAGGACTGAGCCCATCGCAGCAAGTACATCTTTAGATACATAGTTTTCTGATGGAATAAGCTCGAGGCCCTCTTTCTGACGTTTCTTTTCTGAATTAATTAAATCAAATACAATATCTTTTGCCATATAAAATCCTTTCTATAATCATATAGTTCCACCGCTGTGAAAAATTAGATCATAGAGCCTCCTTCTTTGTATAGACTACAAACTCATAACTTAAATCACCATCTTTACCTTCGCCCTTAGATTCTTTTTTATAGAGATCTTTATTGAAGTTAGCAAAAAATGTATCCGCGTCCGCATCTTCAGCGTCTACTTCTGTCAAATAGAGTTTATTTGCATATTCTAGGAAGCTAGCATATACTCTTCCGCCACCTATTACAAATATTTCTTCTTTAGAATTTAAAGGGTAGTCTCTAAATAGATCATCCATATTCTTGTATACGATAACTCCATCGGGGAATTCGCCACCATGCCCGCTTAAAACTATATGTTTGCGATTTGGAAGCATCTTAGGAAGTGAGAAAAACGTATTAGAGCCCATAACAACAGTATGTCCATTCGTAACTTTCTTAAAATATTTCAAATCACCAGGAATATTAAAACAAAGCCCGCCTTGCTTTCCAAGTTCATTTTTTCTACCTATTGCTGCAATAATTGAATAGCTCATTTCTACTCCGTAATAGGCATTTTGATAGTGCCTAGATTCTCGTAGTTTTCAAGTTTTATATCTTTAAGCTCACGAGAATTATCAAACTTAAAGAAATCTGTTATTTCTGGATTAATCCAAAGAGTAGGTGCTTTCGGAAGGTCTTTACCCTCATTTGCATCTTCAGAGCGTTTAATCTGTTCTTTTATGCCATCACCCTGGTTTTCGTAAA
>CAMZGF010000027.1 GCA_947306315.1 uncultured Candidatus Saccharibacteria bacterium
CGAGGGCATTTCTTTTCATGAAGCTCTCGAAAAACTCGCAGCTCAAGCCGGCGTCGAACTGAAAAATTTTAACCAAGACGACGGCAAAATCGCCGCAAAAAAGAAACGCCTAAAAGCTGCTATTGAACTTGCAACAAAATATTACCAAGTTTGTCTCTCAAAAAACAAGTCCGTCTGTGAATATGTTTTCTATAAACGAAATCTGAACAAGAAAACTGTTGTCGATTTCCGTATTGGCTATGCACCAAATGGAAAAGACTACCTCGTAAAATTCCTAAAGTCTAAAGGATTCACAATATCCGAAATGAAGGACGCAGGACTTCTGAACCAATATAACGGCGATCTCTTCCGTGGCCGCATGATGATCCCATTCTTTGATAACACTGGTGACATTATCGGTTACACTGGCCGCATTATCGGCAATGGTGAGCCGAAATATCTGAATACTCCTGAAACCCTTCTTTTTAACAAATCTCGTTTCATTTTCGGCCTCGCCCAAGCAAAAGAATTCATTAGAAAATCCGGTTTCGTTGTCATCGTCGAAGGCAATATGGATGTTATTTCATCTCACCAAGCTGGCGTTCCCGAAGCTGTTGCAACAAGCGGTACCGCCATGACTGAACAACATCTAAAAATCCTAAACCGTCTCACCGACGACATCCGTCTCGCTTACGACGGTGATGCCGCTGGCGTTAAAGCCGCCGAACGCGCAATCGACCTCGCAAATAAACTCGGTATCAGCCTTAAAATTATCTCTGGCTACCACGGTGCAAAAGATCCGGACGAACTTATCCAGAAAGATCCGAAACTCTGGCAAAAATGCGTCGAAGAATGCGAACCAGCAATCGACTGGCTTCTTAAAAAATATGAGGAACGCGTCGACATCGCAACTGGACCAGGGAAGAAAGAGTATTCCGACATCGCTATGAAACTGATCGATACAATCCCGGATGCCGTCGAGAAAAAACACTATCTAAAGACTGTTGCCGAAAAACTCGACGTTTCAATCGATGATCTCAAACAAAAGAAAATCGATACAAAAACTGTCCGTTTAAAAGAAGTAAAAACCAAAAAACCAAAAATCAGTAGCGCCGAAGAAAAGAAATTAAAAGATTCTCTCGAAGCAATCTTAGTCTATGGCGGCGCTGCCGGCGGCGAAATTAAGTTAGAATTTCCAGAAGACGAAACACGCCTTTCTGAACTTGAACTTATCTATGAGAAAAACTACTCAAAATATCACGAAGACGAGCTAAAGCGAGAAGCCCGTTCACTCATGAAACGTTATGAAGATGAAATTATTCAGACAGAAATTGATGAACTAACTAAAGAGCTCAACAAAAACGAAGATGACGACGATAAATCCGCCGACATCCTCAAGAAAATCCAAAACCTTCGCGCAAAGCTTAATTAGTTACGCAGATAAATTCATTGTTCTCAATAACCGCAAAGATTGCGACACGACGTTTTCTTGTACTTGAGACAACTACATTGTCACGCGTCTTGCCGTTACAGTCAGCATTATATAATGCAAAAATTTTGTGTGCATCGTTTTCCCAGCTTAAACTAGAAATATCAACGCAACTTTCTCCAAAAATACAGACTCCTCCTATAGTATATTTAGTCTCATCTGCTCCATCATAAACGCCCTGTGGAATGTAAACTTTAAGGAGCTTCTCCCACTCTTTAGCATCTGGACCAGGAAGTTGGCCATTTGCATCCTTCGCAGCTTGATAGCTCTTTACTGCGTCTGAAACTATATCAAGATCATTTGCGCGTAAACTATTTCTCTCTATTATTTCAATATCCACTTCTGGAGTGTCAGGAACATTAATCGGCTCCGGCTCCGGCACAGGCGCCGGTTTCATAATATTAATAACAATAATCGTAAGAATAGTAATGAATATCACGGCTACCCCAGCAATAATCCCAATAACCGCTCCCCTCGGAAGTTTTTTCTTTGGCTGAGCTGGTTGCGGATTCGCCGCCATATCCATTCTCGCCAAAAAATCATTTGTCGGCATATTAACAGGCTGTTGTTGCTGGTTATCCATGACTTCATTATATCACATTTAACCATAAGCAAAGTGCCTGAGAATACGGAGGAATTGGGTTTTGTGCTATAATATATGATATGAAAAAAGCAGAAAAAGTAGTTTCAGACTATAACGGATACGATTACAAAAAGATTTTTTGGGAAGATGCAGATCGTGAATATGAAGATTTAGCAGATCGTCTTGCAATCCGTCGCCTCCTCCCTGAGAAGATGGACGAATTTGTTGATATTGCTGGTGGTTATGGCCGTCTCGCAAAAGAATATATCGATCGA
This sequence comes from uncultured Candidatus Saccharibacteria bacterium, assembly GCA_947306315.1. Lineage (GTDB taxonomy): Bacteria > Patescibacteriota > Saccharimonadia > Saccharimonadales > Saccharimonadaceae > Nanosyncoccus. The sequence continues at coordinate 2,327 of CAMZGF010000027.1, forward strand.
GCAAAAAATGTTTGGATTTTCGACTACAGTAAAACCGAGCTCGCTGACGCTAAAAAAGAATTCGGCGATAAGGTTAATACTAAGCAAGGTGATATCTATAACATCCCATTTAAGGACAACACTTTTGATGGTATGATTATGGTTCGCGCAACCCACCATTTCAAAGAAATGGATAAAGTGATGAAGGAGCTTCACCGCATTCTAAAACCTGGTGGCGTTCTTGTTATTGAAGTTGCAAACAAGAGAACTCTTCCAAAGATGTTCCGCTACTGGTTCAAAAAATCTGATGTTAACCCATTTGACAAAAAACCAAGTAATCTAAAGTCGGTCGACAAAGATGGCTTCTTCAATTACCACCCAAAATGGATCGAAGATCTCTTTAAGAAAACTGGTTTTAAAATCGACAAAATTCTTTCTGTTTCAAACTTCCGTTCCACACGTATGAAGAAAATGTTTAAAGCAAAGACACTTATAAAAATGGAAAAAGCAGTCCAAAGGCCGCTTGCAGCTGTCCGCTTTGCCCCAAGCATCTACTATAGACTCATAAAGAAATAATGAAACTATTCCACGAAACAAACATCAAATTCTACTCAAAAAAATCTCAGCCAAAAATCTGTATCATTTCAGATATACATTTTTCATACCAAATTACCAACAAAAAACTTGAGTCTCTACGTGAGAAACTAGAAGAGAGAAAACCTGACTACATTTTTATTCCTGGCGATCTCATCGACAGCAACGATATGATCGAAGACGAATCTGAAGAAAAACGTTTATTAAATTGGCTCGAGTCTCTCGGCGAAATTGCAACCGTTTTAATATCCGAAGGGAATCACGACACTTATAAACTCGCCTCGAAAGAACATAAAGAAAAGACTGGTGATCAATGGGAAGTTGTTAAAAATACTAAGTTCATCAGTCATGTTAATAAACTCAAAAACGTCCACTATCTCGACAATGAAATTTATGAGGACAAGAAAATTTACGTTCTCGGCCTCACCCTTTCTGCTCACTATTACTGTCTTTTTGCAAGCGACAAAAAGAAAAAATCTTCACCAACCGGCGAAAATGTTGAGCAGCTCTTAAAAGAACTCGACGAACTCGACCAGAAGAAAATCACAGATCTCCCTAAGAATAAACTTACTTTCGCACTCATTCATTCGCCATGCCACTTAAGCGATTTTCGTGTTAAAGCTGAACTTAAAGAATTTGATTACCTCATCTCTGGACATATGCACAATGGCCTCGTTACACCAGTCCTCGACGAACTCTGGCGCAGCGACCGCGGTATTGTCAATGCTTCAAAACACCTAATCGCAATCAACACTCGCCTTAGTCGAAGGACTCTGAGCGAGGGTCTTATTATCGCAGGTGCGGTAACAACTTGGCACGAGTCAGTTGGCATTTTTCACAATCTCAACGTCTTCTACCCAAGCTATTTCATGACTCTCGAATTTACAAAAAATACTCAGTACGAGAAGCCATATATTTCTAGAAAATATCTAAATTACTAAAATCAACCTACGGTTTGTGGTCTTTTTACCGGTTTAACGATAAAATCAAGCTACAATAAAACATAAGGAGCCGAAATGGATCTAAGAAAAATTGGAAAGTTTATTGCAAAAAGCCGCACCGAAAAAGGCTATACTCAGGAATCTCTCGCTGAGACGCTTGATATTTCAAATCGCGCAATTTCGAAGTGGGAACGTGGAATCTGTCTTCCTGATTCAGCTCACATGGTCAAGCTCTGCAAGCTCCTAAACATTTCAATCAGTGACCTATTTAACGGCGAAAGGGTTGATATAAAAGACAATAAGGAAATTTCAGAGAAAAACCTTCTCGAACTCATGAAAGCTAAAGAAGAAAAAGATAAACAGCTCCTTAGCCTCGAATGGGTACTCGGTGGAATTGCTGTCGTAACACTCTTATCTCTCGTAGTTGTAGCGGCAGTTATTGACATGCCAGATTATACACGCTGGATTATCATGAGCATCGGATTTGTAGTCTTCATGATTTCTATGTTCTTTGCTCTCCGCATCGAACAAATCGCTGGCTATTACAAATGCGCAGAATGTGGCAATAAATATGTACCAAAGTATTGGGGTGTCTTTATGGCTAGACACATGGGTCGCACCCGCCATCTCCGCTGTCCAAAATGCGGCAAGAAATCTTGGCAGAAAAAAGTTCTCTAAAGAGCAGAAAAGAGGCATAAAAAATGTCTCTTTTTATTTTAATTTAAACGTAAGCATGTTATAATAAAAACAATCTTAATTGAAGGTTATAAATGAAAAATCAAAGGGTGCGCAGGAGGCGCTTTAACCTCCGAAAAATTATTTCTGCTTTTTTTGCAGGATTTTTTATAATCTCATTATTAAATACATATAATTCATTTGCAGCAGCGAATATTTTCAAGATTCAAAATGCGGAACTCATCGAGCTCTCTGAAAACGCCGAAGGTTCAATCTCGAGTTTCAATGAACTCGAAATAAAAAGCAATGTCACCTTCCATAAAGTTGGCGACACGGCAAAATATAAGCTCATCATCAAGAATAGTGGAACAGACGACGTTCTAATAAATCAAATATCCGACAATAATGACAGCGAATATTTATCGTACGAATACAACAATTTCGAAAATGCTTTGATTAAATCCAACGAAACCTTTGATTTTATAGTTACCGTAAAATACGAAAATGCCGTTAACAATCTTTCTGAGCGCACACAGATCTCAAATGTAAAATTCCTTATTAATTATGCTGATGGACAAATCGAAATTCCGCTCGTTCCAGACACAAGTGGAAATATGACAAACAAAACTATTAGCAGCGCTATTAAAACCAACACTCTCGTAGTCATCATCTCAGCAATTGGCTTAATTATTTGTATCGTTTTAGTGATAAAAAAACGTAAAGAATTTTCAAAAGTTATCATTGGCCTCATCTTTGCAGTTTCCGCAATCACTGCTACAACTTCTGTTAGAGCTATCGCTATCGAAATTAATAGTATTTCATTCATCAACAACTTCAATCTTGCTGATAAAGTAGCTGTAACATACAAAATAAATGGCGAAGAGAGAACTGAAATCATCCCTTACGGTTCAAAATTCGCTAAAGAAATTCCATCAGACGAAGACTTCGACTCTGCAAAATGGACTCTAGAAGATGGCAGCGATTTTGATGCTGAAGCTCCAGTCTTAAACGACATTAAACTAGTTGCAAAATACGAACAGACTACTTTACATATCAATTTCATGGGCAATGGACTCAAGTTCAAGAATAACTCAGAGAAAAATGTTATCGCCATTGGCTCTGCCTGTCATGAAGAACCAGCACCAAGTGCCGTCTCTCATACCGCTAATATCCGAGATGATGGTACTGTTATCGAAGATTTCGTGCAAGAAGATTTTGTAAAACCAGATTGGATACCAGACGACGAGCTCGAAGAATATATGAGGGATGAAGTCATAGGGAGATACCCAACTGACGCTGATACCCTTGAAGCATATAAGTTAGATGGAGCTTCGTCGCTCAAAATTTCACTAAAATATGCTATCGAGGAAGATTATGACCAGCTCTTCATAGTAGAAGGCTACTTCCCAAATGGCCCTGAAGATGGCGTCAGTATTAACCCAGATCAGGTTCATATGTTTTCAGGTACCGAATACGTAGCTGAAACAGATAGCTATGGCGGAATCATCACAACCGAGCTCATCATTCCGGGCAATTCCGTAACCTTTAACTTTACCTCAGACGAATCTGTAGGATATCTTGGTTATTTCGCAGCTATTACTCCACTTGATGAAAATGGCAATGAGATACCAAGCAACGAAACTGTTACTGTTTGCGGAAAATACATTACATCAGGTGAGTATCTTGAACCTGAACACAATGAAAAACAGGAATTCTTCGGCTGGAGCAATGATTCCTCAAGAGAACACCTTGATTATGAAACTAAGAATGAAATCATCAACAATGTACAAGGCGAACCTGGCGAAACCAAGACCCTTTACGCCGTCTGGCTTAATAACCACAGCATTACCTACGATCCAAATGGTGGACAAGGTGATCCAACCACTACTACCGAGTATGGTGGTTCAAGAATCGTCCTAAGCCCTGCCGACAATCTCAATTTCTATCGTGAAAAATATGACTTTATTGGTTGGTCTGAAGATAAAAACGCAACCACGCCAACCTATTCTGAATTTAACCTCAATCACGCATTCGAAGTCCCAGATAACACTGGCGCAACTACGCTTTATGCTGTATGGAGAAAGAAGCATGTTGTCCACTATAACGGGAATAACGCTGACAGTGGCACAATGTCTGACCAATATATTTCTGTAAATTCTTACGCATCTCTACATTCAAACAACTTCGTACGCGAACACTACGACTTCCTCGGTTGGTCAGAAAATAAAGATGCCACTGAATCAAATTATGAATATGAAGAAAATGGCAGATTTACACCTCCTAGCGAACCTGGAGAAACCACACTTTACGCCGTCTGGAGAAAACAACACAAAATCGTTTTTGACGCCAATGGCGGACAAGGCACAATGGCAGACCAATGGGAATCAATTTACACTAAAGTTCAATTAAATAATAACCAGTTCTCACGCACTGATTACGGATTTATCGGCTGGTCAACTGATAAAAACGCCCAAACCGCTACCTATGAAAATGGAGCTTACTTTACCATACCAGATGAAGCTGGTGGCACAACAACTTTGTATGCAATCTGGGTAGGAGACCACCGTATCATCTTTGATGCTAATGGTGGACAAGGTACAATGGAAGACCAGTATGTCAAAATGCGCGCCGACGGCACATACTCAACCGTAGCTCTAAATAATAATACCTTTACGCGCCAGGGCTACCAATTCTTGGGATGGTCAACTAATAAAAATGCAACGACCGCCTCTTATTACAATAGATCTAACTTCCTGCCTACAATAAACGCTACTGGTTCCACAACTCTATATGCAGTTTGGAAACAACAGCATCGTATCATCTTTGACGCTAATGGTGGACAAGGTACAATGGAAGACCAGTACGTATCTGATGGTATATATCTCAGAAAAAATACATTCGAAAGGGAAGGTTTTGCATTTATAGGCTGGAACACAAATAGAACCGCAACTACCGCAAAATATACCGATCGGCAATACGTAAACACTTCTCAATTATCAGGGAACCAGACCATTCTCTATGCAATTTGGGTTAGACCATACTTTATTGAATTTAAGGGTAACGGTGATGATGTCGAAGGTGAAATGAGGCAAACTACTATAATTACAGGCATCGGACAAGAAGGCACGCTTATTCCACCAAACTATGAAAGAAATGGATATGGTTTCGCCGGATGGTCAACTGATCAAGACGCAGCTTCAAAGATTTATAACACCACAAACGCTCCTAAGATATATGGTCCAAATGAGACTATTACTCTTGATAGACCTCTTGCCAACCTGGCAAACAGCGATAGAACCATCACGGTGTATGCAGTCTGGATCCCAAAGAGCACTGAATATACTTTCCAAAACTTCGACAAGTCAGCTTTTGAATCAGCACATCCAAATGAGAAAGTTGTTGCACTTGAAGACACTCGCGACGGTAACGTATACATGATCGCTAAGCTTGCCGACGGTAACTGGTGGATGGCTGAAAATATGCGCCTTGATCTCACCGACCCTAACACAAGTATCACAGTAGACAATACTAATAATCCAAGCTCAAGCTTCTTAACTAGTATTAACGCATACAAGGGAAGTAGCAAGAAAACTCTTAATATCGACTGTCAAACAAGCAATACCAACCCTTGGAGTGCTGCTTCTCGCGCATGCTTTAACAAATACGGCTTTTCTGCTCATAATCTTTACAGAAATAGCACAAGCCAAGATTATCAACAGCAAAGAGATTCAAATAATGGTTTGATATATTACGGTTCTGGACCAATAGCCAACTCTTGGTATTCATATGGCGCATATTATGGCTTCCGCACTGCCAATGCCGGCTACCCAACATACGACGATGATCTTGGAAAAACCTATTCTGGAGATATTTGTCCAAAAGGCTGGAAATTGCCGACTGGACTTAAAAATGGCGATTTTATTACACTCCAATCAATATATGCAACCCAAACTTCAGCAACAGGATATAAAAGTTACGAAAACTGGTTCAAATTCCCTACCAACGTCGTAAAAAGCGGCTTTGTCGCATACGATGGTGATAGGGGCGGCTTACTTACATCATACGTTCTGACATCTAGTATGTTCATTACCGGAAACTTCCTGGGTTATAGCGTCACCGGTGTTTCTGTTGCAGAAGACTATCCTAGTTACTTGGTAGATGGCGATGCAATTCTAGGAGGTGGAGGAATCGCCCGCGCCGTCCGCTGTATTGCAAAATAAACCCAACAAAAAGCACCCTTTCGAGGGTGTTTTTTACCTCTTGAAATATCTAGATTATTTGCTATAATATAAACACGTGTTATAGCCGGTCTCGTAGTATAACGGTTAGTACAACGGGTTTTCATCCCGTCAACGCGGGTTCGACTCCCGCCGAGATCACCACGACTACGAAAACCGAGCAGAGATGCTCGTTTTTTAGTAAAACACGTACACATATGGGGCAGTCGTTCAACGGATAGGACATATCCCCTCTAAGGATACAATGCTGGTTCGATTCCAACCTGCCCTACCATACTGGAATTAGAGTCTGAATCGGACTCTTTTTTGTTGCAAATAACAGAGTAAAGTGGGCTTAGGTCATCCGTTCCAAATTTTCGTTCCTTTACATCAAAGTGTAACCCGTTTGGAAACATGGTAGTTTGGAACGCTTGACGAGATTCAAGGTCGGAATCCAGCCATAATTTAGCTGGTTTTGCGATGAAATTACATACATATTCAATGGTAGACTCGCTGATGCGCTGAGTCTTTTCTAGTTCTAGGATCTTCTGATCTAGCTCGTTGCGCTTTATCATTAAGGCATCAGTATATCGTGCCTTCTCCTTTTGATCTATTTTACCTTCTAGGAGGGCGTCTAAAGCGCTATTTAGCTTAGAGTCGATATTTGTTATTTCTACTCGACACTTGCTTAATTCTTTATTTGTATCGCCTAATTTTTTAGCGGCCGTCCGTTTTACTATTTCTTTAAATAGCTTAATCGTACCGTCATTTGGCGTTATCTCCCTAATATAATCCACAAATAGTTGATGCATTTCAGCAACCCCGATAGAACCGTGGCCTTTCTCACAACAATGGTAGCGCGGTGATTTTTTACCGCTTCCGGTTCTTGGTGCGCTTGCGCGAATTGGCTTTCCGCACTTTGAGCAGATAAGTGTATGCTTCAATGGATATAATTCGTCATCGCTAGGCGTCAGTTCGCGCATGTCTCCTTTAATAATCTTTTGATTTTTATTAAAAGTTTCTAATGAAATTAGCCCGTCAAAATCTTTAATCTTTACCGTTTCGCCGTCTAATAATCTAGGAGAAGAGTTATATCCAGCATATACGGATTGCAAAAGAATACCGTTTAGTGTTGTAAACTTAATTAGTTTACCATTCTTGGATTTAACCCCCATTTTCTGGGCTAGCCTTACGAGATCGGCTATGTTTATATCGCCTTCAGAAAACGATTGAGCAAGTATCTTATATTATCGCCTATATTATCGGTATGATCAATTTCAAGCGTATTGTGATACTTTTTCTTTCCGTCTTTGGTTGTAATCCCGTCGATGAGGACATGTTTAAGTTTAAGACCTAAAGGCGCTTGCGACATCCACCAGCCTTGCTTCGCTAGAAGGCTCATGTTATCTTTTACGGTTTGCGCTTTAACATCGTTATCGTATTGATGTACAGAAAGAGCAATATTGA
>CAMZGF010000028.1 GCA_947306315.1 uncultured Candidatus Saccharibacteria bacterium
AGGTAATATTCGGCGCTTCCGACAGTTGTTCTAAGATAAAATCGCGATATTCTTTCGTACTCATTGTCATTTTTTTATCCAAAGAAAATTAGTACGATAATAGGGAGTGAAATTGCCGAGAGCAAAGTTGAAATAACGACAAGCTCGGAGCTCTCGCTTTGATTTCCGCCATATTTTTCTGCAAATAATCCAAGAGAAGTTGCAGTTGGGAGGGCTTGGATAAGAGTACAAATCAAGACAACCTCAGTAGGAAAACGGAGTGCGGAAGTAATGAGATATGTTATAACTGGTGCAAGCACAAGCTGGAGTATGGCAATAATTGCGAGGCGCCATTTTTTTAGAACAGCTTTTAAGTGAGCGCGCGAAAGCATGTAGCCAATACATATGAGGCTGAGTGGGGTTGTTGCGGAGGCGACATATGAAACGGCGTTTCTTATGGGGTCTGGTAACTCGATTTGAGTAAGGAAGAGCACTGCGCCAAGAGCGACGGCAATGATGTTTGGATTTAGGATGAGTTCCTTGAAAAATTTTGGAGTGATTTTTCGTTCGAAAAGCCATACGCCATAAGAGAAAAGTGCGATGTTAAATGCGACAATAAAACCACAGTAAGGAATTATCCCGGCTTGGCCAAATGCAGTGCTGATTAACGGATATCCGAGGAAAGTCGCGTTGTTGAAAATGAAAGCAAACTTTGCCTCGTACCCGAGTTCACCTTTAAAAATATGTTTACTAAAGAGGATACGGGAAACCAGAATCATGACAAGCATGACTAGGAAACCACTGATAAATCCTTGAGAGAAGAGAGAGAGTGAATCCTTTGAATATGTAGAAGGGAAGGCGCTAAGAAGTGCGGCTGGCATAAATACGGATAGGAGAAGATTTACAACGTCACGATTTGTGTCTTTGCCAATAAAATGGAGTTTCCCGAGGATATACCCAAGAATAACAATTATTGCAATTGTGATAAGGGAGAAATAAAACGTTTTAAGATCGATGCCCATAATCTATTTCTGCATTATTTTGTGCGAGTGAATTTCATGCCTGCACCATCAAGGGTGATTGTAACGGAGTCACCATCTAGTTTATACTCAGATTCTTCTTTTTCGTCATCACTTTCGATGGTGATTTTACCGTTATCCCATTTAAATTCGATATATTTATTATCTTCACCAGCTTTGAATTCGATAACACCGGTTTTGTCGTTCTTAAATTCAACTGTATATGAGCCGCCGAGAGCTTTTAAGAGTTCAACTGCTTGAGTTGATTCTTCACCATTCTGGATGTATGCAGAGAGGTCATATTTACCGACAACATTGTTCTTGCCGAAACAGAAAATGCAAACAATAACGATAATGACTGCGGCTGCTGCAATAATTCCAGCAATTAGTCCTTTTTTGTTTGGTTTTGTATCTTCTGCCATGGGAATTCCTCCGTTTATTATCTTGTTCTTAGTATATCATAGGAAGGTTAGGATTTTGAAGGTTTTGTTGTCATTTTAAGATAAGAGGGGTATAATAGAACTAATGGAAATTGAGAAGTTAAAAGAAGAGCTCAAAGAGCTCAATAAGGAATATGCCAAAATCAAAACCATTCCGGTCGAGGAGAGGAAAGCTTTTGGTGTAGAAATGAACAATAAGAAGCAAGCTATCCTTGATAAAATCAAGGCGGCAGAGGAAGCTTTTGAGGACGCAGAAGTCGAGCCACTCGACATTACTGCACCTTGCGGTTTTAATGCTGAGATTCTTACATTTAAGAAGGGCTCGAAACATCCTCTTATGACTGAGCTTGACCATGTTGTCGATATTTATCAGGCAATGGGCTTTAATGTGATGGAGCCTCGTCAGCTTGATGATGAATTCCATATGTTTGATTCACTTAACTTCTCTAAAGGTCACCCAGCTCGTGATGGCTATGATACTTTTAGAACCTCAGAAGGTTATATCCCAATCGCACATACTTCAGCAATGCAGAACCGTGCACTTACTACCTATAAAGATCGCCTCGAAAATGGCGGACAAATCGCAGTTGTTATTCCTGGCCGCGTGTTCCGTAACGAGGATGTTGACCCAACTCACGAACACACATTCTATCAGTGTGAGGGTGTCTATGTTGCAGAAAAAGCAAACATGGGCGAACTTCTCGGCATCTTTAAGAACTTCTTTGAAACTTACTATGGCCAGACTCTTAGAGTTAAGACTCAGCCAGGTTACTTCCCATTCACCGAACCATCATTCGAGCTTCTCGTTGAGAAACCAAAGAGCCTCGGTGGTAAAGGTGATGGTTGGCTCGAACTTCTCGGTTGTGGCATGATTCATCCAAATGTTCTTAAAGCAGCAGGTATTGATCCTGAAAAATACAAAGGCTTTGCTTGGGGTGGTGGTATCGACCGTCTCGTAATGATGAAATATATGCTTAATGATGTCCGTTACTTCGAAAGTGGTAAACTTGATTTCTTGGAGGAGTTCTAATGTTAGTTAGTTTAAATGAGATTAAAAAACTTGTTCAGATTCCTTCTGATGTTGATACTGATTGGCTAGTTAAGCTTATCGGCTCACGCCTCGTTGAGGTTGAAGGAACGATTGATTTATCGAAAAAATATAAGGGAATTAAGATTGTAAAGGTTGTTTCATGCGAAGCTATTCCTGAAACACATCTTCACCTTTGTCAGATTGACGCTGGAACTGGTTCGAATATCCAGGTTGTTTGTGGTGCGCCAAATGTTCATGAGGGAATGCTTGCAGTTTGGCTTCAACCAGGTTGTATTGTTCCTCAGACTTACGGAGGAGAGAACTTTGAACTCTCTGTTCGCAAACTGCGTGGCTATGAGTCGAACGGTATGCTTGCTGGCCTCGATGAAATCGACTTAGGCGATGACCATTCTGGAATTGTTGAAATTGATCCTAACTTCGCTAAGGCTGGCGATGATTTCGCAGAGAAGTTTGATCTTAATGACGTTATTTTGGATATTGAGAATAAGTCACTTACACATCGTCCAGATACTTTTGGCCTTATTGGTTTTGCTCGCGAAGTTGCAGGTATTCTTGGGGTTAAGTTTAATGAACCAGAATATTCAACTGTCGCTCCTGACTGGATTAATACTGAAGGCAAAAAGGGAAACATCGAGGTTAAAATTGAGGACGAGAATCTCTGTAAGAGATATTCTGTTGCAGTCTTTAATGTTGAGAATGCTGGTCTTTCATCTGCGCTTGAGGCAAACGAATACTTAACTTTGGATGATGTATTCCTCGCAAAGGCAGGTATGAGAAAGGTCTCTAAGATTGTTGATGCAACAAATATCACAATGCTTATGACCTCACAACCACTTCACGCTTTCGACTACGACAAGTTCGTCGCAGTTGGCGGAACCGAAACCCCAAAGATCGTTGTTCGTGCTGCAAAGAAGGGCGAGAAACTCGTTCTTCTCGATGGCAAGGAAATTGAACTCGTCGAAGGTGATGACATTGTAATTTGTTCAAACGAAACTCCTGTTGCGCTCGCTGGTGCGATGGGCGGTCAGTCAACTGAAATTGATGATAATACAAAGAAAGTTATTCTTGAATCTGCAACTTTCAGCCTTTATAACGAACGTAAGATGCAAATGGCTCACGGTATTTTCTCCGAGGCAATTACTCGCTTCACTAAGGGCCAACCAGCTAGCGGTACTATCGCAGCAATTGCAAAATGTACTTCAATGCTTCTTAAGAGCAAAGATGAGATCATTGAATATTGTGATGAGTTCAGCGGTTCTATCGGAAACGATATTATTAAGATTACAAAAGAAGAGATTAATAATCTTCTTGGTACAAAATATACGACCAAAGAAATCATTGATACTCTTACAAATGTTAACTTTATCGTTGAAGATAAGGAAGAATACTTTAATGTTGTAGCTCCAATTTGGAGAACTGATATTCATATTAAGGAAGATGTAATTGAGGAAGTTGGTCGTCTCCGCGGATATGACAATATTCCACACAGCCTTCCACTTCGCCCATTCATCGGCGCTGATAAGAACCCAATGTTCGAGCTTAAGCGTGAGCTTCGCAATATTCTTTCAGATAGATTGAACGCAAATGAGGTCCTTACTTATTCATTCGTTTCAAAAGACCTTCAAGAGAAGGTTGGGGAAGACTTCAGCAATTCTTATGAAATTGTAAACTCAATTTCACCAGAGCTTCAGTGCTTCCGCCAGTCTATTACTCCAAGTCTTCTCGATAAGATGTATGAGAATATTCGTGCTGGCCATAAGGAGTTCGCTCTCTATGAGTTCAACCAAGTTACAAATAAAACTCTCGGTTTAACAGAGGAACAAGTTCCGGAAATTGAGAATCACGTTGCTTTGATTTCTACTGGTGATTTCTACATGGCTAAGATGCTTCTTCTTGAGATGGGCAAGATGCTTCATGTTGAATTCAAGCTTGAACAAAATAATGTCTCAGAATTCCCATACTTCGAGAGAGTCCGTTCAGCTAAGGTAACACTCAATGGTGAGACCGTTGGTGTAGTTGGTGAGATTAAACCTCGCATTCTTAAAAACTTTAAGGTAAAAGCAGCTGCTGGTTTCGAGCTAAATCTCGATGAGATTGTAAAAATTTCACGCAACGTTCATGTGAATCTTAAACTTTCGAAATTCCCATTCGTTGAACGTGATATGACAATTAAAGTTGCAAGTGATACTGAATATGGTAGGTTTGAATCTTCAATTAAAGAAATACTAGATGGTGAAGCGGGTTTTGTATATAATGTTGAACCAGTTTCAATCTATCAAGGTGATGATAAAACCTCAAAGAATATCTCGTTCCATATTTCATTTGCAAGTACAGAAAAGACGCTCGATACAGATGAAATCTCTGGTATAATGAGTAGAATTGAAGCAAAAACATCTGAGTTGGGTGCAGAAACAGTATAAAAACAGTTTAAGGAGGTAATATGGATAAGAATCAGTTAAAGACGACTTGGAGAGTTAGAATTATTGTTGGAATAATTGCATTTTTGATGCTTTTCTCAACCTTTGCAGTTTATACTCTTATTATTGTTTCAAGTGAAAATAAGAAGAATGCGAGTAATGTTGCTTCAGAAGAACTTGCGAAAGTTGAGAAGGAGCTTGATGCAAAAAGAGAAGAAGCTGAAGCTCTTACTGATATATTATCCGAAAAATATTTCTCAACCTTTAAGAAATATCGTTCAAATGTTAAGTCATACAATGCGCAAGCTGTTAATAACGCAGGCCTAAAGACAAAAGATATTGTAGTAGGAAAAGGCAAGGAAATCACTGCTGATACTGAATATTTCGCATATTATATCGGTTGGTGCGCTGATGAGAGTGTATTTGATTCATCTTTCGATACATACTCAAACCCATCGGCACTCGTTGCTCCTATTCAATATACGCCAAACGAATCATCGTTCGTTGCTGGTTGGGAAGAAGGAATTCTTGGTATGAAAATTGGTGGCGTTCGTGAGATTGATATTCCTGGCGAGCTTGCATATGGCGATACTCGCGAGATTTGTGGTGGAACTAACTCACCACTCAAGTTCATTATCTATCCAGTTGAAGTGAGTGAAGAATACAAGAAGACAATAGAAGAATTTGATATTTTATATAGACAGTATTCTGTTCTATATTATTCACAAAATCAAGGCAACTAATTATGCAAAAAACGCCTGAGCAAAAGCGTTTAAAAATTATCATCGGAGTTTTGATTCTGATTTTGATTTTTGCTGTTTCAGTGCTGGGCTTGATAATTGTATCTGATAAAAAAGCTCACGACGAGGTAAGTAATCGACCGGAAGTTGAGACGGCTTTATTTGATGAGGAAGCCAATTCTAAGGAAGTAAGGGAAGAAGAGAAGAAATCTGCTGTGGTAATAGACAATTCAAACTGCGCAACAGGATTTGGCAATTTGATGTTAATTAACCCAAATTTTAAGGTTACAACAAGTTGGATTGCAAATCGAAAGAAACAACTTATTTCCGTTTCGAAGACTTACGGAATTCAGGAGGGGAATAAAAATAATGGCGACAATCTGATGGATGCGGAGGCGGCGAAGCATCTTAACGATATGTTGAAGGCGTATGAGGAGTATAATCCTGGACACGCAATGGTGACAAGAAGTTGTTTTAGAAAGGTTGGCACGAAGTGTGGAAGACTTTGTGCAGCTACTGGCACAAGTGATCATCATACTGGATTAACATGTGACTTGATAGATCCGAAATATGGTACGGAGCTTAATGCAGATTATTATAATAGTCATAAAGAATGGCAATGGCTTCGCGAGAATTCATATAAATATGGTTTTATTGATAGATTCCCGGCGGCTTGGGCAGGTGGGCCGATGAGTGAGCCAATTAATGTTGATGAGAATGGCTCAACTGGTCTTTATGAGACATGGCATTTCAGATACGTTGGAATTGAAGCGGCGACAGAAATTGCAACAGGAAAGTATAATGATGGGAAATATGATTCTCTTGAACATTATTTGAAACAAATTGGGAAGGTGAAAGATCTTAAGAATGGCAAGTGCGAGTAGAGCTTCGATTAGCAAAGTTGCACTCACTCTTTTTGTGGCAATTATCGCTCTTATTGGCTTTAGAATGGCTACGATGGAGGCGGATTTATCGCTTGTTGCGACGGCGATTTTGCCTGAAGGGGTTTCGCTTGAATCAATTGGCGAAGGTGTTTCTGGCGTAAAATGGGCTGGAGCGATTGATGGGGATGTAATTGTCGGAAAAGACGAGAAAAAAGTACAGCCAACAGCTTCGACGGCGAAGATGATTTTGGCCCTTATGATTATGGAGAAGAAGCCATTTAAGCATGGTGAGATAGGCGAAGATATTGTAATTACTAAGGAAATGTACGATAAATATGGTTGGTATCTTATGCATGACGGTTCAAATTCGCAGGTGAAGATTGGCGAAAAGATATCGGAGTATGATGCACTGGTGTCGACGATGTTGGTTTCGTCTAATAATATGGCTGACAGTCTGGCGATGTGGGCCTTTGGCTCGATTTCCGAGTACCAAAAGTACGCGAATCAGACTTTGAAGGACTGGGGCTTTGAGAATACTACGATTGGCTCAAAGGATGCAAGTGGGTATGATGAGGGGACGACATCGACGGCAGCAGACCTTGCGAGGATTGGCTATCGTGTTATGTTGAATCCGGTGCTTGCTGAGATTGTTGGGCTTGAGACGGCGGAGGTTCCGGTAGCGGGAAAGTTAGTCAACACGAACAAATTGCTCGGAAAATCACGAATTGTAGGAGTGAAAACTGGATATATCGGCGATCCGAGTGGTTACTGTATTGTGACTGCATATAGGACTGAAAAGCATATTTATACAGTTTCATTACTTGGTTCGGAAACGAGAAGCGATTCGTTTGATGAGAATCTGGCAATTGTGAAGGGTCTTCAGAAGCAACTTGTTGATATTAGTATAGTAAAGCGTGGAGATGAAGTTGGATATTATGATTCTTGGTGGTCTGGAAGAATTTCTCTGAAGGCGAGTGAGAATTTTTCGGACGTAAACTATGCCGGAGCAGAGAATAGTATTGAGATTGTTTCGGATAAGCTTTTTATTAAAATTGGTGAAAATGAATATGAGGTTACGCTTGATGTTCCAGAGTTTTCTCGAGAGCCAAGTTTTATCCAAAGATTTTTGCATGTTTTTGGCTGGAAAAAATAACCAAAATCGTTTTAATGTGGTAAAATAAAAGCAAACTAGAGGTTTTATTTATCAATTTAAACAGAGTGTGGGCGGAAGGAGAGAGGTAGCCCAATGGTCAGTAATGGCAAAAATAAAAAATGTAAATATATCTTTGTAACAGGAGGTGTCTTATCTGGGGTCGGTAAGGGAATTACGGCGGCTTCGATGGGTGCAATCTTAAAAGCGAAGGGTTATAAGGTGACAATGCAGAAATGCGATCCATATCTTAATGTGGACGCAGGTCTTTTAAACCCAGTCGAACACGGTGAATGTTATGTGACGCATGATGGGGTTGAGACTGATCTTGATCTTGGCCACTACGAAAGATTTCTCGATTTTGAAACAACAAAATACTCTGTTACACTCTCTGGTTCTGTCTTTAAAGAATTGATTGAAAAAGAACGTGCTGGTGGATTTGGTGGGAAAACCGTTCAACTTATCCCACATTTTACAAATATTGTTCAGGAAAGAATTGAAAAAGCATCGAAGGATTCTGATATTCATATTGTTGAGATTGGTGGTACTGTTGGTGACTACGAAGGCTTAGCATTTATTGAGGCAATCCGTCTTTTCGCAAACCGCGTTGGAAGAAGAAACTGTCTCTATGTCGATGTTGTCTACGTTCCTTGGATTAATACATCAAAGGAACTTAAGACTAAGCCGGCACAGAATGCACTTAAAGACCTTCGTGGTTTTGGTATTATTCCTGACATTGTTTGTCTCAGAACAGAGAAACCTGCTGACCGTGAGATTTGCGAGAAAGTTGCAAGATTTGCGGGTATTTCTGAAGACGCAGTAGTGAATTTGCCTGATATTGATTCAGTTTATGATGTCCCATTTAATGTACTTGGCTCTGGTGTACTTTCAATATTGAATGATTTTGTAAATGATGAAAGCAAGCCTGATATGAGTAGGTGGGAAGACTTCTCGAAACGTCGCTCAAAGATATATGATAAATCAGTCAAGGTTGGTCTTGTTGCAAAATATGTTGGCAATGAAGACACATATATCTGTGTCACAGAGGCTTTGAAGGCGGCTGCTGCTTGGGCGGAAGTAAATGTTGAAATCGAATGGATTAATGCTGAAAAACTCGGTGACGGTGATGAAAAAACGAAAAAACAGCTCGATGAAGTTGATGGGCTTGTTGTGCCTGGTGGCTTTGGCGTTCGTGGTACCGAAGGAAAGATTGCTGCGGCAACTTATGCTCTCGAAAACGACAAACCGTATCTTGGGCTCTGTCTTGGTCTTCAAATGGCATGCGTTGCGGCTGCTCGCCGTGCAGGCTTAAAGAAGGCAAACTCTGAAGAATTTGATCCAAAGACTAAAGAAAATGTTGTTTATATTATGGAGGGGCAGAAAGGTAAGGAGTCTACTGGTGGTACGATGCGTCTTGGCGATTATCCAGCAGTTCTTAAAGCAAAGACAAAGACAGCAGAGATTTATCGTAAGGCGATTGATTCACTTGCTTCTGGTAAGGTTTCCGGTACGGAAGGATGGTGGGGAAGCTATCTTAAAGATGGTACGGTAAAGACGATTGAACGCCATCGTCATCGCTATGAAGTCAACCAGAAATTCCTCAAAGATATTGAGAAAGGCGGTGTCATCGTTTCAGGTACGTCTCCTGATGGAAAACTTGTCGAATTTGTCGAGGCTCCAGATAAGAAATTCTTTGTAGCGACTCAATCGCATCCGGAATTCAAATCTCGTCCTTTGACGGTTCATCCGCTCTTTGTAGAGTTTGTTAAGTCGCTTTAAAATACATTACCGCTTCAGCTTTATCTGAGGCGGTTTTTGTTGTATAATTATAGATATGGAAGACATAAAAGATAGACTTAAGAACGCAATTTCCGAGCTATATGGGATTGATGTTGAGCCAAATGTTACGGAAGCCCCAAAGAATTTTGATGCAGACTATTCAACAAATGTGGCAATGCAAATCTGTAAGCAGATTAATAAAAAACCTCGTGAGGTTGCGGATGAGATTATCGAAAAAATGTCTAATTCTGGCTACAATATTGAAATAGCTGGGCCTGGTTTCTTGAATTTTAAGTCTTCAGATGAATATTTTAAAGCAAAAATTGCTGATTTTGGCTCGAAATTTACCGAATCTATATCACACGATGAATATTCTGGGCAAACTGTAATTTGCGAATTTTCAGATCCAAATCCATTTAAAGTTCTTCATGTCGGTCATCTTTATACATCAATGGTTGGTGATTCAATTTCGAGAATTGTTGAATTCGCAGGCGGAAAAATCATTCGTGCAAACTTTGGTGGTGACGTCGGCTTACACGTCGCAAAAACTCTTTATGCTGTAATAAAGAACAGTGAAGATACTTCTAACATTGAAACGATTGCGAAGTGCTATGTCGATGGTACACGAGCATATGAAGAAGCATGCC
>CAMZGF010000029.1 GCA_947306315.1 uncultured Candidatus Saccharibacteria bacterium
TTATCCCTACGCAAGGTCAGACGCCACACGATTAACCTCAGAAATTGTTGTTGTTCCAGATAGAGCTTTAAGCATACCATCCTGACGCATCGTTAGCGTTCCTTTGAGTTTCGCGACCTTCATAATTTCGCTCGATGTCGCATGAGAAACCACTAGCTTCTGAATATCGTCATCGACTTCAATCGTCTCATAAAGGCCAATTCGCCCCTTATAACCGCCCGGGGTATCACGATCCTCAACACCCTTAACCAGCGTATAACCATTTGGATTATATACTGGAAGTCCTGGGTAGCCCAAATCATCTGACACCATCGCAACCTGCTGCTGGCTCTGTGGTAGCATCTCGCCAATAAGATCATTTATCTGTTTTGTTTCAATATCAGTTGAAGCATATGCTTCCCTCTTCTCAGCCACACGGCGCACCAAACGCTGGCCAATAACAGTATTAAGTGTTGAAGCAAGAAGGAATGGTTCAATACCCATATCAAGCAGACGTGGCAAAATACCAGCAGCCGAATTCGTATGAAGGGTCGAAAGCACAAGGTGGCCAGTAAGCGCAGCCTGAACTGCGAGGTTTGCTGTCTCTGAGTCACGAATCTCACCGACCATCACTGCGTCAGGATCCTGACGAAGAATTGAACGAAGACCAGTCGCAAACGTCAAACCAGCGTCTACATTCACCTGAATCTGGTTAATACCATCCATTTTATACTCAACCGGATCCTCAAGTGTCACAATATTTATTTTCTCATCGAAAATTTTCCTAATAAGCGCATAAAGAGTTGTTGACTTACCTGAGCCAGTAGGACCAGACGTTAGAATCATGCCGTTTGGTCTTGAAATACCTCTCTCAACCATCTTCAAAGCATGTCCAGCCATACCCATTGTCTCAATATCAAGTGCCGTACCAGATTTATCAAGAATACGAATCACAACCTGCTCTCCCCAAACAACTGGAGAAATCGAGATACGAAGATCAACTTCCTTCCCCGCTACTGCAACCGTAAACTGGCCATCCTGCGGAATACGGTGTTCATCAATCTTCAAATTTGACAAAATTTTAATACGCGAAACTAGTGCCGGCTCGATTGTCTTTGGAAGCTCCATTACTTTTCTTAGGACGCCATCAACACGACAACGGATTATCAATGAATCCTCGAGCGGCTCGATATGGATATCGGATGCCTTTGAGCGTGCTGCATAATCAAGAATTGTAGCAAGCGCTTTTGAAATTGGTGAATCCTGTGTTATTGTTTTTACGTCCGCACTTGCTTTTTTCTGTTCAATCTCTTCATTTGTCGATTTAACAGCATTCTGAACAGCCGAGAAATCGCCAGTGTATTGAGAAAGAGCTGCTCTTAGCCCAACCTCACTCGCCATAACTGTACGAATCGGCTTTTGAACGAGCGTCGAAAGATAATCAGTCGATTGGACATTCTGAGCATCAAGCATTGCAACATATAGTGAACCATTTTTCTCGCCAAGAGGAACAACCATCGAACGTTCCGCAACTTCGTGTGGAATTAATGTTAAGATTTCTTGGTCCATACGAACATGATCAAGATTTACATATGGTACTTTCATCACTACCGCTGTAGCGTGAGAAACCGTTTCATCATCCGTGATCTTCTTAGATGTAAGAAGCGCCAAAATTGGTTGACGTGTTCTTAATACTTCCTCTTGTGCAGCCTGAACTTGTTCAGCAGAAACTAAGCCCTCTGAGACGAGTAGCTTTACAACCTGCTCTTGTAACTCTTTCGTAAGAAGAGCCATTACTGGCCTCCTGCTTCTTCTACAGCATTCTCTGGGCACTTATTGAGGTCATCAGTAAAGCTTCCGTCAGCACACACAAATAAGTTTTTGTCCTTAACCTGATCATCTTCTTCTGTAATCTTGCCACACATAATCAATTCTTCACGCGACAAAATACCGTTTCTATCTGCGTCTTCACAATCACCTACGAAGACTTCAACTGTTGGGTTAATCGAAGCAGGGTTGAATAATTCTGAGTCCGGTTTAACAAGTTCAGCTGTAATTGCGTCGACTGTCTTAATATTCTCAGATTTCAAGTTTGGATCGCCTAAAAATGAGTTAACAATGAAAAATGATGCAAGCGTTCCGATTGTTGCAATAATAATTATTGAAAAGAGATCCGATTGTTTCATTTCTTGCTATTCCCCATTTTTTCATCTACAATATCATCAATAGATTTGATTCCAGACGTGCCACCAGTTTTCTTTGCCTCTTTCGTTGCATAAATAGTCTTGGTTGTTTCAGTAGCAGTAATCTGTTTTGTATAGAACGCCAATGCTTGCGCAGAAAGTTCGAGCTTACTTGGCGCATCTGCTGCATTCTCGTTATCAGAATCCTGCTTCCAAGTGATTGTTGCTGTACGGAAACTAAATGCACGAATTGACTTCTCAAGATTTTGAAGAAGCTTCGTAGTATTATATACGTTGTCTTCATATGCTACCGATACTGGAATTACTTCGATTCCAGCGACTGGAGAAACTTCACCAGAGCTGTTTGGCGCAAGTGAATCTGGTTCAACACCAGTAAGAAGGAAAATCTGGTTCATCGAAGACAATAAAGCTGCCTCGTTCTGAGATGCAGGAAGTGCATCCGGAATCACACGAAGTGATGAACAAAGCTTTAACATTCCAAGCTGAGTTGAACGCTCTTCATCAGATTCTGCTTGGCGATAAAGCTTTGCGAAATCAATCTTTTTTCCATCTTTATCATAGCACAATCTCTGGCTATCACGCGCAACCGACTCGAGATTTGGATCTTCCGCCATATTAATCATCACATTATAGCGAAGTGTTCCTGGAATACTTGCAACGTCAATCGCGTTTGGATCACAAGACTTCAAGTCTGCATCTGAAAACTTACCACTATTATTCTTTGGAATACAAATACCAACATTCTTTATCGTTGTATAATAATTCGAAATCGACTGATCTTTCTCGTTAATGATCTTCGTATTAAAACTAATATACTTAATAAAGAACACTGCAAACACAATCGAAACGCCAAGCACAAGCGATGCACCAAGCACAGCAAGCATCATCTGCTGCTGGATCTTGTTGATTTTAATTCTCTTTCCAATTGCTGCTTCTGCCATTGTTATTCTCCCGTCCCACTCGTCGGAGTATTATTACATTCTGTATCGCCAATTTTACATGCTGTTGCTGGAGCGTCAAAGATCTTTTCAAGCTGAACATACGAATCTGTCACATTCTGTCCATTTGGACCAATTGCCATCACATGTTTGTTCCTGAAGGCGAATGCGTCTGCATTAAGTTGAATTACAGCCGAGAAGCGAAGAACTAATCTATCGTCCTGATCGCGACCGTTTGCGGATTCTGTAACCGTAATTCCATCTGGAACTAGCATACAAACATTCTCTGCCGACCACTTCATGTTCTCTTCTCCGGTGCTCTCATCTACCGTCAAGCGACCAGTATAGGTGATACATTTACTTTCGAAATGCGGGATTCCGCTAATTGCACCATTTTCATCCATTTCTGGAGTATATTTGTAATTCGTGACGTTATAGACTGTGCCTTCATCAGGTGGTTCTGGAATTGCATCATCAATTCCATCCTCAATTGTACGAACTGGTTCTTTCTTGTACCATGATGTGAATTGTGGAGTACGATAAACCTTCTCGCTTGGAATATATTCAATTGTCGTCTTCTTTGTTTCTTCCTTCTTTTCTTCCTCAGTCTTCACCTTTGCAACATCTGATGTACCATTAACCATCTTTGCCGCCTCAAGGTCAACATTTATCGTCGAAGAAGTAATTGTACCATTTTCATTCATTGCATAATCATCACGAGTTGGATCACAACCCTTCTCGCCACGATGCCAGATTGCATAAAGGCTGCCACTCTCTTGAAGCATCACGTTGTTTTTATCGTATTCTTCGATACAGCGTGAAGGAATTTCATTTCCAGTCGAGTCAACATAACGACCATAATCAAACGTCATCATATTTGTTCTCTTGATGAAGGCCTCAAGTACACGATAGTCGATATTATCTTTCTTTGCATCGGCCTGCGCATCAAATGAAAGTGTCGAGGTGGTTAAATCAACTGAGAGCTCAGAAACTTTCACTTCATCTTCACCTAAATCGCGAAGTGCTGCAAGGAAGATAATTGCGCGAGAAAGCACCTTTTGGTTATCTTCAATCTCTGAAATACCGCGAAGCTGGTTCTGAATTGTTAAGAATTCTGGAAGCTCTTCATATGATTTAATCTTATCCGAAAGATTCTTCATATGAGCATCCTGGCCTGCCATAGTAATATCCTGCGCACCTTTGATTGAACCGAGAATAAGCGCAGTTGAAACTGAAACAACCGAAGTAACAATACAGATAAAGAATACGAGATTACGCATCTTCTGGTTCTTAATCATATCAGTCTTAATGTCTGGGACAAGATTGATTTCATAAAAACCAGTCTGGCCTTTCATCATCTCTTCATCTTCGCCAAGCTCGCCTTTAAAAAGTGCAACAATAAACTTCGGGATATCCGATAAATGCATAGTTGAAAAATCAAATTTCTTTGCCATTATTCGTTGCTCCTCTCTGCAAGCCCAATTGCAACTGCAAATTCCGAAGCTACTGGAAGCAATGCATGTTGTTGCTCAGGCGTAACACGAACGTACTGCCATGGGTTGCCCTGGATCGTTGGGATATTAGTCTTAACTTCCATGTACTCTGCAATAAATGGAATCACGCCAGCGAAGCCAGAAAGAATAATTCCGCCAACCTGTGCTCCAACATACTTTGTCTGGAAGAAGCGAACGGATTTTGAAAGCTCCATTGCGAACGTTTCAAGTGATGCATCAAGCGCCTTGAATACTTGTCCATCAAGTTTATCCTGCGCAAGACCGAATTTAAGGATAAATTGCCTTGCTTGGTCTTCACGAACATTTAAAGTATCTGAAACTGTCTCTACAAAGAGAGATAAACCACCAGGAATTGAACGCACGAGCCTTGGCGCACCCTGATAAATCACAACCAAATCCGTTGATTTTTCACCTAAATCAATCAGCATCCTACCATCAGTCATACCAATTGGAGCAAGTGCGCGGGTCATAGCGATTGGCTCTGGTTCCTGCGCGATTACATTAAGACCGAGACTCTCAATCTCTTCCATTCTCTCTTCTGCATACTCTTTTGCAGTTGATGAAATCAAAATCTCTGCTTTAAGCGAGTCATTTGGTGAAACACCAAGAACAGCAAAGTCAACCTTTGCTTCTTCGACTGCCATCGGGATATATTGATCAGCTTCATAACGAATCGTCTTTCCAATGTCCTTCTTAGGAGCATTTGGAACTTCAACGATTGAAGTATAAGTCTTTCTAGCTGGAAGACCAAGTGCAACGTTCTTTGTTGTAATACCGGCCTGCTCTTTTGCACCCAAAATAGTCTCAGCCAATTTTCTCTTACCAATAGTAGAATTATCCAAAGCAATTTTTGGATCAATCGGCACATAAGCATATTTCTCTAGAGCCCAACCCCTTTCAGCATCACCAGATAACTGAATCAAACGAATAGAATTCGTTCCAACATCCAATGCGAAGAAGTCGCCCACACCGTGTAGTAAACTCATACTACAATTATTATACCATAAGCGGAATAAAAAATTACAATATTTTCAAAGATTTTTCTGATTTAGAAATTACAATCTTCCCTATGTGCTCGAAACGTTTATATTCACCTTCTGCTTGAATTTCAACATCACCGTAATTTGGGAACGTAATTACATCTTCAACTGTGACCTGCGCTGGAATTTTACATAAAATGCTCTTCGCCATAAATGGCACAAGCCTATAAAGACGATTTAGCTTCTTCGTTGTTGATAAAAAGTCTGTTTTATGTGAATAATAATTCTTCCCACCCTTCATCATCTTTGCAACCGTAAGGCCATTTACTGCCAAATAATCTGATACGCCCTTCGT
This sequence comes from uncultured Candidatus Saccharibacteria bacterium, assembly GCA_947306315.1. Classification (GTDB taxonomy): domain Bacteria; phylum Patescibacteriota; class Saccharimonadia; order Saccharimonadales; family Saccharimonadaceae; genus Nanosyncoccus. The sequence continues at coordinate 5,971 of CAMZGF010000029.1, forward strand.
TTCAGCTTCATCTAACGACTTAACACGATTCTGGAAAACTCCATTCTTATCATAAATTTTGATCGTCGAATCAATCTTAAATGACGGAATAAAAACCCGCTTTTTGTTTTTGAAAAACCATTTCATTAGTGTCCAAATCGAAAAAGATATTTTCTTATTCCCCTTTTGTAACTTTTTCCTTGTTTTATCACTATCAAAAATTTCCGTAGATTCTGCAAACATCCCAATCGTAAAATAACACGCTGCATAGCGATAATGAACACCATCAATTTTCGCCTCAAGCGGATAAAGTTCCTGTCCTGAGGCCTTATTAAGCGTTCTTGCCATATCATTAAAGTTACCAAACGGAACAGCCGCAAATCTCACGTCTTTCCCAGACAACATACAACCATTAAGACCAATCGTTGCCGTGCCATCACCACCAGCTGTAATCACGATATCGCCATCTTCGAGAATCTTTGCCAGTTCAGCTGCGTTATCATCAACATCCGTTGGCTTTACTTCATACTTACCAAACATTACGCCCGAGACCTCTTGTAAAGGTTTTATTACTGATTCACGGACATGTATCGCCTTAGATGAACGCGGATTATACACAACAAAAACTCGTCTAGTCTTCGGTTTTTCATCAAAATCCGACTTATTTTTTGAATAAACTAGCTTCAAAATCTTTTCTTTTATGTCAGAGACTTCCACCAAAACCTCTATTCCTAGCTACCGTTTCCAAAAAGACCACCTGGAAGCAAGAATTGGAGAATACCCCAGAAGAATACCCAAATCACAAGTCCAATCACAATTTGAAGGAGACGATTTTTTGCCTTCGCAACCTGTGCCGAGTTATCACGTGCAGTCATATACTGATAGCCAGTAATTATTACGCCGATAATTGCAGCAGCACCTACACCGTAAGTCACAACATTGAGAATAATCGAAAGAACTTCAAATAAAGCACCACCGCCCGATCCGCTATTACACTTAATAATCGCAGTGTCAACACCAGCACAATCACCACCTTCACCATCAGCTTTATACCCTAATCTTAAACCCGAAGTATCACCATTGTTTGTTGTTGTACCAGTATTTGTTGTACTAGTATTTGTTGTACCGGTATTCGTAGTACCAGTATTTGTTGTACTAGTATTAGTAGTGCCAGTACTACCACCATTATTAACGGTCGTACGATCAGTACCGCCATTACACACCCACAATACCGTAGAAGTTGTTGCGCTTATCACCTCAAATGTACCACCAAGAGATTCACAGGCTGATTTTATCGCTGATCTACTAACCTGGTCGGTACTTCCGGAAGCATTAGCGTTTTTACAGTCCCAAACTGTATAATTAGCATAAGCTGTAGTCTTCCATGTACCGCCCAACTTTTTACATGCATCGCGATGTGCTTCAGCACTATCATATGTACGACCACTGAATGATGCCGTCTCAGTAGCAAAAGCAGGCACAACAAAGCCAACGCCAAGGTTAAATGCGACGACTAATGCAGCTATAATTCCATAAACTTTTCTTTTCACAAAACCTCCTTTTAACGAAGATATTCTTGCAATTTCTTCGTATCTTTATTCTTTCGAAGCTTCGAAAGTGCTTTTGCCTCAATCTGACGAATACGTCCACGAGTGACTGAAAATTCCGCGCCAACTTCCTCAAGAGTATGCGGACGACCGCCACCAATCCCGAAACGAAGCTTGATAATTTTTTGCTCACGTTCTGACAACGTTGAAATAATATCCGCAAGTTGCTCTTTAAGCATCTGATTTGCGGCAGAATCTTCTGGAGAAATTCTGTCCTCATCTTCAACAAAATCACCAAGTACAGAATCTTCGTCATCGCCGTCTTTACCAACCGACTGATCAAGCGATGCAATATCTTGCTTAATACGCATCACATAGTCGACTTTCTCGACGTCCATATCCATCTCTTTTGCGATCTCTTCAATAGTTGGTTCGCGGTTAAGTTCAGCCGTAAGTTTACGTGAAGCACGAAGAACTTTATTAATCGTCTCAACCATATGAACAGGAATACGAATCGTACGAGCTTGGTCAGCAATCGCACGTGTAATTGCCTGGCGAATCCACCAAGTCGCATAAGTTGAGAATTTAAAGCCCTTCTCCGGGTCAAATTTCTCTACTGCACGAAGGAGACCGGTATTTCCCTCTTGAATCAAATCAAGAAAATCAAGTCCTCTACCAGAATATCTTTTAGCAATCGAAACGACGAGGCGCATATTTGCCTCAACCATTTTATCTTTTGCCTTCTTATTGCCTTTTGCTGCTTTTACAGCAAGCGCTTGTTCCTCTTCCTGTGTAAGAAGCGGGATCTTACCAATTTCACGGAGATACATCTTAACAGAGTCGTCCGCAAATTGGTCAACATTATCAGCTGTAATCTCAAGATCCTCATCCGAAAAATCCTCTTCGTCACCGAGGTCATCCATGTCTGGTTCCTGAGGTTCCAAACCGACTAAAATATCTTCATCAGTACTATCCATTAAAAAAATTATACCTAATTTTCAGATTATTTCAAGCAAAAGCGATTAGTTACCATGAAATCGCTTCCTTCCCATGTTCCTCGAGATATTTATTCGTTTTCGAGAATGGCTTTGAGCCAAAAAACCCATTATATGCCGAAAGCGGCGAAGGGTGTGCCGACTCCAGAATCAAATGCTTCGACTCATCAATCAACTTCTTTTTACTCCTCGCATCCCTCCCCCAAAGAATGAATACTAAATTTTCCTTTTCTGAGTTCAAATATTTTATCACTGCCTCAGTGAATTCTTCCCATCCCCGCCCACGATGTGAACCAGCCTTATGTGCCTCAACCGTCAAAACATTATTAAGCAGCAAAACCCCCTGCTTCTGCCACGCCAAAAGATTACCACTCTTATTGTTATGTCTGCCTAAATCCGAATCAATCTCCTTATATATATTAATAAGGCTCGGTGGCATATAATTATTCCTTGCAGAAATCGAGAAAGCAAGCCCATCCGCGACACCAGGGGTGTGATATGGGTCTTGACCCAATATTACCACCTTTACATCGTCCAAGCTAGTCGAAAAAGCACGAAAAACCTGAGTCTTCGAAGGGAAAATCGTCTTCGTCTCATATTCCGAGTGCAAAAACTTCGATAATTCCGCAAAATACGGCTTACTAAACTCTGTTTTTAAAAATGGTTTCCAGGATTCATGCATTAGAATTCAAATAACTTCTTTAAATCTTCAAAAACTTCTTCAATTGTTCCAGCTGCATCAAGTGTTAGAACGTCATATTCTTTCGCAACCTTTAGATACCCAGCATTCACTTTATGTTGAAAATCATCCGGCTGCGATTTCCAGACTTCACCAGTTCTGCCCTGTTCTTTTGCCTGGGTACCAAGTCTCTTTGCGCGAGCTTCATCGGAAAGGGTCATAATAACTTGTTTATCAGGATGGAAATAATGCTCCGGCATCACCGTCTTATGAAGTTTCTTTATGAATGTCCTCGAAACTCCTGCTGCATACCCTTCATAAATCAAAGTTGAGAACCAACTGCGTGTCGTGATTACAATATCACCTTTTCTAAGCGCCGGCTCTGCCAACTTTCGCCACTGTTCATAACGATTAATTAGATAAAGCATTACACGTGTACGGTGATCAATATCTTGCTTCGTGCCATAGTTCAACTTTGCAATTTCACGAACAAATTCATCCTCGGAACCAGTACCAGACTCTGAGTAGTGAACAACATTCTTCCCTTTAGAACGTAAATATTCCGCAAGTAGTTTAGCTTGGGTGTCTTTTCCTGTCGCATCCTGACCTTCAATAACGATATGCATTTTCCTCTCCACTTTTCTCTATTATACATCAAAAAACACCCTTTCGGGTGCATTTTTCAATCTGGTGGGCGATAGAGGAGTCGAACCTCTGACCTCGTCTACGTCAAAGACGCGCTC
>CAMZGF010000030.1 GCA_947306315.1 uncultured Candidatus Saccharibacteria bacterium
GATTTCAGATATGAAGATACTGTAAAAGCAAAGATCGCCGAACTTTATTGGAAGGGCCGCGAGGTTTCTTATGATTATTTCAAGGCATTTTATGCGCGAATTGGTCTTAAATTTGACAAATATTATCCTGAATCAACAGTTGCGCCACGTGGGCTTAAGGAAGTTAAGGAACATGTTGGTACGGTCTACGAGGAAAGTGATGGTGCGATTGTTTATAAAGGCGAGAAAGATGGCCTTCATACGCGTGTATTTATTAACAATAATGGACTTCCAACTTATGAAGCAAAGGATGTTGGTCTAATTTTCACAAAGTATGATGACTTTAAGTTTGACAAATCGATTGTTATCACTGGAAACGACATTATCGATTACATGAAGGTTGTACTTACCTCTATTTCGAAGTATGCGCCTGAACTCGTTGAAAGAACCCTTCATCTTACCCATGGAAATGTCCGTCTTCCTGGAAACGAGAAGATGAGCTCGAGAAAAGGAAACTTCCTTAAGGCAGTTGATGTGCTTGAGGCCGTGAATGAAGCGCTCAAAAAGGAGCATGGTAGTGTAGACGAGAAGATTTCGCTTGGAGCAACTAAGTATGCACTTCTTAAATATAAAGTTGGTGGAAACATTATTTTCGAACCTGAAGAATCAGTAAAAATGACTGGAAATTCTGGTCCATATCTCCAATATTCTGCAGTTCGCGCTGCGAAAATAATTGGCAATCTTTTGCAGAATGGTGTTTCATCGGCAAAGAATAGCTGGGAGTTAACGGATAGAGAACGTGAATTGATCAAGAAAATTATTGCTTATCCTGAAGAACTTAAGGGAGTTATTTCGGAACTTGCTCCAAATAAACTTTGTACCTATCTCTATGAACTCGCACAGGAATTTTCAAGATTCTACGAAACAACAAAGGTTGCTGGTTCGGAATATGAATATGAGCGTGGACAGATTGTACTTGCATATCTTAAAGTATTAACTCACGGGTTAGGACTTCTCGGAATTGAAGTTCCAGAAAGGATGTAAATGAGTAAAAAAGCAAAACTTCTTTGGATTGACCTTGAGATGACTGGTCTTGAGCCAGAAAAAGATAGGATTTTAGAGGTTGCATGTATCGCTACTGACTGGGACTTTAATGAAATTGCGAGAATGACTGCAGTTTGTAAGGTCTCTGAATGTCTTATGAAGAAGCGTATGGTTGGCGAATTCTGGGAGAAGAATCGCGAATCTTATGAACAACTCATCGCACAAAACAAGACAGGAAAGAAGAGTACTGAAGTTGAGGCGGAAGTACTTAAATTCGTCGATAAATACTTTGGTGACGAGGTAATTTTAGCTGGAAATTCAATCCATCAGGATCGTAGATTTATCCGTAATGAATGGAAGAAGCTCGATGCTAGACTTCATTATCGTATGTTTGATGTTTCGGCGTGGAAAGTTTATTTCGAGAATGCGATGGAGATTAAGTTTACGAAGCGCGATGCACATAGAGCGCTTGATGATATCGAGGGAAGTATTGAAGAAATTTCGTACTATCTCGAAAAAGTTAAGGGTTCAAAATTTGAAAAGAAAAAGAGGTAAAAATGGAATTTAAAATTGAAGAAGTTTCGGGAATCGGCGAATATTCATTCGAAGATTTGATGGTTAAGGAACGCAAGGAAGGGAAGATTTTTCTCGCTCCAAACGGTAAGGCTTTCGCGATTTTGCATGAAGGTAAAACGATCGAAGTCCGTACGGACGGAAATCTTTCAAAGGTGCTTCGCGAGAAATATGAAAGTGTAATGCAATCGAGATATTTCGGACGTGGTGGAATTGAAATCGTGCTTTCCGGGCAGATTGAACAAGACCAATTATATGATCTTGTTAGACTAAGCTATAACATGACAATCGCATAAAAAATAACCCCCGTCTTGGGGGCTATTTTTATTATTTCTTCGAAGTATTCTTCTTGATATCTTCGAGAAGAGCGATAATTTTTTCGTCGTTTGTCGGCTCTTTCTTTTCAGATTTTTCTTCTTCTTTTTTGATGTCGAGCTTTAACTTATTGATAAGTTTTACAAAAATGAAGACACAGAAGGCGACAATAAGGAAGTCGACAACTGCTTGGATGAAATTACCATATTCGAGGCGAACGCCTGTGCCATCACCGAGCCAATTTGGAATAGTGACATAGAGATCAGAGAAGTCGACACCGCCAATAATGCTACCAACGATTGGCATGATGATGTAGTTTACGAGTGCAGTGACGATTTTTCCGAAAGCACCACCAATGATGACGCCTACGGCGAGATCAATAATGTTGCCTTTGTTAATAAAGTCGGAGAATTCCTTTACGACTTTTGGTTGTTTCTTGCTGAGTTTTGTGGCTGCGGCGTTTGCACGAGCTTTTGCAGCTTTCGCAGCATCTGTAACTTTGTTTCCCATAATACTTTTATTATAGCACGAAAACATAAGGAAAAGCGTTGTCACTGGATAGTGTTTATGCTAAAATAGAGATAACTAGTGAGGTTTTATGAGTTTAGAAATTGCTCGCGGGAAAGAGAAGGGGATTCTTGGTAAGCTCGGAATTTTTTCGAGTTTTTTGGTGTTTGCAGCGGTGGCAACATGGATTTATTCACCAATTTTAGGTTCAAACGCTGATAGCAATTTGACGACGCATGTAGGTGCGACAATCCATCAAGTTGCGGCAGTGAATATTGATGTTTCTGAACTCGTTCTTAACATTGCACCTACTCCTTCTGGCGCGTTCGCTTCGGATTCTCTAACAGCTAATGTATCGGTAAATAGCCCTGCTGGGTTTGAATTATATTTTTCTTCAGATGGTGATAGCGCAGACCTAGTTTCACCGTCTACATCGGAAGTGATTTCTTCGGATTTTGATGGCACTGTTACTAGTTCAACAATGGCTGCTAATACGTATGGCTATAGTTTAGATAATGTGGACTTCTTAAAGGTCCCGACAGTCTCAGAACCGGTAGCACTTCGAAATATTGACCATTTCCCAGAGACGGCTGAGAAAACGAATACGATTTATATTGGAACGAAGATTTCATCAAGTCTTCCTTCTGGTGAATATTCTAGGGATGTGGTTTTTACTGTGGTTGCGCATGAACCAATCGATACGACCCCTATTATGCAGGAGTTCGAATATGACGATCTGACAGATGTTGGCGATTCGATTGTTCTTAAAGACGCACGCGATGGAAGTAAATATACCGTGAAAAAGCTTGCGGATGGCAATATTTGGATGACACAGAACCTTCGCATTGCTAATAAGACTATTTCGTCTGATGATTCGAACTTGCCAGCAGGTGTAACTTATACAATCCCAGCAAGTAACCTTTCTGATTTCACTGAAGATTATGACACAGGTGCAGTTTATATAGATTCAACTCACGGTGGTTACTATAATTTCTATACTGCTACGGCTGGGTGGGGAACACAGGCTATGACATCTGGTAGTGCACCAAGGGATATTTGTCCTAAAGGCTGGAGGCTCCCTACCGGCGGTAGTAATGGTGAATTCAGTAGGCTTTATAATAGCTATAATTCATATAGTTTAATGCAAGGCGACCCTGGGTTTACTCTGGATGGCATGGTGGATGATGGGGCCCAATATGATGGTACTGGCGCTCCTGCTGGTTACTTCTGGTCTTCTGCTGTCTATTATTCTTCTGTTGGTGGCTATAATGGTGTTTATGTTTTATCATTATATGATTCACAGGTTGATCCAGCGGATACATATTCAAAATTCTATGGATACCCTGTTCGTTGTGTGAAGCCTGCACCAACCCCGACGATGCAATCGTTTGATAAGAGCACTCTCGCAAATGTTGGCGATTCAATGCAACTTGAAGATGAACGTGATGGAAATAAGTATACTGTGAAAAAGCTTGCCGATGGCAACGTCTGGATGACCGAAAGCCTCCGCCTCATCGACAAGACTATCTCAAGTACAGACTCCAACCTCCCATCTGGCGAAACCTGGACTGTCCCAGCAAGTGACCTTTCAAGCTTTACAACCTCATATAATACAAATTCAGCATACCTAGATTCAACCTATGGTGGTTATTATAACTTCTATACTGCTACGGCTGGGTGGGGAACACAGGCTATGACATCTGGTAGTGCACCAAGGGATATTTGTCCTAAAGGTTGGCGCCTTCCAACTGGCGGTTCAACTGGTGAATTCCAAACGCTTTATAATAACTACAACTCAAACACACTTATGCAAGGCGAACCTAACTTTACCCTTTCCGGCCACGTGAACAATGGCTCGGTGCAAAAACAGGGCTCGTTCGGCAGCTTCTGGTCCTCTACGGTCGTCACTGCTAACCACACATACTACTTGTTCCTAAATAGCTCAGATGTCTTCCCAGCAGCCCCCAACACTAAGTACTACGGATTCTCAGTACGCTGTGTGGCTCGTTAGTGTTTTCTGCTTCTTCTCTCAGAACTCTGAAAATAAATTAAGTTTAGTATATAACTAAAAACCTTATTAAATAGTCAGATGCCAATAGTATAGCGAGTAGACTAAGAATTAAGAATGGTCCGAAAGGTATTTGCTTTTTTCGGCCTCTTAGGGCGCTTGGAGCGGCAGCGAGAGTTGCAGTAAAGTTAGCGAGGAAGAGTTCAATAATTGCAAATTCAAAACGTCCGAGAAAGATTGCGATGGAGATACAGAGAATCCAATCTCCTCCTCCGACGAGCCTTTCTTTGCTGAAGAAATAGAGAAGATAATAGATTCCGGCAAGGAATCCAGTTGTGACGGTGATTTGGAAAAGGTCACCATGAGATACGAGCTGATAGGAAACTGCGAGGATAATCATGATGAGCATAAGGAAGACTGGGAGCTCTCCCCATTTTGCGTCGTAGACTAGGAGAATCCAGAAAACTATCATTGAGACGAGAAGAAGTAGGGGCTGAAGAAAGAAGCTTGGATTCATCGAGAAAAGCGCTGTGACTGACGGCAGTGCGCAAGTATATTTAAGGACAATGAGCATAAATGCGAGACCGAGGCCTAGCTCGGAGAAGATTTCGGCGACGCCGATTTTTTGTTTGCAGTAGCGACATCTCCCACGAAGGAAGAGCCATGATATAACGGGGATATTGTCATACCAAGCGAGCTTATGATTACAACTCATACAGACCGAGCGGTTGCTAAGCTTTCTGTCTGTTTTAGCCTCATGGATGCGCCAAGCTTGGCAACAAGCAAACGAGCCGAAGACCGCGCCGAGAATAAACATGAAGATGTATAAGACAATAAAATCTATACTCATATTACTCCTTTGTCTCCGTATGGAAGCGTTCGTGGACTTCGCGGAGATGAGGGTCGGTTACGTGGGTGTAGATTTGGGTTGTGCTGATGTTTGCGTGGCCAAGAAGGGACTGGACCGAACGAATGTCAGCACCGTTCATAAGAAGATCAGTGGCAAAGCTGTGGCGAAGAGTGTGCGGGGTGACATGCTTTGTGATACCGGCTTTTCTTGCATAACCTTGGACGATGCGCTCAATTGAGCGAGGAGTAAGACGGCGATAATCACCAGAAGTAGATGGAGTTTGGAGATTCTTTGAATTGTTTAAGAAAAGAGCTGGGAGGGAATCGGTTCTGCACCCGAGATAATCCTTTATGCAATCTGCAGTGGATTGGTCGATAAAAATTGGGCGATCTTTCTTGCCTTTACCACGTACAACAAACTCGCGACGTTCGAGGTTGATTGAGTCGCGATTGAGCTTACAAAGTTCGGAGACGCGAAGTCCGCCGGAAAAGAGAAGCTCGATGATAGCGCGGTCTCTGAGCCCAGTTTCAGTATCTTCTGGGATTTCATTTAAAAGGCGTTCGACTTCATCAAAATGAAGGAATGTAACCTGTTTTTTTGCAGCACGGGGAAGATCGACAAGGGTTGGATCAAGGGATTTTATTCCGCGCTTACTGAGATATTTCAGAAAACCGCGTAGTGCGATAAGGTGATAACTCTGAGTTAAGATGGAGAGGTGCTCGTGGTTCTGGCTATCTTCGAAACGATTAAGTTTTAGGCGATATTTGCGGAGAAGTTCAGGAGTGATGTCATTTGGTTTTAGCTCGTCTGACGAATCTTCAGAACAGAGTTCATAGAAACGGTTTAAGTAAAGCTCGTAGTTACGAGTTGTATTAAGGGAACGACCTTTTTCAACTTCAAGGCTTTCGAGGAATTCCGGAATTAGGTCAGAAACATACATATTTACATTATAGCATAAACAGGTTAAATGGATTTTATCTCAGTTTTAATGCTTATGTTATAATATAGATATGGACAATAAAGAGGGCATAAACCCTGTAATTCAACAAGCCGAAAATGTTGCTTATAGCGACGAGGTTCGGGAGTCTCATATTGATATGAACCCACCTCAGGTTGTTGAACCGCTTACGGGTAGTTCTGTGATTGTGGAGCCTGAAGTAAAAAATAAGGTTCCGGATAATGGTTTTCCGATTGGCTACGGTCCGAATGAGCATATGAAAAAGATTGAGAAGCCAAAGAAGCCTTCGATGAGTGAGCGTTTGAAGCATGCAAGAAAGAAACTGACAGTAAAACAAAAAGTGCTGCTTATTTCGATTCCATCAGCAATAGTGTTGATTATTGGCGGGTTTGTTGTTTATGCGTCAATTACGGGAATGTTTAAGACCGACTATGGCTCAACTTATCTTTCCTCAAAAGATTTGAAGAATGAGATGCAGAAGATTCGTTCTGATGCGAACTGTGATAAAGTCGTCGAGTATGTTTCGAACCAGTATACTGCGAATGATACTTATAACGAATATGTAAACGGTTGTAGGTTAGTTGCGGAAGGTGTTTCAGATGAGATAGTCGCAAAAATTGGCGACACTTCGGCAGTTTTGCGTGATGAGGAAGTCCGCCGAAGATACGAAACTTTGAAAACGGCGTTAAAAGCAGCAAAGACTGAGAACGGGGAGGTAAATGAAACGCTTAAAAGATACTCAATTTGGCATGAATGGATAAAGGCAGAGGCGGCTACTGATAAATTATATGGCGACAGTTGGCCGGATCAGGATTTAAACAAGGCGGCAGCGATTTTGACTGATTCGGGTATTGATGAGTATAAAGAATACGGTGAGAAATGGTACGAGAAGAAGAAAGTGCTTGCAGATGCGGCGAACGCTTATTATCACCCAGCGCCATCAGCGATTATTGCGGATTTGCACGCGATTATGAAGGCAGCAGAAAATGATTTTTATAATTTCAAAAAAGAAAATGAGCTAGATGTGACCGAATTATTCCCGCTTGAACTTGTTGACACGGCAAAACTTTACGCGAAATTTGAAGAGTTTTATAACTACGTAAAAGATGCTTACCAAGATAACTATGATCCGGCGATTGGTGGGTGCAAAGAGTTTGTCACAAATGTAGTTTGTGAATAAAAAATAACCCCTTTCGGGGTTATTTTTGAATTACCAGTTACCGCGAGTGTATTTTTCGTTGAGGTCTTCGTAATCGTAGGTTTCTTCAGGTTTGAACCAGAGGGAAACTTCTTCTTTTGCTTCTTCGACAGAGCCAGAAGCGTGGACGAGGTTAGGAACCCCGATACCTTTTGCATCTGAGTAACCAAAGCTCATGTGGCTGAAATCACCACGGATTGTTCCCATAGGAGCTGATTTTGGTTCGGTTGGGCCGACGATTTTTCTTACTAATTCAACAGCCTCAACGCCTTCTAAACAGATAGCGATGACAGGACCTGTGAGCATGTAATTAAGGTTGTAGCGGAAAGTTTGTTCACCACGGCGGGTAATGAGTTTTCCAATTTCTTCGTAGTGCTTTTCATAGAGGTCTGCATCTGGTGAAACCATTTTGATACCGACAATCTTAAGACCGACGCGTTCGAAGCGTTGGATGATTTCGCCAACAATGCCGCGTTGAACTGCATCAGGTTTGCAGAGAACGAGTGTACGTTGGACAAGATCTTTTTCTTTTGCCATTTTGACTCCTTTAATTTATTAGGGATATTATAGCACATTTTGATATAATGAAAGTAGGAGAAAAAATGCGAAAGTATAAAAAATTTATTCTTGGTGGCGCGATTGCTTTTGTCATTATATTAGGGGTAGTTTTAGCATTTTTGTTAAGGCAGCCAAAGTTTGAGTTAGTTAGGACAGGGAAGGTTATCCCACATAATGAGGAAGTTTTTACGCAAGGATTCTTCTTTGATCAGGACGGGAAGCTCTATGAAGTTGGCGGAATATTCGGAGAGTCGGCAGTTTATGCGGATGTAAGTCTTATAACAGGGAACGCAAAGGCGAAAAAGAAGCTTGATTCGGATGTTTTTGGAGAGGGGGCTACGATATTAAACGGAAAACTTTATGTCTTGACGGCTCAAGAGAGGGTTATTTTTACGCTTGACCCAAATACCTTGCGAATTCTTCAAGAACTACCAAATAAACGTGATGGCTGGGGGCTAACAACAGATGGTAAAAGCCTAATTGCCTCTGATGGAACGTCGAAAATCTATTTTATGGACGCAGATCTAAAAGATGAGCGATCGATAACGGTTAAGAGGGATGGCAAGAAACTGAATAACATCAATGAACTCGAGTATATAGAGGGGTATATCTTTGCGAATATCTGGAAAACAGATGAAATTGTCGTGGTTAACCCAGCAAATGGAGAAGTTATCCAAAGCTTTGATTTTACGGATTTGTATCCAAAATCAGAGAGGGCAAAGAAGTCGGATGTGATGAACGGGATTGCATATAACAAGAAGACTAAAAAAGTCTATTTAACAGGGAAGTATTGGCCAAATATTTACGAGTTTGAGCTCAAAAAATAAGCATGAGAATATTGACTTTTTAAAGCGTTTATGCTATAATATAAGTATAACGTTAGTTTTTGCACATTAACTCGCACATATCCACCAAATACACGTAGGAGGGTTACATATGAAGAAGAGATATCATAACAATATGAATATGTTAAGTGGAAGTTGGTCGAAGGTTGGCAGAAAGATCTCTGCAACCGTAACTAGTATTCCTGGCACCGAAGAAAAGGTGTGTACGGTAAAGTTTGGGAAAATTGGGCTTGATCGTATAGAGAGCCTAAAAGACATTACCCCAGAGATGGTTGCATTCATTTGCGACAAATGCTGGATGCCTGAAGGATTTGTAGCGTGGAGAATCGTTGGTTCCGTGCAGCAGATGGTATATTTCAAGGGCAGAGCAGCCATAATTTCAGAATTCAAGTTGAAGAGAAGGCATTTCGACAAGAGATGTCTCAGGGACGCGATTTCGTTGTTTCCGAATCAGGATCACAAAATTATTTATTCAGCTGATGTGTGTAGTGATAATATTTGCGCTTAACAACGTTATAGGCGCCGGGAAACCGGCGCCATTTTCTTGCTCTTTTCTTTTTAGGGGAAGTGTGGTATAATAATAGAATAAGTGGGTGATTAGCTCAGTTGGCTAGAGCGTCTCGTTTACACCGAGAAGGTCGG
>CAMZGF010000031.1 GCA_947306315.1 uncultured Candidatus Saccharibacteria bacterium
AGCAACAATGTCATATCATATGCATCACCAAAGATTCTATTAATCTCCTTAAAAATCGAAGACGAGCGCCAGAGCTGATCCATAATCTGGCGAAGATAAGTCACAATCAAAATCACTGTACCGACCGAGAGTCCGAACCATGATGTACCAGTTAGTAAGAAGAAGACCATAAAACCGATGTTTGCGACATTAATTATGTCGAAAATAACATCCTTTGAAATTGAAACATGCATGTGTTCAAACGAAACATCCATGAAAGCTTTCTTGTATTTCTGGTAGCGAGTAAGCTCATATTTCTCCTTTGCATAGGATTTAACAGACATGATATTTGAAATTGAGTCAGAAAGTTGTCCAGTCATTTTATTGTGAGCCGAAGCCTCACGCTTCGCAATCTCAGCCGTTTTCTTAAACGCAAAATACGCAACCGTCATAAACAAAATAACAATAACGAGCATAATTAAAGCGACAATCGGAGCCTTAAATAAAAGCGCAACGAGAACACCAATAATAGAAGTCAGAAACGGTAAAATCGTCCAAAGTAAAAGATCGAAGAAACGTTCAAAACCGTTCGAAAATTTTCCCACCATCGAAACGAGTGAGCCGGTAAAACGATCGTTATGAAACTGCATCGATTGTTCAGAAATCACATTGAATGAGTGACTATCGATATCATAGATCGCATTGAGCTCCATCTTCCAAGTACAGTATAAAAGAAGCTCCGAACATATGGCAGCAACAGCCTGAGCCGCCACACAGAAAAGGCCAACCGGGATTAATTCATTCCAAATCACGCTGTCTGTTAAACCATCAGTCGAAATTACATCTATAATTCTTGCAAAACCAAGCGGAACTAAAACCCCTCTAAGTACGGTCGCAGTAGGGTTCAAAAGCAAAGCCCCGATAGTTAGGAGCTTATATTTTTTCGCCGCTTGAATATAAAAGTGAAGCGTGCGAAAAGCTGTACCCTTTTTCCTTTGACCTTTCATATATATTATTGTAGCATAAAAACTTTGTTCAAGAGAAAAGGCCCTCAAATTTGAGAGCCTTTTTAGAAATGTCATGGAAAAATCTCCGAGATGTTTCTTAGGTCTTCGTCTGTCTTTGCTGACAGAATCTTCGCCATCAGTTCATCACCAGGCGGGGTCTTGAACGTAAGTGGGTGTATACCGACCGTCACCGAAAGAGTGTTAACAAGTGCCTTTAGAGCATCCCGAATTAGATAAATCTGGTTCGAATACTTCGGATACTTATACTTCGCATCTTTCAAAATCGGATCAAGATATACTACTGTTTCATAGCAATTCTTAACAATCGACGCATGACTCATCGCCTGCGCCGAAGTCGAAAGATTATTACAACGATCCAATCCTTTACCGATTGTGGCGTATTTATTTTCCGCCAAGCCTTGATAATATTTCTTTTTCGACTCGAGCTTCGATCCGGAAGGCATTTGTCTACAGGTCATACATTCAACAGCATTCTTCGTCTCGTCGTCAACCGGTAAGTCCATTACTTTTACTCCAGTATCTTCTGGAACATCATGCAAGATCAACATAGCAAGTAGCACATCGTCATTCATCCCCAACGCCGCAGCATAACAAGCTAGCGTTAACGGATGGATAATATATGGCTCACCAGACTTTCTAGTCTGATCTTTATGCTTCTCCCTTGCAAAATGTAAAGCTGACCGAAGATTTTGGTGCTTGCCGTCCGAACAAAGTCCAGCTAGCCGCGTATACATGCGCTCCGCTTCCCTTGCACATTCGGCAATCAATTGCTCCTGTGTCTTAAACTCAAGTTCACCCATTTTCCATAACCTCCTCTCTTAATGTTCTAAGCCCCAACACCAGCTTACAGAATATTATACACATTTAAATAGTTCTTGCAAAAGTTAAGAATTTTTGGTACAATAGATATAACAAATCATTACTTGTACAGACACAAAAACCGACTTAATTTTTGTGCCCGACTACAATCAAAAGTTAATTAAAGGAATTTATGAACCAAAAAGAACAAGAACGTCGCGCACGCCTCATGAAGATGCAGGCTGAGCGTCTACCTGAAATCAAGCGCCGCTTCGAAGAGAACCAAAAACGCGCTGAGATTAAAGATGATAAGCCGACCGTTACTGGTGAAGCTGTGATCTTTGAAGAAGTCCAGAAACGAAACTTCAATTCAAACTTCAAACCAGGTGGCAAAGATGCTCATCTTGTTAAGAAAAAGGCCGAAAAAGCGACAAAAACAACCAAAACTACTAAGAAAGCTGAGCCAAAAGCTAAGAAAACTCCTGCCGAATCACGCAAGGTCGACCTTTCTGTTTCTACCAAAAAAGGTGATATGGTCCATCACCAACGCATGCTTTCTCAAGACGTTAACGCTCAAGCAACTCAGCACATTATTGGCATCCCTGTAAACAAATCTCGCTATAACGGCTATAACGGCGCACAAATCACTAACGGCCAACTCAAACAAGCTCGCACCGACAACGATTCAGTTCTCATTATCCCTATTGGTGGTACTGGCGAATTCGGTATCGGTAAGAACATGACTGTCATCCAATATAAGAACGAAGCAATCGTTATTGATATGGGTGTCCTCTTCGCTGGTGATGATTATCCTGGCGTAAACTACATGGTCCCAGATATTAAATATATCGAAGACAACATGGATAAAGTCAAGGCAATCTGTTTCACTCATGCCCACCTCGATCACATTGGCGCTTGCCGTCACATCCTTCCTAAATTCCCTGTCACAACCCCAATTTACGGTTCCGAATTTACTATCGGTATGATTAAGAAACAAATGTCTGAACTCGATGAAGTCCCAGATATGAATTATAATGTCGTCGACCCATTTAAGCACGAAAAGATCGCTGTCTCAGAACATCTCTCGGTTGAATTTATTCATACCCTTCACTCAATCCCAGGCAACAACGCAATTGTCGTCCGCACTCCAAACGGCGTCATCTACGTTTCTGGTGACTGGCGTACCGAGTCTAACCCTCTTTATAAACAAACTGATTACGAACGTATCGATGAAATCGTGAAGAAGGAAGGCATCACTTTGATGCTTAACGAATCAACTAATATCGATTCCCCAGGTCATCACCCACATTCAGAATATGATGTTGGCGAAAACCTCGGTAAAGTTATGGACCACTACGCAAATGGTCGTATTATCGTTTCCTGCTTCTCATCACAGGTTTCACGTATCGGCATGGTCTTAGACGAAGCTGCAAAGCGTGGTAGAAAAGTTGCCTTCGCCGGCTTCTCAATGATCAACAACGTCGAAGTCGCACTCCGCACTCACCAAATCAAGGCTCCTAAAGACACTATCATGAAAATGGAAGACATTATTAAGCTTCCTGATGAAATGGTTACAATTATTTGTACAGGCTCACAGGGCGAGCTTAACGCCGTATTAAACCGTATGGTTACTGGTGCACACAAGTACATCAAGATTAAATCAAGCGATACCATCGTCTTCTCATCAAATCCAATTCCAGGTAACGAGCCACACGTTGTTTCAACCGTCGATGGACTTCTCCGTGAAGGTGCTCAAGTTATCCAAAACGGCAAAACTCACCTTACAAATATCGGTCCACTTCACCTTTCTGGTCACGCATACTACGAGGACCATGTTGACTTCGTCACTCGTCTTCAACCTCTTAACTACATGCCATATCACGGTGAATTCTACATGATGCAACACAACGCCGAAATGGCCGAAAATGTCATCGGCATTCCTAAAGACCGCATTATCATCTCTGACGATGGTGATATCGTCGAGCTTACTAAAGATAAGAAGATTAAGAAATCTGGCCGTGTCCACGTCGGCAACAAACTTTTCGATGACGCAGACATGCCAGTTCACGAAGCTGTTGTTAAAGATCGTATCCACATCTCACGTGAGGGTATCTTCATTATCGTTCTTACCCTCTCGAAGAAGACTGGTCGCCTTATTAAGACTCCAGATATCGTCTCACGCGCATTTATCTATCTCGATAACTCTGAGGAACTCATCGGCAAGATTCGCCACTACCTCCGCGTAAAGACTGATAAATCAGTTTCAACTGACCCTGAACTTAAAGTCTTAAAGGATGAAATCAAGGAAGACGTCACCCGCATCCTCTTCGATGCAACTGGCCACACGCCAATCGTCATCCCGGTTATCAACAAAGTCTAAGAAAAAGCCGGCCGAAAAAGCCGGTTTTTTGATATAATATATTCAATATGGGAAAGGCACTATACCGAAAATACCGTCCGGTATCTCTTGAGACCGTCGTCGGACAAGATTCTGTCATTGCGCCCTTAACGGAGGCTATAAAGTCAGGAAACTTTTCTCATGCCTACATTTTCACTGGCCCACGTGGCTGTGGTAAAACATCTGTTGCACGTATCTTCGCCCATGAAATAAACAACTTCAAATACGAACTCGAAGATTCATACATTGATATCATCGAGATTGATGGCGCATCTAATACTGGTATCGATAACATTCGCGACCTCCGCGAAAAGGCTATGATTGCCCCAACCGAAGGCAAATACAAGGTCTACATCATCGACGAATTTCATATGCTCTCTAAGTCGGCCTTTAATGCCCTGCTCAAGATTCTCGAGGAGCCACCAGAACACGTCATCTTCGTCCTCGCAACTACAAACCTCGAAAAAGTTCCTGTAACCATTCTTTCTCGTGCCCAAATTTATAATTTCAAACTCGCAGATGCCGAAACGATGCAAAAACATCTTCGTGAGATCTCCGACAAAGAAAGTATAAAAATTGACGACGACGCTCTTAAAATTATTGTTCGGCGCGGTGGCGGAAGTTTTCGTGACTCTATTTCCCTTCTCGACCAAATCTCAAATTTAAAGTCTGGTGAAAACATTACCGCAAAAGATGTCGATAATGCTCTTGGTCTGCCCGAAGATGAAAAAATTAATAACTTACTTAACAGTTTTGAAGATGGTGACAACAAAAACGTCACGGGTATCCTTCGCGACCTTCTAAACTCTGGTCGCACCGCCGAAACAATCGCCTCAACAATCATTGAACGTATTGTCGAAGCCCCAACTCCAAAAACACTAAACCTCATCGAAAAACTTTTCAACGTTCAATATCCATTCGCTGAGGCAAAACTACTCATTTCTTTCCTCGAATCCGAAAAATTCATTCCGCAACCAGCAGTTGCGCCAATCACATCAGCAACAACAAAACCCATTGAAACTGAAAAAATCAGTGCTAAAAAAGCTGAATTCCTACAGAAAATTGAGAAATCAAAGAAAGAAATGAAAGAACGTCAAGAAAATCCTGTCGAAGAATCTTCTAACCAAGAATTATCCAGCACTTCCCTAACCGACTCTATCGTGCAAGGTGGTACTATCAATGTCAAGGCATTTGTGAAAGACATCAAAGAATTAAATGGCATGATCGGCTCTGCACTCGAAAAAGCAAAATTCGAAGTCACAGAGAATGAATTAAAAATCTACCCAACTGTAAAAAGCCACATTGCCGTACTTCGTTTCAAAAATAACTTAAAAATGTTAAAAGATGCCGCGCCGGGGTTCCTGATTAACATCATCGATACAACAGAGACGAAAATCCCAGATTCCGCAATTGGCGTAAAAGACGAAGAAGCAAAAAAACCTGTAAGTAAAAAAATGCAGAAGAATATCGATAAATTATCTGATATAATGGGAGAAGTAAAGGAGGATACAGATGCCCCGTTCTAGCGAGGAACAACAGGGTGGTAAACTGACACCACAAGATCTCGAAGCCGAGCGCTCGCTTCTTGGTGCTATTTTGCGCGATGAAACACTCTTCCCTGACGTTCTCGAAAAAATCGGCCCGAATGACTTCTATGACAAAAAACACATAACAATCTTCCGTGCCCTAAAAACTATCTATGATCGCAATCAGTCAATCGACCTTGTTACCGCTCGTGCCGAACTTAAAAAAGAAGGTTTACTTAAAGAAATCGGTGGTGCACAATATCTTGCCGATCTAACGAACTCCGTTCCAACTACTGCCCATGCCCTTTCCTATGCTGATCTCGTTGAGCAAGCGTCAGTTCGCCGTCGCCTCATCAAAGCTGGTACAAACATTGTTGAAGGTGCATATGATGGCGGCAAAGAAGTCGGCGAGCTTCTTGGTGCAGCTGAGAAAGAGCTTTTTGAAGTATCTGATAAAACCATTAAAAGCGACTATACTCCACTTTCAGATCTCCTTATTGACGCCTTTAATCGTATGGAAAATCTCCATAAAAACCGTGGCGCACTTCGCGGTCTAAAAACCGGTTTTGCCGATCTTGACAAATACACTGCTGGTCTCCAAAAAGGCGACCTCATTATCATTGGTGCACGTCCTGCAATGGGTAAAACTACCTTTGCTCAAAACCTCGCTTATAACATTGCTGA
Organism: uncultured Candidatus Saccharibacteria bacterium; assembly: GCA_947306315.1. Taxonomy (GTDB): domain Bacteria; phylum Patescibacteriota; class Saccharimonadia; order Saccharimonadales; family Saccharimonadaceae; genus Nanosyncoccus. The sequence goes on from CAMZGF010000031.1 coordinate 6,414, forward strand.
AATCAATAAGAAGACCGTTCTCTTCTTCTCGATGGAGATGGCAAAAAGCGAAATTATTGACCGTATGATTGCACCAGTTGCAGGTGTTGATGCATGGGACATTAGAACCGGCAATATTTCTGACGACGATTTCAGCCGCATCGGTGACGCACTTGGCGACATGAGTGACGTTCCTATTTTGATTGATGACACTTCAAGTATGAATATTCTTGAACTTAGGAACAAGGCTCGCCGCGCTGCTCATGACCATGATCTTGGACTTGTAATCGTAGATTACCTCCAGCTTATTCAAGGCACAGATCGTTATGCCGGAAACCGTGTCCAGGAAGTCACAGAAATTTCTCGTGGATTAAAGACTCTTGCGCGCGAACTTGAAGTTCCAGTAGTTGCGCTTGCCCAACTCTCTCGCAACGTAACTGGCCGCGATGATCCTCGCCCAGTTCTCTCCGATCTCCGCGAATCCGGCTCTATTGAGCAAGATGCAGACCTTGTTATGTTTATTCACCGCGTTGATTATTACAACCAGAACAAACCAGATTTCGTCGAAACCAACATCACCGAGCTTATTATGGCAAAGCACCGTCATGGGCCTATCAATAAAATTGAGCTTTACTTCGATAAAGGTAAAAACCGCTTCCTTTCTATCGATAAAAAACACGACGATGGCGAATAATCTATGCTATAATAAATGTAGTTAGAGTGGGAAATATGAAAAAACATACTATATCTAAATTATTTCTATATCGCCATCGTTTTGGCATTGGTTATACGATTCTCGTCCTACTTTTTGCTGTGACTCTCGTTATTCTACCATCCGTAACTCCTAACGGCCTCTCAAAAGCCGAAATGGAATCTGTCGTTACATCTGAAAATCTCCACCACGACACGATTATTGGCGGCAACATTGTCGATCTTCCATATCATCTCCTCCAGAAGCTCAGCATCATGTTCTTTGGTCTAACAACCTACGGCATAAAACTCCCCAGCATCATTATCGGTGCTTTGCTTGCCGTTCTTCTTATCTTGCTTCTTAACCGCTGGTTTAAGAATAACGTCGCAATCATGGCGAGCGTTCTTGCAGTTCTTTCTTCGAGCTTCCTCTATATTTCTGGCTCAGGTACACCATTAATTATGATGGTCTTCTGGCCAACTCTTCTCTTCTGGCTCGGTAGCAAAATCCAAGGCGAGAACAAACCAAAGCCACTTTATAGTTTTATTTTCGCGATAGCGCTTCTTTTGTCTCTCTTCACGCCGTACATGGTCTATCTTGCAGCTTTCATTGTCGTCTATGCCCTCTTTCACCCACATCTTCGCTTTACAATTACTCATCTTCCAAAAGTTCCTCTCTTTATTGTCACCGCAATTGTTCTTGGCATCGGTTCACTCATTATTATCAACGCCACTAAAAACCACGCCACTATCTCAAACCTCCTTTTCATGAAGGATTTCAGCTGGCATAATTATCTAAACAATATCAAAGAAGCACTTCTCCCATTCTTTAAATGGACTGGCATGATTGAATCAACCTTCCTCGCTCCACTCATCGGCCTCGCTTCCCTCACTCTCGCCATCACCGGCCTCATCTCAACTTACCGCGGCTTCTTCGCCTCACGCAACTCAATTGCAACCTACTTAATCGTCTTTACAATCGCTATTTCCGGTTTCAACCCGCTCTGCGCTATTCTCCTCATTCTTCCTCTTGCCATCCTCATAGCCCACGGCTTCCGCTATATTCTCAATAAATGGTATGGTCTCTTCCCTGAGAACCCATACGCTCGTATCTTCGGCATTCTTCCTATCGCAATCTTCCTTAGTATTATGATCTCAAGCGACATCTCACATTTCGTGTTTGGCTATCGCTACAACCCTGCTGTTGCTAACGAGTTTAGTAACGACCTTGCGCTTATTCGAGATAAGGTCGAAGAAAAAACAACTCTCGTTATTACGGACGATACTGAATATAATTTCTACAAAACCCTTGAAAACAAGCCAATTTTAGATATAGAAAAGACTAAAGACATAAAAATCTTAAACGAGCTTCCAGACGCTCCAGTTATTGAAAGTATTGCAACGCTCGGCCCTATCGGAGAGAACCTTCAAGAAGGTGAAATATCCATTCTTTCAAACTATGAGCTCACACGTATTATTACAAATAGCAAACTAACTGGCTCGGACCGCATTTATATCTACAAATTGAAATAAAAATACCCGGGAACTTCCCGGGTTTTTACAGTAATTATATACAGATAAAGTCCTTCGAATGTAAAGCTGCTTCAGCCATGGCTATCTTGCCCTTACGGATCCTCTCATCAGCCTCATACACGAGCTTATCATATTCTTCGGAGTGAAAAGGTTCTACGACCTTTTCCATGCTGTGATCAATCTGATGAATTATTATTCTTCCGTTATTCTTTTCTTCGCTCATTTTCTCACCCCCTTACGTTGAATTGTTGAATATATAATTACCGTTAAAGTGCAAAATGGCGGAAGCGAGAGGATTCGAACCTCCGAATGCCTTTCGACATTACACGCGTTCCAGGCGTGCTCCTTCAACCACTCGGACACACTTCCGTCTATCTGACATTATACCACAAAATCCGTCACGTTCCTTGATTATTATCAATAATAAATGCTAATCCTTTTCTGCCAACAAACTACCCATGTTCTGACATAAAAAATAACCCCTTTCGGGGTTATTTTATTAAGCGATTTTTTCGATTTCGATTACGCTATATTTTTGGCGATGTCCAGTTTCAGTATGGACACGTTTCTTTGAGTGGTAGCGGATTACGCGGACTTTGTCGCCAGCGACTTTCTCTTCTACGACTTTTGCTGAAACCTTAACGCCTTTTACTTCAGGGTTTCCGACGGTTGTTTTATCACCATCGATAACAAGTAAAGCACCAGTTTCGAGCGTCTTTGTTCCTGCCGGGAGGAGGTCCACACGGAGGGTCTCTTTCTCAGCGACGACATATTGTTTGCCACCGATGAGTACAACTGCTTTCTTCATA
>CAMZGF010000032.1 GCA_947306315.1 uncultured Candidatus Saccharibacteria bacterium
AAGGGTGAATATAAGCTGCTGGAACACCGTCGTCGTAAGAAAAAGATGATATATTGCTTTCTGGGATATCGAATGTTTTACCTGATGGGAGATTTGAGTCATTGCTTGTAATTCTTTTGCCGGCAATTTTAAGGTCTTCAGTCATCCAAATCATGCCATCAGCAAGTCTCTTCACTGTATATTCGTTTCCGTCACGAATATCAATAAGCACGGCTGAGTCGCCGACATTTGGTAGACTTGATCCTTTAAACCATTGCATAGAATGCTCATCCCACTGGGCTGTCATTGAGATAGATGTTCTGTTGGATGGGTTTATATTTATATCGGTTTCATCTCCTGTGAAGAGGTCATTCGTTCCGTTTTTCCAGCCCAGGAAAGTTGCATAATCCTTGGTCGGTTTTTTGTCTGACAAGTCAATAGTATCACCATATCCAAGTGATCTTGGATAAGTTACACCACTATTTGATTTACCGCCATCGTAATACCAATATATATTATAAGCGATACATGATGGCTTCACTGCGACTGTATATATGATGTCATTCTTATAGATGCCAGATGGTATGTCTGAGCTTGTTTTTATTCCAAAAGTAACATCTGTGCTTTGAGCTGATGAAACCGAAGAGTATTTATTTATGACTGATACCGGAGTTTTGCTAATTCCTTTCCAGGTTGAGCCGTTATTGACCGAGTATCCCCAAGTGTTATCCGTCAAAATACTGCCAGTGGTGATTGTAGGAATAGTCTTCGCAGATGCGTCATTTGCATCTCTAACTAGGTCCGTGGTATCTGAACCAGAAGAAAGCGAAACTGTAAAACCGTTCGGACAGGTACTAGTGTAAGAGACTTTGCTTGTTCCAGTGTAGATTTCTTGGGTGCTTGTCGGAGTGATGTCGATTGAAACATTACTCTCGGCTGAAATCGAGGCAGTATAGGTCGAGCCATCCGAAGCGGTAACTTCAGCTGCGTCCGATTTTCCGACTGGCGAATAAATATAAAAAGACAGTACTGTCACAAGAAGGAAACTAGCAAAAATAGCTACTTTACTTAGCAATCTAAATTTTTCTTCTGGGTTAGACCTTCCTTTATTCACATTCGATTCTTCGTTTAAATTTAATATGTACTATTTAATTTTAACATAAGCTGAATACAAAAACAATAAAAAACTGGTTAAAGAGTAGGATCTTTTTGTTTAAATTTATTTAATAATCTTGTTTAGAATTTTAAGAACTACTAGTGTGAATAAATTTGCTATTACGACGGTTGCTCCGGTCGGAGTACCAATAAGGTAAGATGTAATAAGACCAACGACAAAATTCATTACTGAAAGAACCGTAGCGGCGATCGTAACGTTTTTAAAGCTTTTGAAAATTGATTGCGCTGAAAGCGTTGGGAAAATAATTAGACTTGAAATAAGAAGTGCACCAACAAGTCTCATTCCAAGCACAATTAAAATCGAGCAGAGAATTGCAAAAATAATATTTAACACTTTCGTGTTAATACCAATCGCTCGTGCGAATTTCTCGTCAAATGTGAGCGCAAAAATTTTATTATGGAAAATAATATATATGGTCGCAATTACTGCGAGTAATCCGAGTGCGAGATAAGCTTCACCTTCACTGACGGATAAAATGCTGCCGAATAAATAACTATTAATATCAATATTTGAACCGGAAAGTGAAACGATAAACGTACCAATCGCAAGCGCGCTTGCGGACATTAGCGCAATCGCTGAGTCGCCGTGAATTTTTGAATTTTCATCAAGTTTCAGGACAAAAAATGATGTGAGAATAACGACGGGAATTGATACCCAAATTGGCGCAAGTCCAAGCGCTAAAGCAAGCGCAGAAGCACCAAATGCGACATGTGAAAGACCATCTCCGAGCATCGAATTTTTCTTTAGAACGAGTGGCGTTCCAATTAATGCTGCCGAAAGGGAAATAAGCATACCAACAACTAATGCTCGAACCATGAATGAATATGAAAACATTTCTATAAGGCTATTCATTATGAACCCTCTTGATATATTCTTCTGTTGTACCAAAGAAATATTCTTTATTGTGTAACGATAAAATCTTATTTCCGATTAGGTTACAGTGATCGAGATCATGTGTGATCATTAAAACTGCGATTTTTTGTTCTTCATTTAATTCCTTTATGATTCTATAAAGGTCGTTCTTTGATTTATGATCAAGGTTGTTTGATGGTTCGTCCAAAATTAAAATTTTCTTAGTTGCCATCAACGTACGCGCAAGTAAAATTTTTTGACGCTGGCCGCCAGAAAGCTCGGAAAAACTCTCATTTTTCAAGTCGGATATTCCAAGAAGACGTAAGGTCTTGTCGGCGCGTTCTTTATCTTCGTTATTATAAAAATTACGATGGTTGTTTAGCGTACCAGACAAAACAATTTCAAAGACCGAAGCTGGAAAATTCGGATCGACTGCCGTTTCTTGCGGCATATATCCAATTTGATTTCTATCAATATTAAATTTGATTTTTCCGGACATTAGTGGAATTAGTCCAAGAATTCCGCGGATTAACGTGGTTTTTCCGGAACCATTATGCCCGACAATGCAGATAAAATCTTGCTCATCAACATCAAAACTGAGTCCATTTATAATGGCGGAATTGTTGTATCCGAGCTTGATTTTGTCTATAGAGATTAGATTCATTATTTAAGAGCCTCTTTGAGAACTACTAGGTTATCTTCCATAATTTTAGCATAGGTTTTACCATTTCTAAAATCGTCAGCAGAAACGTTGTGCGCAGTATTGAACGTCAAGACTTTTGCACCAGTTTCTTCGGCTATGGTTCTTGCGATATTGCCATTGCTCATTTCGATCTTAAGAACAACTGGAATTTTTTCTGATTTAACTTTGTTTACTAAAAACGCAATAGTTTTGCTACTTGCTTCAGTTTGTTCGGAACAGCCTGAGAATGCTGCAAAGTATTTTAGCCCATAATCTTCAATGAAATAGCGGAGAGGGAAGCGATCGCCGAAAACTACGACTTTTCGATTTCCATTTTCTACAATCTCTTCGAATTCTTTATCGAGTTTGTTGAGCTTTTCGTTATATTCTTCTGCATTTTTTTCGAAATCATCTTTGTGTTCTGGAGAGATTTGTACGAGTTCGTCTTTAATTTTATTTACAATTTTTTGAGCGTTTTTAAGGCTAGTCCAGACATGTTCGTCATATTCGATTTCTTCCTCATCTTCTTCATGCTCATGCTCATGCTCATGCTCCATGCCTTCGACGGTTTCTTCTTCGACTACTTCGACGGAATCCATCATTTTAATAAGCTTAGTTTTTTTAACATCGATATCACTTAAAATATCTTCGATCCATTCGTCGGACTCGCCGCCAGTATAAACGAAGAATTTGCTGTTCTTAATATCGATAATATCGCTTGGTGTTGGCTCAAAATCATGTGTCTCGGCACCTGGTTTTATGAGAAGCTTAATGTCAGCTTTGTCTCCCGCGACTGCACGTGCGAAATCGTATGCCGGGAAATTTGTCGCGACAATCGAAATTTTTTCATGATTTTTAGTGATATTATTAATTCCAATTATCGCTCCAATCGCTAAAACCATAATCGCGACAAATGAAATAATGATTTTTGTACTTTTTTTCATTTTTCCTCCTTTACTCTACGCAGTTTGCGCATATACCTTTAATAATGAGATGTGTGTTTGTTGGGGTGAAGTGGTGCTCATCGAGAATATGCGCAGTCAAACCTCGTATTTTCTCGCAATCAATATGTTGCATTCTTCCACATTTTATACATTTGAGATAAAAATGATCATTGTCCTCGCATGGCTCGACATATTGATATCTTTTGGAATTATCATCCAAAGAAACTCGAATAATCATGCCCTCATTTTCGAGCGATTCAATAAAACGATAAATCGTAGTGAGCCCAATCTTACCGCCGAGACTTTCGTAAATATCTTTAGCAGTAAAATCCTTTGCTTGACGTTTAATCGTTGTTAATACTTGGCGCCTTTGTCTTGTATTATATTTTTCACTCATGTTGTCCCCAATTTGAAAATCATTTTCATATTCAAGTATAAAATATCATTAAAATTTGTGCAATAGTTTTTAAAAAAGAAAAAACCACCTCGAATGAGGTGGTTTTCGTAACTTATTTCGTAAAATAGGACTTCAAGGTTGCGATATTGGCATCATGCCATTTCTCCCAGGTTGAAAATGCCGTTATTTCTTTGCTCTTAAATAGATCGTCGACACGTCGTCTTACTTCCAAGATTTTCCGATCTTCTACCATTTGCGTAGTGAAGAGAACATCGCAGTATTTCTGCAAAGCACTGTCGTTCGGTCTCATCTTAGATAGAGCTTCGGCAACTGCTACATAGATGCGAGACATCGAGATGGGGCATCCATCGCCTGCGAAGAAAGCACAAGTGTATCGCCCGAAATCAGTACTGATCGAGAGATAGGGCGGATTTTCTCCGTCTTCGATAATCTGTCCATCCTTTCTCTTTGGGCTATTTGATGATTTTCCGAGAAGATCTCTCGCAAGTTCGGCACTGTCCTTGCCGGTGAAGTGAAAATTGAAAGTCGGACCATCTCCGAAATTGATCATAATAACCTCATTCGGTTCGGTTTTATCGTCCTTGAGCTCATACAGTGCGAAAGTCCCGTCATCTACGACGGCGTTATTCTTGCCGTTGATTTGATCAATAACGGTGGCGATAATGACTAGTGTTTCTTCCTCGTAAAGAGATGATGCGGGGTATCCGCAGATAGAGATGTGGTTCATTTGCATTTTACCCTCCTTTTATAGAATGAAATGAGCTGTGATAAGTTACTTATTAATGTGCAAAAAAGCCCCTATAACATAATTATAGCATAAAAATTATAAAAAGTCAACGTGGAGCAGTTTTTGAAATTAATTTTTCTGCTTGTAAAAACAATTTTTCTTTGTTAAAATAAACATAAGTAAAAAGGGTAAGGGAAAGTTTTTTATGGAGGATAATAGTTTAACACCTTCTCCGGCACCAGTTCCAAATCCAGGAACAAATATGCCGGAATTTGCTGCTGCTCCAACGACCGAGCAGACGCCAGTTATTCCGCCAGCATCTTCAATGCCGGCATTTGGAAATACTGAGCCACAGATTCAACCACAACAATTTAATATTCCAACAACCTCGGAGTCGGTTGCTTCTGAGCCAGTTAATTCGGAACCAGTTGACTCAGACCCAGTTGATATTTTTGCTCCTGAGTCTACTCCTGCAACAATCTCAAAAGCTATGCCAATGCCTGAGACAACACCAGAACCAGTCGTGCAGGAAAATGACCCGGTAGAATCAGCTACTGAAAATCCTTTGATTATGCCGGAGGATCAACCAGTTGAGCCGGTTATCGAGACACCAGTTTTCGATGACGCTCCAATCGAGGCTCCGAAAAATACTTTCAATGAAACCCCAACTACCCAAATCCCTCTAAATAAAAAGAATCACGTAAGACTTATCGCAATTATCTTTGGCGCTTTACTTGTTATTTGCGGCGTCGTCGCTTTGGTGATGCTTATAAACCAGCCAAAGGCTCCAGTAAATAATCCAGCCCCAGTTGTTGTTAAGGAAGCTCCCGATACATCAACCCCATTTAAGGACCTAACGAACGATATCGCTCTTGATTTCTTGAGCGCTGCAGAAGACTATGTCACTTTCTTCCCAGAAGGGTATGCTGAGGACGATGATATGGAAATTCTTGATGACACTCAGAAGATTGCGCTCTTCTATTCATATGACAAGAAAGATAATATTATCGAAGCTTTGAAAAATTCTCCAGCTGCTGTAAGCTACAAAGATTCTTTGAATGAAGATACTGTAGTTATTAATCAAAGAACTTTCCATGCAACAATTACACTCGACAGTGATGCTGTAGCTTGTGGTGAATTCTGTTACGGCATTATCTTTGATAAGACCATCCTAAATTATTATGGTGAAGATATAATTAATCCGGCAACCGCAACGCCAATTAGAATTGAGCACATCATTCTAAAGAAACATACCGAAAAAGACATTAAAAAATATGCTCCAATCGTCGCTGCAATCTTCATGAACGGGCAGAAAATCTACAGTACTGAAACAAAAACTGTCGACGGTGCCGTTCAATATGTTGTAAATAGTGTTGAATATGCTGACGAAGAGAAAACTACAGCAGCGCTTAAAAAGACTCATTTTACAATTAGCACCGCAACTGGCGAGATGCTTTATCATCCAGATTTGACTGAAACAAACGTCCTCAATATGCTATAATAAACTTATGGCAAAACTCGTTTTTGACGGACAACGCGACGGAGAAGAAGTACAGTTTGTTTTTCGACGCCATATTCTAACTGCAAAAAAGGGCTTCTTCTTTATGCTCATTATGGCCGCTGTCGGTGCTGTACCGATGCTTATCTGGCGCAATAATGTAAATATGTTTTGGTTCTTTGTTGGTATGGTAATTGTCGGCGCGCTCGGGTTTATCTATTCATATATTTTGTGGTATTTTTCGTTGTATATTGTAACGAGCCAGCGTATTCGTCAAATCTCGCAAAAAGGCTTTTTCAAAAAGACTGTCGTTGATCTCGGCATCGATCGCATCCAGAGTATCTCATATGGTGTTCCTGGTATAGTTGCTGGGATATTTGGATATGGCACAATACTTATCCAGACCGGTGTCGGCGATCTCGTTATTTCACAAGTTGGAAGACCTGCGGCTATTTATGAAAAATTACAAAGCGTAACGAAAGGAAATAAATAATGGGGCTTTTTAGGAAAAAAGAAGATACCGACGAAAAAAAGTCTGAGCGTGAGAAAGTTGAAGAACGTCGCGAAGAGGTGCTTGCGCGTGGCCGCAAATTTAAATATCCTCTCCAATACGCAAAACACAAAGTCGTGCTTCTTACTGTAATTATTTCTACGTTTGCTATTGTTGCTGCTGGCATCTTTATTCATGTCATGCTTTATAATGTTCAGTCAACAGAAGATATTTTCTATCGTATCACTACTATTCTTCCATATTCAGTCGCTGAAGTTGATGGTGAGAAAGTCCGCTACTCAGATTACCTTCTTATTTATAAATCAACCATTACGCCAATCGAGAAACAAGGGATGATAACTTCTGGCCAAGATTTTGGCGAGATGCAGAAATATTATAAGAGGGAATCTTTGAATGCGGCAGAAGACTATACTTACGCATTAAAACTAGCTAGGGAGCTAGGAATAGAAGTTTTAGATAGCGAAGTTGACCAGGCAATCGAAAACCATCGCAAGGCTGGCGGTGTCGAACGTAGTGAAGAAGCTTTTGATCGCGTCTTGCAAGATAACTTTAATCTATCCCGCAATGAATACCGCAGGATTATTTATCTCTCACTTGTCTCTCAGAAAGTTTCAGAAGAAATCGACGAACTCGCAAAAATTATTTCGAACGAAATTGGTGGATATATTTCCGAAGGCAAAAGTCTTGCTGACATTAAAAAGATTATGGGCGATAAAGTTGAATATGAAGAAACTGGTGACCTTGTCGATAGAATGAATATTGATGGTGGTCGTGCGACAGTTGCTCTCCGCCTCGAAAAAGGCAAAACTTCAGAAAGGTTTATTTCAAACTCGGGCAACGGCTATTACTTTGTAACGCTCATTGATAAAACAGAGTCAGCCGTTGACTATAAATCACTACACATTCCATTTACTGAGCTTGAGACCCGAATTGCAAAAATTCGCAAAGAGGGTAAGATTAATGAAAAAATTGTCCTAGAGGATGACACTACTGATGAAGAAACCAAGGAAGAATAGTGTCCCTTATTACACGCTTGGTGAAGAACTTGTAAATGCGATTTCACATGGTGTTGGCGCATCACTTGCGATTGCTGCGCTCGTAATTTGCATTGTCCATTCAAGGAGTGCACTTGGCGTAATTTCATCTGCGCTCTACGGCTCAATGATGATTTTACTTTATCTTTTCTCGTGTATTTATCATTCATTGTCGCCAAAAGTCCGCGGCAAAAAAGTATTTCGTGTACTTGATCACGATAATATTTTCTTAATGGAAGCTGGCACTTATATGCCGGTTGCGCTCTCACTCCTTGTCGGTTCCGGACATGTTGCACTTGGATGGGTAGTCTTTGGATTAGTTTGGCTCATAACAATTGCCGCGGTTGCATTTACTTCGATCAATGTCGATAAGTTTCAAATCGTTGGCGTAATCTGCAACCTTGTTCTTGGTTGGGGCGCGCTACTAATCCTTCCAGTACTTGCTAAAGTCGCCACTCCTGCAGGGTTATTTATGCTTATTATGGGTGGAGCTCTATATTCGATCGGCGCAATTTGGTTCGGCATCGGCGCAAAAGTAAAATGGGTTCATTCAATCTTCCATTTCTATGTCATAATAGCCTCGGTCTTTCATTTTGTGTTCATCTACAACTTCTGTATATGATATAATTAAGTAGTCGCGGGTATCGTATAACGGCTATTATGTATCCTTCCCAAGGATGAGATTGGAGTCCGACTCTCCATACCCGCACCAAAGCCCTTTTGGGCGTTTTTTGATTTTGTGGTAGAATAACAGTAATGAATGAACTAGTTTTAAAG
>CAMZGF010000033.1 GCA_947306315.1 uncultured Candidatus Saccharibacteria bacterium
GTCTCCCAACTGGCGGTTCAGCTGGTGAATTCCGAACGCTTTATAATAACTACACCTCAAGCACACTTATGCAAGGCGTCCCAAACTTTACTCTTTCCGGCGGCGTGGACTATGGCTCCGTGTACAATCAGGGCTCAAACGGCTACTTCTGGTCCTCTACGGTCGACGATGCTTACGACGCGTACACCTTGTACCTAAATAGCTCAAATGTCCGCCCAGCAAACCGCTACGATAAGCTCAGCGGATTTTCAGTACGCTGTGTGGCTATCTAGTTAGTCTCCGTTCTCCTTTTTCCTAGAACCTCGGAGCTCGAACGCATGTTCTTGATTTTTCCACACCCCTGTGGTATAATGCATTACATGATTACAAAAGAGAACAAAGAGAAAGCTATCGCAAAGATCGCACGCTCAAAGAAAGATGTTGGTTCTCCAGAGGTTCAGGTTTCAATTCTCACTGAGAGAATTAAAGAAGTCACTGAGCACGTAAAGAACAACAAACATGATTTCATGGCACGTCGCGGACTTATGCAGATGGTCGGACGCCGCAAAAAGCTCTTAAAGTATCTCGAAAAAACTAACTTCGAGCTCTACAAAGAAACTGTTGCAAAACTCGGCCTTCGTAAGTAATCTCGAATTAATAGACTTCAACTTGGTTCTGAATCTAATTTCAAACTCGGTTGCAAGAAAAAGTCCCCCGGATCATTCCGGGGGATTTTTATGGAAGAACTGTACTAAGTTGTTGGGTTAGGCGTCATCGTCGCCTTCTTCTGCCTTGCGAAAATCTCTAAGTTCCATTGCCTGCTCGTCCGCGGCTGCAAGTTCCTTTGCTAGTTCCGCAAATTTCTCTACGGCCTCAGGGCTTGGATCGGTATTCTTATAACGAAGCCTATGTTCTAGGCTCGCCCAAAGATCCATCGCCTCGGTACGGATTTGAATCTCTACTGGAATCTTCTTCTGAGTTTCCATAAAATAGAGATCCATTTCAACAATAAGATGTAGAGAACGATAACCACTAGGCTTTGGGTTTGCTGCATAATCCCTTTCTTCGATTACCGTCATTGACGGTTGTCTCTTCACGGCTTTTGCGACAACGTAGATATCATCTTTGTAGGGAACGGTAATCCTGATCCCGGCGACATCCCTCATCTCGCTTTTTATCGTATCAATGTCCGTATTCCAGCCTTTTTTAGTGCATTTTTTCATTGCACTTTCAAAACTCTTAACTCGGCTGTCAATTGACACGAAGGGACTGCGTTTTTCGGAAAGGTATTCCATCTCATCCCTAAGGTTTTCGAGTCTCGCGCTTACGGTTCTAAGAGCGCACCTGCACTCCACGCAATACTTCTTGTACTGTTCTTCCAATTCTAAATGTGCTACGTCCATTGTATATATCCCCCTTGGACATTAATCATGAGACTTATGAGTCTCGTTTACGGTAACCTCCCTTTTTGGCGTGTAGCCACTGGGAACAGATATTTGTATCACCAAACTATCCATCTATTATTATAGCACATTTCGTTTAAAAAATCAATATATAGCTTATGCTTTACCCCTTAAAACCTCTTTTTTTCGCGCGAATTCTATGCTATAATAGAGGCATAAAATAACTGGGAAGACGGCGGATACTTGACGCCTATCCGAGAAATCGGTTCTCCGCTAGGCATCAAATATCTGGTGTTTTCCCAAGAAAGGTAATTTTTCATGGAAATAATCAACCCAAAGGGTCTGAAAACCATGCAGGTCTCTACTGATTTTTGTGGCAAAAAGCTCACACTTGAAGTAAACCGTGTCGGTTTTAGAACCACCTCATCAGTTCTCGTCACTTACGGCGACACTGTTGTCCTCGGTTCTGTTGTCGTATCAGACAAACCAGTCCAACAAGATTTCTTCCCACTCTCTATCGATTACGAAGAGAAATTCTATGCAGCTGGTAAAATCAGCGGCAGCAAATTCATTAAACGTGAAGGAAAACCAGCAGACGAAGCAATCCTTATCGGTCGTCTTATTGACCGCCCAATTCGTCCGCTTTTCCCTAAAGGCTATCGCCAAGAAGTTCAGGTTGTTGCAACCGTCCTCTCTATGGACCCAAGCTTCCGTCCTGACGTCATCGGCATGCTCGCAGCATCTTCAGCTCTTATGAACGCAGGTGTCCCATTCGACGGTCCTGTTGCTGGTCTTCGTATCGGCCGCGTCAATGGCGAATTCAAAGCATTCTTAACCCCAGAAGAACGCGAAGCTTCTGATCTCGACCTCGTTGTCGCAGTTAAAGACCACAAAGTTGTGATGGTTGAAGCTGGCGCAAACGAAGTCCCAGAAGAAGTTATTATCGATGCTATGCGCTGGGCAGTTGAAAATGTTCAACCAGCTCTCGAGCTCCAAAAAGAACTCCGCGAAAAAATCGGTGTTGAAGAAAAAGAATATGAGCTTATCCTCCCAGATCCAGCAATCCAAGAAGCAGTTGACGCTTGGACAAAGGAAGAATTTAAGGGTGAAGACGGCAAGCTCGGTACTAAAATCCGTGGCAACGTCCTCGAACGCAAGAAAATCTGCGACGAGCTCTGCAAGAAAATGGATGAAGAATTCGCTCTTAAGTTCGGCGAAGGTGAAACTGACGAAGAAAAAATCGCTGACTACGAAGCTCGCCTCAAAGGTGAATATGACGCAGCATTCGAACTCGCAGTTCATCACGAAGTACGCCGCGCAATCGTTGAAGATGGTGTCCGCCCAGATGGCCGTAAGACTAACGAAGTTCGCCCACTCTCATCACAAACCGGCATCCTTCCACGTGTTCACGGTTCAAGCCTCTTCACTCGTGGCTTAACTCAAGCTATGAACATCGTTACCCTCGCACCACTTTCATTCGCACAAATCGTTGATACTATGGAAGTTACCGATGGTGAACGCCGCTATATGCATCACTACAACGCTCCTGGATACACAGTTGGTGAAGTTTCGCGCTTAGGAAGCCCAGGACGCCGCGAAGTTGGCCACGGCTATCTCGCAGAACGCGCACTTACCCCTGTTCTTCCTTCAAAAGAAGACTTCCCATACGCAATCCGCAGCGTCACTGAAATTATGTCTCAGAACGGTTCAACTTCAATGGCAGCAACCTGTTCGAGCTGTATGGCTCTCATGGATGCAGGTGTTCCTTTGAAGCGCCCAGTCTCTGGTGTCGCTATGGGTCTCATGGTAGATGTTCCAGCTGGTACTAACATTACCGAGAAAGATATCGATAAAGCATATGTCCTCACCGACCTTATGGACGCAGAAGACTTTGCTGGCGATATGGACTTCAAGGTTACTGGTACAACCGAAGGTATTACCGCTCTCCAAATGGATATGAAGGTTCACGGTCTCCCAGTAGACATCCTTGAAAAAGCAATTAAGCAGTCTCACGATGGTCGTATGTTTATCTTGAACCACATGCTCTCAGTCATTCCTGGTCCTAAAGATTCAATTTCTCCATATGCTCCACGCATCGAGAAACTCCAAGTTAAACAAGATAAAATCGGCGCAATCATTGGTAAAGGTGGTGAAATGATTAACAAAATCACAACCGAAACCGGCGCAACCGTCGACATTGACGATTCTGGCCTTGTTACTATTTCAAGCAGCAACTCAGAATCAATCGACAAAGCTCTTGCTTGGATCAAAGGCCTCGTTGAGGAACCAGAAGTAGGTAAAATCTACACCGGAACAGTCGTTTCAATTAAGGAATTCGGCGCATTCGTCAACATTCTCCCGGGCATCGACGGCATGCTCCACATCTCACAGATCTCGGATAAGCGCCTCGATAAGGTTGAAGACGCTCTTAAAATTGGCCAAGAAGTCAAAGTTCGCCTCGAAGCTATAGACGATAAAGGCCGTCTCAGCCTCTCAATGAAGCATCTCGATAAATAACAGGGAAAAACCCTTGTCAGATTATCTAAAATATGCTAAAATAGGATAAGTTTAAAATAATAAAAGGTTAATATAATGAGTTTTTCTATCTTAAAGAAGATTGGCGATGCCCAGAAAAAGAACGCAGTTGTCGATGTTCGTTCTGGTGATACCGTCAAGGTTACCCAAAAGATTAAGGAAGGCAATAAGTTCCGTTCACAGGTTTTCGAAGGTGTCGTAATCCGCACTGACAGAAAAGACTCACATACGGCACGTATTACTGTCCGCAAAATCGCTTCTGGTGTTGGTGTTGAGAAATCATTCCTCATCCACAGCCCATTAGTCGAAAAAATCGAAGTTGTAAAGCGCGCTAAGGTTCGCCGCAAGAATCTTACTTACCTCCGCGAACGCTCTGGTAAATCAGCTCGCCTTACTGGCAAAGATTTCGACCGTGCAGCTGTTAACGAACTTCCAAAGGAAGAAGTTGCAGAAGCAGTCGAAGCTCCAGCAGAAGCAGAAAAAACAAAAGCTGAAGAAACCCCAGCAGAAGCTTAAAGCAACTATTAAAAAAGAACCCGCAAGGGTTCTTTTTTATTGAAGAGCGGTACTTCTTATGCTAAACTATATATAATATGAGGATAAAGTCAGAGAGGTCTATAAAAATCTTTGGCACCTTTGCCTGCTCTCTTTTTATTGCGGCAACTTCAACGTATATCTTTTCTCCGGTTGCACCATCCGATGCTGGTTCTTATATGGCATCGGAAACTGCTGGTTTGTATACGCTCTCATTGATTACCGATCCTGAAGTAAATATTGATGCTACACCAACTGGCACTCAAGCCGTATACTCTACCACAAGTACTATTAGTTTCATGAGTGACTGTCCAGCTGGGGCAACAATTACTATGAATATGGCTGCGGATTCCAATCTCTTGAATGGCGAACTTTCTTCAATATCAGCAACAACACACTCTCCTCTCGATGACAATTCCTGGGGTTTTCTCTAGATGATGGTGATACCTGGCAAGGTGTGCCTATTGCGTCCTCAACTCCGATAGTTGTCTATAATACAGATACTTCCGAGCCACATCTGCTCTCAATCCCACTTTTATTTGGCATAAAAATTGATAATAACCTTCCATCTGGCAACTATATAAACGATGTGGTCTATACTTTAATCCCTGATGCTGGTTGCTACACTTATAGTGTTACCTGGGACGCGGATAGTGGTATTAACCCAGACGACCTTCCAGAAGCAGTAAATCTAGACGGGACCCTAAACCTCTCGGTCCTTTCGAGACCAACAAGAGATTACTATGATTTTACGGGCTGGACAAACGGTACCGATACTTTTACTGGCGATGAAACAGACGCAAATATTAATCCAGATAATTCGCCAAACGTTGTTATGCGAGCTCTCTGGAGTCCGACCCCATATTCAATCGCTTATAATCTTAATGGTGGTACTGTCTCAACGGCAAACCCAACAACTTACAATATTGAGTCTGACCCATTTACTCTCAGCAATCCAACTAAGAATGGCTATACATTCGCTGGCTGGAGTGGCACCGATCTTTCTTCTCCGTCTACATCAGTTTCTGTCCCAACTGGTTCTCATGACGAGCGAACCTATACTGCAAACTGGACGCCAGTAAATTACGCAATCTCATATAACTTGAATGGCGGTTCAGTTTCTCCAGCAAACCCTACCTCATACAACATTGAGACGGCAAGCTTTACTCTAAGAAATCCAACAAGAAGTGGCTATAACTTCACTGGCTGGAGTGGCACTGGTCTTTCTGGTTCCGCGAACAAGACCGTTACCATCGCACAAGGCTCAACCGGAGCTCGTAGCTACACTGCGAACTGGGTCTCAGCCTGTACATTCGCGTCAAAGGACTTTAGCTATACTGGCGGAGTCCAATCCTTCACAGTACCATGCGATGGAACTTATAAGCTCGAAGTATATGGAGCACAAGGTGGAAACTCAGCTGTTTATGCAAACTCTTATTCTGGTAAAGGTGGAGCTGGAGGCTATGCTACAGGAAATGTAACTTTAAATAAAGGCGCAGTATTATATGTCGTAGTAGGTGGACAAGGAAGTGCAACACCTACAAGTGGAGCCGGAGGCGGAACGAATGGTGGCTACAATGGTGGCGGTGGAGTAAGCAATTGGAATGGTGATTCTTCTTTCGTTGCCGGCGGTGGTGGATGTACTCATATTTCTACAGTAAATGGAGTATTAAGTACTACTAAATCAGCCTTAATTATTGCCGGCGGTGGTGGCGGAGGCCATATTCAATTGGATACATTCTGGGAACCTCATAATGGTGGTACCGGAGGTGGATCTGCAACAGGTGTAAATGCCGGAAGCAGCACTGGATACGCTTGGGGTGCTTCAAATAATGGAGTTGGTGGAAATTCATATCAAGGTGGTGGCGGAGGCTGCGGATGGCCTGGAGGAGCTGGAGCTGCTTACGGTGCCGGCGGTGGAGGAGCTGGTTACATCGGAGGTGTAACTGGTGGCTCGATGTCTAATGGCCAGCGCTCCGGAAATGGCTATGCAAAAATCACAAGAGTTTAATATATATTAAATTAAATCACGCGTCCGATTTCTTCAAGCGTTGTATCACCACGAAGTGCAGCAAGCACACCTTTTTGCTCAAGTGTAATCATGCCGAGACTTTTTGCAGTTTTCTCAATTGCACTCGTATTTATGTCTTCAATATCACCGCGAATATATTTCTGAATTTCTTCAGAAACTGAGAGTTGCTCCATAATCACCGTACGGCCCTTGTACCCAAATGGATCATTTTCGCTCGGCACAGCTTTATAGAGTTTAATGTTGCCTGGATTCCATTCGTGTTTTAGCTCAGCTTCAATCTGTTCTTTTGTTAAGCCATCAAGTACGCGCAAAACATATTTTCGAGTTGCCTCGTCTGGCGCATATTCTTCTTTTGTATCCGAAAGTTTTCTGACAAGTCTCTGTGCAATCACCATACGGATTGAGCTTGAGAAAATTGGATTGGTGCCGATAAGATCAATCATACGTGAGAATGCAGCGGCAGTCGTGTTTGCGTGGAAGCTTGATAGAACAAGATGCCCAGTAATTGAAGCCTGGATAGCAGTTTTTGCGGTGTCTCCATCACGAATCTCACCAACCATCACGACATCTGGGTCGAGACGAAGAACTGAGCGAAGCCCATCCGCAAATGAATCTCCACTCGTCGTGTCGATTGGAATTTGTGAAACACCAGTGATGCCGTACTCAATCGGATCTTCAAGTGTGATGATCTTTCTTTCAGTCGTATTAAGCGCATTAATAATTGAATAAAGAGTCGTAGATTTACCAGAACCAGTAGGGCCTACCATAAGAACAAGGCCACGTGGATGGGAAATAACTTCTTGAATTGCATTAAGCTCATCGCTTGTAAGACCAAGGAGGCCTAGGTTAAGAAGGCTCTCGTCAAAGTTGAAAAGACGAAGCACCGCATCCTGTCCATACATTGTCGGAATTGTTTCGACACGAATATTTAGAAGATGAGAAACGCCATCGACAAAAATATCTTTCTGCATGTGTCCGGATTGAGGCATTTTTGCAGCAGTTGAAATTCCTGCACGTGAAGATAGCTCGCCCATAAACACGCGGTATCGATCACGATCAATATTTGCAACAGGATGAAGAATTCCGTCGACGCGCATACGAATACGAATTGCATCGCGAAGGTTTTCGATGTGAATATCAGAAGCACCAAGTTTGTCTGCCTGATCTAGCAGGAAATCAAAAACCTTATCAGTTCCGACTTCGTTAAGAGTCTTTGAGACTTCAGCGATTGTTTCAGAATCTCCCTCTGAACCAATCTTAATATCGTCATAATGGATTTCGCGTGGTGGATCATAGCGAAGCATAAAAACGTTATAGCCGGATAGGGAAATGAGGAAGAAGTCGCATTTCTCGCCATAGTTTGCATATCGTTCAGCTATCTTCTCAATTATCGAACGTGGTGTTTGGGAAGTCACCATGAACTGATAATGTTCTTCATTTCCACCTTTTTGAAGTGGCAAAATAAAATCATTATGCATTTGTTCTTTTTCAAGAACATCCATAACGAGTGGTATTGTATTTTCGAACGAACGGGTATCAAGATAAGGAAGACCCAAAATTCGAGCGCGATCTCTTGTCGCGTTTTCTTCGTTTTCGCGTCGTTTTTGTTGTATCTCTTGTTCGTTCATGTCCCACTCGACTTTTCTCCTATAAGTATAGCATAAGCGCTTAATTTTTGCCACAAATTACCCTATAATGAAGACATGAAAAGCATTATTCTAGGAATTGATGAAGTCGGACGTGGACCGTATGCTGGTCCGCTTGTTATTGGCGCTTGTATCCTGCCTTCAGACCATAATAATCATC
>CAMZGF010000034.1 GCA_947306315.1 uncultured Candidatus Saccharibacteria bacterium
CCGAATCTATCTGTTGCGGTAATATTTACGACCGTATCTTCTCCGGCAATAAAACTAGTCTGTATTCTTCCTTCAGAGAATTTTACCGCAGGCTTATCTTCAAGTACTCTAATTAAGACTGAAGTAGAACCGGATCTGTTTCTATCATCGGTTACAGTTGCAGTTATTCTATATTCGCCAGGTTGTTTGTATGCGAGATCTTTCTCATACTGATCGTTAGGTGGACAGGCATATCCTGATGATAAGAGTGATGGAGAATCACAACGCCAGGTAACGTTTAAAGTAGAGCTTCTTGTGCCTTTATAAGCCTTGATTTTTAAATGAATGGCATCATTTCTTGAAACCTCTTCGATGAAATTCGGCTCATGGAAGGCGACTGCAGGATTCTCGCCTAAGATTCCGAAGCGAACACTTTCTTCTAGTTGAAGATCACCTTCGGTATAAGAAGCGGTCATAATATAGCTCTCTCCAGCAATTAAGATGTCTTTAAGTTCATCATATGTAAAGCTAAGAACGGATTGATTGCTTGCATTAACAGGAGTTTGAGTTGTTTCAGCTCCAGACCCAAAATCATAAGACCAAGTCACGTTAGAATATGGTTCTTCGATATTACCTAAAGTAGCGGTGAAATTGGCTTGGTCACCTTCGCCAATAAATACATGCATGTAGTCATTGACATAAAGACTCATAACTGGGGTAGGCTCGTTCGCTGCAAAGACATTACAGATTGGTAAAAAGTTCGCTACTAGCATTACTAGCGCTAAGAGAGTGGAGATCTTCTTCATAATATAACCTTATTTATTGAGATTATTATAACATAAAATACAATTAATATTTTCCCTGATTTTATGTTATAATATATGCATGAAAATTACTCGCGAGGAAATCCTACATCTTGCAAAACTTTCAGACTTCGACCTAGAAGAGTCGGAGATTGATGGGCTTTCAAAAAATCTAGAAGACATTATTGGCTATATTTCTGAATTAAACACGCTCGATACTGAGGGCGTCGAACCAACCTATCAAGTTTTTGAAATGGAAAATATCTGGAGAGATGATGAAATCCTTCCACAAGAAGCTACTCGCGAAGAATTGCTTGCTCTAACGACGGAACAGGCCCAAGATCAGATTAAGGTTCCAAAGGTGTTATAGTATGAAAATTGCAAGTAAAGAAGTTAGCGCTGTATCGCTTGTAAAAGAAGCTTTTGAAAAAGCAAAAAAATATGAAGATAAACATATTTTTGTTTCTCTAAATGAAGAAAATGCTATCGCTCGTGCAAAGGAAATTGACGAAAGAATCGCTCGTGGTGAAAATGTTGGTCGTCTCGCTGGTGTTCCATATGCTCTTAAGGATAACTTCCTATCTAAAGAGGGAAACACTACTGCTTCATCACTCATGCTCGAGCCATTTCACTCACCAATCGATTCAACTACCGTAAAGAAACTCGAAGCTGAAGGTGCAATTATGATCGGCCGCACTAATATGGACTCATTCGCTCATGGTTCTTCGACTGAAAACTCATACTTCGGTCCAACCAAGAACTCTATTGATGATGAGCGTGTTTCTGGTGGTTCATCTGGTGGTTCAGCTGTTGCTGTCGCTCTCGACATCGTAGAATTCGCAACTGGTACTGATACTGGTGGCTCAATCCGCCAACCAGCATCGTTTAATGGCGTCTATGGTTTAAAACCAACTTATGGTACTATTTCACGCTATGGTGTTGTTGCTATGGCAAGTTCTACTGACTGTGTTGGATTCTTCACAAAAACTCCTGACGATATGGACCTTCTAATGTCAATTTGTGCCGGCCAAGATAAAACGGATATGACGACTCTTCCGGATTACTATAATGAGACACCAGAAACGGAAGTAAAGAGAATTGGTATTATTAAAGACTTCGATAACGACGCTGTTGATAAGAATATTCGTGATGCTTTAGCTAAGAAAGTTGAATTTTTGGAGAATAAAGGCTACGAAATTGTTGAGCTCGAGATGCCAACTTTGAAATATGCTCTTGCTGTTTATTATATTATTGTTCCAGCTGAAATTTCTTCAAATCTTTCACGCCATGATGGTATTCGTTATGGCTATCGTAGCAAAAATGCAAAAGACCTCGGCGAAATATTCAGCAAATCTCGTAATGAAGGCTTTATGAGTGAGAATAAACGCCGTATCATGGTTGGAAACTTCGTTCTTTCTTCTGGCTTCTACGATGCTTATTATTTGAAAGCGCAAAAAGCTCGTACGAAGATTATTGAAGAGTATAACAAAGCTTTCGAAAAAGTCGACTTTATTCTCATGCCAGTCTCACCAAGCCCAGCATTCAAACTTGGCGAAAAAGTTAATGATCCAGTTTCAATGTATCTTGAAGATGTAATGAGTGTTCCAACTAACCTTGCTGGTGTTCCAAGCCTTGCTGTCCCAGCTGGAAAAACCAAAAGTGGCCTTCCTCTTGGGCTTCAGGTTGTTGGTCCACGCAGAAGCGATAAGAATATTTTGAAGTTTGCTAAAGTCCTCGAGGAGGATGAGTAATGCCATCAGTTGTCCTTCTTATTATTTCGATTATTATTATCGGCGTACTCGTTTTTATTGCCATCTCCTTGACCGGAAATAAAGCCTACGAATTTGATAAAGAAGAATATCAAGCGGAATTTCTTGCGATTGAAAACACTTTAATAAAAACTAATGAACTCAGCTTTAATGCGGTAATTATTGAAGCAGATAAACTTCTTGATAAAGCCCTCATGGAAATGGGATTGCCAGGAAAAACTATGGGCGAGCGCATGAAAGCAGCATCAAATAAGTTCACTCAGAATAACTCTGTTTGGTACGCTCATAAAATGCGTAATCAAATCGCACATGAAAGAAATTTCAAGGTAGATTATAATAAAGCAGCACATGCGCTAAAAGCGTATCGCCAAGCGTTAAAAGATTTAGGAGCAATCTAATGAAATACTATCCAACTATCGGTATCGAATGCCACGTTCAGCTCAGTACAAAAACTAAGCTCTTTTCTGAAGTAGACAATGATGCTCGCGGAAAAGAACCAAATTCATGTGTTTCTCCAATTGATTATGCACTTCCGGGTATGCTCCCACGCCTAAATGGTGAAGCAATTAAATATGCAATTCGTGCTGGTCGTGCGATGAACTGTGAAATTAATGCACATTCACGTTTTGACCGCAAACATTATTTCTATCCAGATTCTCCAAAAGGTTATCAGATTACCCAGTTCTATCATCCAATTATTGGTGAGGGTTATGTTGAGCTTCCAAGTGGCAATAAGGTACGTATTGAACATGCGCACCTTGAAGGTGATGCTGGAAAGCTTACCCACTTTGATTCTTATTCACTTGTCGACCTAAACCGCGTTGATACTCCACTTATCGAAATCGTATCAATGCCTGATATCCACTCTGCGAAAGATGCACACGATTATGTAAAGGCACTTTGGCGTCTTATGTGCTACGCAGAAGTAACTAATGGTGATCTTTATAATGGTAATATGCGCTTCGATGTAAACGTTTCGATTGCACCAGAAGGTTCAGGCACGCTCGGAACTCGTGCCGAGGTTAAAAATTTGAACAGCTTTAAATCTGTCGAACGCGCAGTTGAATTCGAAATTAAGCGTCAGAGTAAAATTCTTGATAAAGGCGAAAAGGTTATTCAGGAAACTCGTGGTTGGAACGATGCAACTGGTGAAACGACTAGTCAACGTAGTAAAGAAGAAGCAAAAGACTATCGTTATATGCCTGAGCCAGATATTCCACCAATCAATCTTTCTAAAGAATTTATTGATGAAGAGTCGGCAAAGCTTCCACTTATGCCAAAAGATTACAAAGAGAAGTTTGGTGGTATAATTGCTGATGATATTCTTGAAGTGTTGCTTGATTATCCGGCACTCATGAAGAAACTTGCAGAAGTAAAAGACGCAAAACGTGTCTCGAACTGGTTTGCTTCAGTACTTCTTGCTGAAGAAAAATCTGCAGAATATCTCAATGACCTTCCAACTGCAAAACAACTCGATGATCTCTCAGAAATGACAGAGAAAGGTGAATTATCTTCGACTGGTGCAAAGGAAGTATTTCTTAGATTGTTCGATCCAGAAATGAGTAAACGTGACGCTAGAACAATTGCAAAAGAACTCAATGTAATCCAGGAAAATGATCTTGGAGAGCTTGAGAGAATCGTCGATGAAGTACTTGCTGATCCAGCAACGAAACAAGCTCAGGAAGATTTTAAAGCTGGTCAGGAAAAAGTTATTGGCTTCCTCGTTGGCCAAGTTATGAAGGCGTCTCAAGGTAAAGCAAATCCTGCAGTTGCGCAACAAATTTTAAGAAAAAAGCTTGCATAAATAAACATAATCGTTTAAAATTAATATAGTTTATTTTTAAAAGATTGATAGTCCATACCGCACATGCTAAAATAAAAGAGTATGTTGGGTCGTGGAGTAAGAAGAGCCGCAACTATATCTGTAGTTTTGATGGCATTTTTGGCTTTCTTGGTCCTTTATTCCTATGTCCAAAAAACTTCTTATGCTGATACCCAGACTCATCTTCCTGTTGATGTGAATGTTCAAACCTCGATTGCGCTCGCTACTTCTGCCGATACAGTAGCTATGCAAATTATTCCATCCGATGCTGGTGATTTTGCCTCAAACGGTGTGACGACCTATGTCAGTACAAATAATGCATATGGCTACACTCTTAGAATGTCGACAAACGGCAGTAATTCTGATCTTATCAATCAGACTGACTCAGATTACAGAATTACGTCAAATTTCGCCGGTTCGGTCACATCATCGACTATGGCAGCGAATAACTGGGGTTATTCGGTTGATGATACAACCTTCTATGCTGTGCCAATCTCATCAAATGCTGCAACGATAAAAAATACAGATTCTCCGGTCGAGAATGAAACTACGACAGTCTATTATGGCGCAAAAGTTAACAACAGTATTATTGGTGGTATTTATGAAGACACAGTTATTTTTACAGCATATATTAACTCTGACTCCATTCCTGAGTCGTCACGCACAATTTTCGATATCGTCTATATGCAGGATATGAATTCAATCGTTTGTGGCAACACAACCACTCCAGAAACATCAGCGACCGAAATTTCTTGGAATAAGACGAACGATACTTCAAAAGTTCCTCGTACCCGTTTAATCGATAGTCGCGATGGTACAGCATATATTGTCTCAAAACTTGCTGATGGAAACTGTTGGATGAGCCAGAATCTTGAGCTTGAACTCGATATGGAAGCTCTTACAAATGCGGATACGGATCTTATTTCTAAAAATTCTTGGGAATCAGAAAACCCAACGAAGGAATTCAATGTCTATAGCTACAATGGTGATCCTCTTAGCACTGATTTCTCTGTCCGTCCGGTTGATGATAAGCGCTATTATCTTAGCGGTATAACTCCGTCAAGCACTGCATCTTCAACTGACGTATCGATGAGATGGGAGAAAGTTGGTATTTATTATAACTTCTATGCAATATCAGCAGGCGCTCCAAGCAATGCTTTTTCTATGAGTGATACGATATGCCCACGAAATTGGACTCTTCCAACTAGTAGCCAACTTGGCGCACTTGCTAGTGGGTATATGATTTCTAGTCTTGCTGGCGCAATTTCGACTCCTCAAAACTTTGTGGCCGGAGGAATTGTCGAAAATACCATGAATTCGAACCGGACGCTCTATAATGTTGGCCCAAGTGGTTATTACTGGCTTAAGGACGGAATGGTATTGATTGATTCAAATGGCATGAGTAATTTGGGAAGTTTTTCTAAGATGGATGCTGCATCTGCTCGCTGTATTGCTAAATAGCTGAAAAAACTTGTATATAGCCTAAAAATATGCTAAAATACCCCTAAGGTCTTAATCTTTTTGTGTGGAGATTTTCTAAGCAAAGGGAATCGTGGGCAGTCGCGAAGCTCATGATAGAGACAAATAATATTAAATAATAAAGGATAAATATGTCTGAAGTTAAGGATCTTTCAAAGTTCCGCAATATCGGTATTATCGCTCACATCGATGCAGGTAAAACTACTACATCTGAGGCGATTCTTTACCGTACTGGCTTAAAGCATAAAATCGACCTTGTTAAAGGCGATACCGGCGGCGCTACAACCGACTGGATGGAGCAGGAAAAGGAACGTGGTATTACCATTACCTCAGCTGCTGTTACTGCTTACTGGAAGGGCCACCAAATTAACATTATCGATACCCCAGGCCACATCGATTTCACAGCTGAAGTTGAGCGTTCTCTTCGTGTTCTCGATGGCGCAGTAGTCGTCTTCGATGGTAAGATGGGTGTTGAGGCTCAGTCTGAAACAGTTTGGCGCCAAGCTACTAAATATGGCGTTCCACGTATCTGTTTCGTCAACAAGATTAACCAAATCGGTGGTGATTTCTACAAATCACTCGAATCAATTCACAAGCGTCTTTCAAAGAACGCATTTGCTATTCATCTCCCAATCGGATTTGAAAAAGACATCTGCGGTGTTGTCGACCTTATCGACATGAAAGCTTACACTTACAAAGATTACGCTGATCACGAACTTACTGTCGGTGAAATTCCTGCAGACATGGTTGAAAAAGCTAAGAACTACCGTTCAATGCTCGTTGAGGAAGCTGTTCAAGCTGACGAAGCTCTCATGGAGAAATACTTCAGCCAAGGTGAAGAAGCTATCTCAGAAGCTGAACTTAAAACCGCACTCAGAAAACGTGTTCTTGATGGTGACTTCTTCCTCGTAACCGGTGGTGATGGCCGTGGTGTTATCGTTGAAAAGGTTCTCGATCTTATGACCGACTATCTCCCAAGCCCGCTCGATCGTGATCAGGGTCAAACAACTGGTACTGATCCAAAGACCGGTGACGTAATCGTTCGCAAAGCATCTGATAACGAACCACTTACAGCTCTCGCATTCAAGATTGCAACTGACCCATTCGTCGGTAAGCTTATCTTCATCCGTGTTTACGCTGGTGTTCTCAAATCTGGCTCATATGTTCTCAACGCAACAACTGGAAACAAGGAACGCGTTGGTCGTATCGTCCGTATGTTCGCTGATAAGCGTGATGATATCGATCAGGTTACTGCTGGTGATATCGCTGCAGTTGTAGGCCTTAAGGATACTGTCACTGGTACAACTCTTTGTGATCCAGCACACCCAATCCACCTCGAATCAATTGAATTCCCAGAACCTCCTGTATCTATCGCAGTCGAACCAAAGACTAAAGCAGACCAGGAAAAGATGGGTATCGGTCTCTCAAAGATGGCCGAAGAAGACCCAACCTTCCGCGTTCATACTGATGAAGAAACCGGCCAAACCATTATTTCAGGTATGGGCGAGCTTCACCTCGAAATCATTATCGACCGTTTGAAACGTGAACATGGTGTTGAAGCTAATACCGGTGCTCCACAAGTTGCTTACCGTGAAACTATCCGCGGTACCGCAGAAGCACAAGGTAAACACATCAAACAGTCTGGTGGTCGTGGTCAGTATGGTGACGTTTGGATTAAGTTTGAGCCAAATGAACCAGGTAAAGGCTTCGAATTCATCGATCAGATTAAAGGTGGTGTCGTTCCTCAAGAATACCGCAAACCAGTACAAAAAGGTGTCGAAGATACTCTCGCTGGTGGTGTTATCGCTGGCTATCCAGTAGTTGACGTCAAAGCAACCCTCTATGATGGTTCTTACCACGATGTCGACTCATCAGAGCTCGCCTTCACACTCGCAGGTGCTCTTGCAACTCGCGAAGGTATCAAGAAAGCTAACCCAGTTCTTCTTGAACCTGTTATGAAACTTGAGATTACAACTCCAGAAGACTTCATGGGTGATGTCATTGGCGATATTAACTCTCGCCATGGCCGCATCGATGAAATGGAAGATCTCCAAGGTGGTGCAAAGCTTATCAAAGCT
>CAMZGF010000035.1 GCA_947306315.1 uncultured Candidatus Saccharibacteria bacterium
GGTTTGAGAACGTTCACGTTGTTCTTTAAGAGCTGCGTCGAATTCCTCTTTGTAGTTTTCAGAAAGCTTGATGTTCTGGTGATATGCTTCTTCAACAGAAACCTCAAATGGGAAGCCATAGGTATCTTGAAGTTTGAAGAGATCATTACCAGTGAGGACGCCGTCAGCATCTTTTGCAACCATCTTGTGCATCTCGCGAAGACCCTTGTTAAGAGTTTGGCGGAATGCGCGCTCCTCTTTTTCGAGAGTAGAAATGGCATCTTCACGGGTTGTGAGGATTGAATCTGGGAGATCGGTATAGTTTTCAGCGATGATCGGGATGATTTCTGAGATGAAATCTTGCGCAATACCGAGATCGAGTGCTCTTAAGATTGCACGGCGAATCAAGCGACGAAGAGCATAGCCCTGTTGCTTATTTGAAGGCTTAAGGCCCTGTGCAGAGAGAAGATATGCGCCACGAAGATGATCTGCGATCACGCGCATCTCATCGGTGTTGCTTTCATAAGCTTTGCCGGAAATTTCCTCGAGCTTATCGATAATCGGCTTTAAAAGCGAGATTTTAAAGACATCGAATGAGTCGATTGATGCAGCTGCGATACGTTCAAGACCTCCACCGAAGTCGACGTTCTTATTCTCGAGCTCAGAGAAGGTTCCATCTTCATTGCGTTTGTATTGCATAAAGACCTGGTTACCAATTTCCATAAAGCGTGCGCCATCTGATGCAGGGTGGGATTTTCCGTATTTCTCGACATCTTGCTT
Organism: uncultured Candidatus Saccharibacteria bacterium; assembly: GCA_947306315.1. Classification (GTDB taxonomy): domain Bacteria; phylum Patescibacteriota; class Saccharimonadia; order Saccharimonadales; family Saccharimonadaceae; genus Nanosyncoccus. Next base: position 760 of record CAMZGF010000035.1, read on the forward strand.
GTCTTCGCCGAAATCATAGAAGACCTCTGAATCTGGGCCACATGGGTCGCCGATTGGAGTGGTTTCAATTCCACCGCCGCGGCTCCACCAGTTTTCGTGATCGTCATAGAAGAAGATGTGCTCACCTTCCTTGACGCCGCGCTTGTCGCCTTCCTCAGCTGAGCCGATTTCAGCGATTTTTGCGTCGATGCCAGCTTTTTTAAAGACAGATTGCCAGATCAAAGCAGCTTCAGTATCCTTAGGGATGCCGTATTTTTCATTACCAATAAAGCAAGTGACATAGATTTTGTGTGGGTCGAGACCGACTACCTCAGTTAAAAACTCAAAGAATGCCGGAATTTGTTCTTTTTTAAAGTAATCACCAAGGGACCAGTTTCCGAGCATTTCGAAAACGGTAGTATGACGAGGGTCGCCAACATCTTCGATATCTTGAAGACGCATTGATGGTTGTGAGTCAGTGAGACGCTTACCATCTTGATGTGGTTTGCCAAGAAGATATGGCAAAAGTGGCTGCATACCAGAGCCGGTAAATAATGTTGTTGGATCGTTTTCAAGAACGAGTGGAGCTGGTGCGATGACTTTATGCCCACGTTTTTCTTGAAACTCTAAAAATTTCTGTCTAATTTCACTTGCATTCATGCTCTATATTTTACCACAGTAATAGGGGAAAATAAAGAGGCAAGATATTGCATTTTTAGCATAAATGTGATATAATAAGAGTATGTAGGCCTAAGGCCTAATTTTCACTAACCGGGGTGGTCCGGTCGCACATTAAAAGGAGGTGTTTTATGAGTCGTAATTTATTTGAAGAAGAAAAAACGATCGACGAACTTTCTGCGTTCGACAGGTTTTGTGTCTGGTGCGAGAAGGTTACAATCAATCATACTTGCACGTTTATCGCAGTAGTGTTAGTACTATTTTCTATCATTCTCTTCCCCCTCGGCCCAAAGTACGGCGTCATTTGCAGTTTCATTCTTGCTGCGGCTATATGCGTTATTCATGTGTATTCCTGGATGAAAGAACTCTGGAGATTCGCCTCAGATGATATGGGTAAAGAGCTGGTAGCAAATGGTGATTTCGTCGGAGAAAGTGTTCGTGTCATCGCTTCTGGAGGACCTATAGGATTATCCGTCGATGCTACAAGTGTTAAAACTAACGACGAAGATGATGATGACGACGATGATGATGACGAGGAAAATATTTGGGATCTAAGCAGAAGATTCTACAAGATGCATCGCGGACGCACTCAGAAAGATGGTGAGTTCGCCCGAATCTGTAGACATTACATCCTCGAATTCAGTGATCTCTACGACGACGTCAGTGAAACCAATCATCTTGATGAAGCCAATGAGTTGCACGATAAACTCTACGACATCCTTGAGCATCCATGCTCAATCATCGAGCGAATCAATACTGCCAACCTTGACGAGATAAGGTCTACCTTCATCTCATGTGGTAGTTCGGCCGAGAAAATCTTCGCCGATTGCGATGATATTATTAATAAGATGGAAACTATTTATGATACCATCTCAGCCGACGACGAAGATACCGAAACCGAGGATGACGAGGAAGAACTCAAAGAGGAAAAGCCGGAGACTCCGACAACAGTACTACCCAACAAAAAACCGGACTCAGACATCGATAATCTAAACAGTATCAGAAACGCAAGATTATTCCCCAGATGACTAAACACCCCACCCTTAGGCGCTACAGACGTAGCGCCTTTTTTATTTTTATGTTATATTATTGCCATTAAAGGGGGTTGTTCTTTAGCAGGAGGTGTCTATGGTATTTGAAACGATCATGATGGTCATATTATTATTATGTACAGCCCGCATAGTCGTAGAGTGTTTTATAGAACTCAGAAGATTACTTCGCAAGTTTAAAGATTAACTAACGAATAAAAAACGGACACCCCCTCAGGCGCTACAATTTGTAGCGCCTTTTTTATTTCAAGATTCCGCCACCGAGACAGACGTTGCCAACATAAATCACAGCCGATTGACCAGAAGCGGTGCGCTTAATTCCGTCTACGAATTCGAGTTCGCAGGTCGCGTTGCCGCCTTCAAAGTCGCCTTCAATTTTTTTAATAACAGCTTTTTCAAGTTTTGCGCGATGGCGAAGACGAACTTCAACTTCAGCGCCATTCTCAATTTTCTCACGAAGAATTAAGTCTTTAAGATCGAGAGTCTTAGTCCAAAGATTATCATCATTCAAATTCTTTGAGACATAAACCTCGTTTTTACCCATATCTTTACCGACGACATAGTATGGCAAACCGCCGCCAACATTAAGTCCGTGGCGCTGACCCATTGTAAAGAAAATTGCGCCATCATGGAAGCCGAGAGTTTCGCCAGTTTCACGGTCAATAATCTTTCCAGGTTTCAAATATTTCTGGTCTTCTTCAGATTTCAAATACTCTTTTAAGAAGTCTTTCATACCAACATCGCCAACAAAACAAACGCCCATCGATTCTTTTTTATAGGCATTATCGAGGCCTTTTTCGGCCGCGAGTTTTTTAACGTCTGGCTTTAACATATTTCCGATTGGGAAAATTGTGTGTGCGATTGAATCTTTTGAAATGCGGTAAAGGAAGTAGGTTTGATCCTTATTCTCGTCAACAGATTTAAGAAGCTTATCACCTTCAGTATTTGCATAGTGACCGGTTGCGATAAAATCTGCACCCTTCTCACGCGAAATCTCGTAGAATAGTTTGAATTTAATTTCCTGATTACACATGATGTCAGGATTTGGAGTATTTCCCTTTTTAAATTCATCGAGCATATAGTCGACAACCTTTTGCTTATACTCGTTTTCAAAATCAAAAATCATAAAGTCGATATCGAGCTTTGTTGCGACACGTTTTGCATCAGCTAAATCTTCAGCCCATGGACACTTCATTCCAGGAAGGTCTTTCGACCAGTTCTTCATATAAACACCGACAACATGGTAGCCTTGCTCCTTTAAAAGCACAGCTGAAACACTCGAGTCGACGCCGCCACTCATACCAACAAAAACAGTTTTAGCCATGGATGCGCTCCCACTCGTTTTTAACAATCGTAGCTAATTTTTCGGCCGCATTTTTGACGTTTTCTTCGTCGTTCATTTTACCCATTGAAATACGTAGTGAGCCATTAATTTCAGAATCAGTTAAACCAATTGCGGTTAGAACGTGAGACTTTTGACCTTTTGAAGCAGCACATGCCGCGCCGGTTGAGACGTAGATTTTCTCGTCTTCGAGCTTAAATATCAAACGCTCAGCATCAAGTCCATCGAAACAAATCGAAATGAAGTTAGCGAGCTGATGTTTCTTATTGCCGAGGAATTTTGGCTCAATGTCGCCTAAATTCTCGACTAAAGTTTTCTTAAAAATCTCAGAAAGTTTTTCGTATTTTTTACGATTGCCATTTACATGTTCCTTTGCGATTTTTGCAGCGGTTGCAAAACCAACAAGAAGCGGAACATTTTCGGTTCCTGAACGAAGACCCATTTCCTGACCACCACCAAATGTGATTGGTGAAAGTTTAATACCATGGCCGACATAGAGCGCACCAATTCCCTTTGGGCCATAGACTTTTGCGGAGTTAATTGTAAGCATATCGACGCCGAGACGTGAAACATAGATATCAATAAGACTCATTGCCTGTGAAGCATCAGAGTGAAGATAAATTGGAGTTTCAATGCCGCGAGAAAGACGATCCATACGAACCTTACGAACAATTTCAGCTATGTCTGAAAGTGGCTCGATTGTGCCGAGCTCGTTGTTTGCGGCAGCGACAGAAATAAGAACAGTATTGTCGTCGATCTTACTTTCGAGGTCTTTTAAATTGAGATAGCCAGTTTTATCGACATTAATTTCGCGAACTTCGCTCGCAAAATTCTTTGCCGCCTCGCAAACTGAAGCGTGCTCAATTTTCGAGATGAGACAGTTCGCATTTTTAAAGTTTTTAAGGACAGTAAAAGCGAGATTGATCGACTCAGTTGCGCCGGCAGTAATAACTAAATCATTTCCTTTTGCACCGATCGTATGTGCAAGTTCATCCTTCGCATCTTCATAAACTCTGCGGACGTGTTTTGCAGGAAGATATGAAGCTGATGGGTTGAAAAAGTTTTCAGAAAAATATGGTTTCATCGCCTCAAAAACCTGGTCGCTAACAGGCGTTGCGGCAGCATAATCGAGATAAATAAAATCTTTTTCTGACATATATATATTATACAATATTTATGCTTTTTTATCAAATCTAAAAAGGTCGTAGCAGTTCATAGTCGTCTGCTTCATCACATCCTCAACTGAAATACTAAGTTTCCCAGCGAGCCAATTTGCAATATCTGGAATATAGCTCGAATCATTTTGTTCGCCACGGTGTGGAGCTGGCGCTAAAAATGGCGCATCCGTCTCAAGTAAAATGCGATCAAGTGGCGGAGTTGGCAAAGTTGAATAAGTCGCAAGCCCGTTCACGCCAACATAAAAACCACGCTCTAGAACTTTCTTCAAAGTCTTTTTTGAATCAGTAAATGAATGTACAACACCGCGGACGGTTGGATGTTTATCAATAATTTCAAAGAAATCATCAAACGCTTCACGAACATGAAAAATAAGTGGCAAATCGTATTTTTCAGCAAGATTAATCATTTCTTCAAACAGCTTCTTTTGTTCTTCAATCTCAACCTCAGCATCGTCGACTTCATCGAGAAAATGATAATCTAGTCCTACTTCACCAATCGCGATTGGCATATCAATTTTAAAATCCGGCTCGTTTCGATCTTTTTCCCATTCACTCGGATGAATACCATATGACCAGAAAAGCGAGTTTTCTTTATTATAATTCAGTGCAAAATCACGCGCATCGTAAGAGTCCTCGTCGTCCGTTCCAATTAGAATCATTTTTTTAACATTCCTATCAAGTGCGCGCTGAACCAATTCATCGCGAACATGTGGAGCAAAAAATTCTTCGTCATGCATATGACAGTGTGAATCAATAAAGTAATCCATATCTATATTTTAGCACTTTTAGATCATCATTGCACCTTCAGCGATGTAGCCTTCATATTTTTCAGGCTCTTCGCGAAGACCAACCAGGAATTCAAAAATTATAATTGGATCCAGGTGCGACAGCTCTTCAGAAAGGCTTTTAGCTGTCCAAACCCCGGATTTTGCACCATCTTTATAGATATTTTTTTCTAGAAATTCAATAAACTCAAGATAAATATCATTATGCTTTTTTAACTTTTCAATATCAGTTAACGTTCTTTCGCTAATATTAAAATCATTAACAAGAGCTTCTTTAATCTTATTTTCTTCCATTTTTTCTTGCCTTTATTTGTCCATATTGTCCAGCGAGACGTTCTTTCATTTTTTCTCCAAATGCCCAAGCTTCTTCCTCGATTAACTGATGACGGTATTCGCTATATGAAGCATTCTTAAATTCATCATTACTTGCACTCATATAATAGACAAAATTCTTTATGTATTTTTCTCTTTTTTCTTCAGAGACACCCTCTCCAACATATTGATGCGCATGCCATAGTTCATGAGCGATAACACCCATTCGCGTAAAAATCGTAGGCTTTGTCCCCTCAGAAGCACTAAGAATCATGTTCTTTTTCGAGCCTCTCTTTCCTATTTTTTGTTCATAGACAATAATCGCATGTTCTTCACGTCTATAGGCGCCGTCTTCCTTTCTGTTGGTCGAACTATCATAAATAATTGATGGAGGAAAATCCTCAAGCCCAAGAACTGGTAGTAACGATTCCATCAAAACATTATCACCTTCTCTAGGATTTTTTTCGTATGCTTTGACGATTTCTTTTAGTTGCTCTTCCGATATTTTTTCAACCACCTCTTCGGTTATAGCTTCAGTTTCTTCTGCATAATATTCTTCATTATATAGTTCAGGATTCTGCGTAGCATATCTTCTCACTTCACTACCAAGGTAGCTTTTCTCGAAATCGACATCATATTGCCAGAAATTCTTTTTATCTTCACTTATATTATCTTTATTTACTTCCATATCATAAAGACTATCAAAGCGTTCTCTACGTAAATATGGATCATCAACTAATTCCCTAATGCTAGTCTCACCAGCCTCACACATCTTTGTAATTGTTTTTGATATGTCGTCAATGTAATAATCAGTGATTTCATCCTCAGACATCCCAGATGCTTCCTTATCGGTTTTTTCGACCGCCTTTTGAACCATGAATTTCGTAATGATAAAATCTCTGTCAGTTAAAAGACCTTGCGCCTCATCAGAACCGAAGAAGTATCCGTCGGCGTTATGTAATATATCATTAAGATGCATTCTCTTTACGCTTTCAGGGTCATTTAGATCAACGTCTTCCAATCTTCCTGCAAGTTCATCAGCATGGCTTTTTCTAAGGAATGGGTCAGCGACAATCTCTTCCACCATCCCAGTATCAACAATAAGATCTAGCATATTTGCACGAATTTTTTCTCTTATCTCACCATCAATTGGTTCGCCATTAAGAATCTGATTAAACGCTTTTTCTTGTTCTTCTTCTGTAATCAATTCCTCAAGTGCATTATTCGAGGCGAAAAAGTCTATTTTACCATCAGAACCCTTCTCGCCACAGGATCTAAAAATAAGACCTCCTATATCTCTACCATAG
>CAMZGF010000036.1 GCA_947306315.1 uncultured Candidatus Saccharibacteria bacterium
CTGTTAAGTTCACTGCTTATGTGAATGGTGTTGATGGAAATCCTAGTGATGGAACAACTCCAACTGAACCAGGTTATATCTCTCCATGTGCTAATGCAGCCTATGTCTCGAATGGCACTCTTACCGATCCTCGTGATGGTAAAACCTACACAGTTAGAGCTCTTAAAGATGGTAAGTGTTGGATGACGCAGAACCTTGCGCTTGGCGGCAGTGATTCAATTACGCTCACTTCTGAAAACTCAGACGTGACATCGGATTATGTCCTTCCAACCCACTCTACATCAGGTTTTAGTGGCACAGATGTCAATAAATTATATGCAAGCTCAGACCAAACCAAGGGTAATCTATATACGTTCTATACTGCTACTGCTGGGACTGGTGGCTCAACATTATCTTCAGGTAACGCTCCATCATCAATCTGTCCGAAAGGCTGGAGACTCCCAACCGGTGGTTATTCTCAAGATGCAGATTTCAACAAACTTTATAGCTATTATCCATCAAGTGAATCGATGCAGGGCGAACCGAACTTTACTTTCTTCGCCAATATTTCGGGCAGCTGGCTAAATGAAGGTAGCGGCTATTATTGGTCATCCACTGCTCTAGCTGACGAAGTAGGATTCGGTATGTTTATAGGTAGCTCGAGCGTAAACACAGAACTTAGTTACGGCAAAAACTACGGTTATTCGATCCGCTGTATCGCTCGCTAAATCTGCTATAATAGATTTATGCCAGAGTTACCGGAAGTTGAAACAATTCGTCGTGGGCTCGAAAAAACAATAAAGACTTATAGAATCACAAACGTAAAAATTCTTTGCGAAAAATCTTTTGTCGGTCCAAAAACTCTTGTAAAAAATCAGAAAATTATTGATGTTCGTCGCAAAGGAAAAGCTCTGCTGATTGATCTTGAAAATGGCGTTACGATGATGATCCATCTTCGCATGACTGGCCAACTTATTTTCCGTGGCAATAAAGAAATTTTTGCTGGAGGCCATCCGACGGATTCGTTTATAAATGAACTTCCAGATAAACAAACTCGGGCTATATTTGAACTCGAAAATGGCGTACTCTATTTTAATGACCAACGAAAATTTGGCTTTGTAAAAATTCTCGAAACCTCCGAAGTCGAAAATGATGACTTTATTAAGAAACTCGCGAAGGAACCATGGGATATCTCTTTTGAAGAATTTAAAGAAAACCTCATGCACCATAAGACTGCGCCGATTAAAGCTACAATTCTTGACCAGAAAGTAATTGCGGGTATTGGTAATATTTATGCCGACGAAGCACTTTTCTATGCTAAAATACATCCAAAGCGTGAAACCGGAAGTCTTACTGGTAATGAGATTAAAGAATTACTTGAAGGCGTGAGAACCGTAATGCAAGCAAGTATCGATTCCGGCGGTAGCACTATGAAAACCTACGTCAAGGCAGATGGCACCAAAGGCGATTATCTAAGGCTCTTTGCAAAAGTTTTTCGTCGCGAAGGTGAACCGTGCGAAAGATGCGGTGGAGAAATCATAAAAATCCGCGTTGCCGGACGTGGCACGCATATCTGCCCATCATGCCAAAAGGAGGAAAAATGATTCATTTGTATTATGGAGAAGATCGAGATACTTCAGAAAAGAATGCGAAGAAAATTCTTGGTGAAAAATATGAAGTTATTGATGCTGAAAATCTTCTCGTAACGGATCTCCCAACACTTTTTCTTGGCACTTCGCTTTTTGAAGAAGGGAACCGAAAAATCCTTATTAAGGGGCTTGCGGAAAGGAAAGAACTTTTTGATGAGCTTATAAAATATCTTGAAACCCCGCATGAGATTGTTGTTTTGGAAACGAAAATTGATGGAAAATGGGGAAGTTTGAAAGAGCTAAAAAAGGCTACCAATATTGATCTTTCTGAAAACAAATTCAAAGAAGATCCAAAAAAACGTTTCCTCGCATTCAATATTTATGATCTCGCTTTAAAAAAACCAAACGAGGCAGTAAAAGAATTAAAAAAATGTGAAGAAACTGAAGATCCATATGCGATGCTTGGCGCTTGGGCAACCTGCGCACTGAAAAATTTAAAATCAAACCCAACTCAGAAGAACCGCGCGATTATCAGGGAGCTTGCAACGATCGACCACTTAATGAAATCTACAAAATTCTCCGAAAAGCCATGGGCACTGCTTGAAAGTTTCGTTCTTCGCTTGAAAATGTTATAAAATACTTGCAAAATCGTTGACATTATGCTAATGTTTAAGTATAAACGGTCAAAATAAAAATGCAAACAGATAATCAAACAGTTCAATCTATTGATGAACAGCTCGGCAATATAACAAAAAAAGTTGCTGACAAGATTCTTTCTTGTGAAAATATTCTTGTCGCATTAAGTCAGGACCCAAGCGTTGATGAAATCAGCGCCGCAATCGGTTTAACAATGGTCCTAAACAAAATCGGGAAACATGTCACTGCGATTTATTCCGGCAACACCCCAAACGCACTTGAGTTCCTAAAACCAGACGAAACCTTCGAAAAAAATACTAACTCCCTCCAAGATTTTATTATTGCAATTAGTAAAGACAAGGCTGACCACCTTCGTTATAAAGTCGAGGGCGACTACGTAAAAGTCTACATTACCCCATATAAAACTACAATCTCACAAAACGATCTAGAATTCTCACAAGGCGACTTTAACGTTAACCTTGTTGTTGCAATCGATGTCGAATCTGCTGAAGCGCTCGATGGCGCACTTGAAGAATATGGCCGCATTATGCATGACGCAACTGCAATTAACATTACAACAAACCAAGCAGGACGCTTTGCTGAACTTGAATGGAGCGATCCATCAATTTCATCATGTTGTGAAATGATTGTTAGACTTTGTGAATATTTGAACTACACAGAATTTGATCAAGCGACTGCGACCGCTCTTCTTACTGGCATTGTTTCCGCAACGGAAAGATTTTCAAACGCACGCACAACTTCGGAAACGATGCAGATTTCATCTCGTCTCATGCAAGCCGGCGCAGATCAGCAACTTATCTCAAGCAATATTATGCAACCAGAAGAACCAGAACCTAACCAAGAGGTGCCAGCTGCTCCAGAAACTCCAGCCGCTCAAGAAGCATCAATTCCGGAAAATCCAGTGGCTCCGACAAACGAACCTCTAATTCCTGCCCCAAGTCTTCCAATAATGGATGACGCACCAGCTGCTCCAGCTCAACCAGTTGTTCCAGAAGTTCCTATTGCTCCTGAGCAACAACTCGAACAGATGGTCGCTGCACCAGCAACAAGTGTTGGTATGCCAACTGCTCTCGCAAATGAACTTGAAAATGCAACTCCAGATATTCCTGTCGCTCCAGAAATCCCTGCTGCTCCGCAAATTCCAATTATTCCGGAATCACCTGTCGCACCAGCTCAACCCGTTGTTTCAGAAATGCCAGCGACCCCAGATTATGGTGCGATGATTGACCAGGCTCTAACAGAGGCAGCATCAGTACCAAATAATCCTGCAATGCAAGCTTCTCCAGTTGTGCCAACTCAAGTTCCTGAAGCTGCAACAATTCCAGACATGCAATTTGTACCATCCGCGCCTATTGCTCCAATATCTCCAGTAGAGCAAGTAGTGCCAACAACTCCAACCGCCCCAATCGCTCCAGAAGTCACTCCTGCGCCAGTTGAAGTTCCTAATCAAAACTCAACTATTGATCTTCCGCCTCCACCGGCACCAACAATTAGTGAGGTCGGAATGCCTCCTGTCGTAGCAGAAGCGCCGGAGCCAGTTGCAATCCCAACAACTCCAATTGCTCCAATTATTCCAGGAGCATCCGTTACTTCGGCTGCTCCAGTTGCACCAGAGACTCCAGGACTTGCTGATCCTTCAGCGTTCCAAATCCCTAATGCATAGAATAAAATCCTCCATAATCTATGATAAAATAGAATAAATGGAGGATTTTTAATGGAGAAACAGAAGAGAAGAGAAAGACGAAACTATATAAAGATTTGCATCGCGTTTTTCTGTGTTGCAATAGTTGTTGCCCTAGCTATCTTTTTCTGTAATATTAATAAAATTCCAGAGCTACCTGCTCCTGAGCTATCCGAAGGCATGCGCGGTGAACTTGGTATTGATAAAAATATCAACGAATCGACCATCGATAAATATCTAAACCGTTCAGATTCCGTTTATCGTGATATGCGTATGCTTATTGATGATGCAAACTACGAAGCAATCGGTGGCGATCGCTATCTTTCTGGCTATGTAAAAGGTTTTGAGGTTGTTCCTCTGCCATACCTTGTCGCTCCGGAAGGTCTTCCAGAAGCCGTCGGAAAATCATACACTGGTGAAACGCTCTTCAAAAAAGTTAACGGAAAATATATTCCAAATTACAAAGAGTCGGTGAAAATCCTTGAAGATCTCTTTCCGAAAGACAAAAATATCTTCCTAATGTGTGGTGGCGGTGGCTATGCTGGAATGACAAAAAATCTTCTCGTTTCGCTCGGTTGGGATGAAAACAAAATTTGGAACGTTGGCGGCTTTTGGTACTATGAAGGAGAGAATAAAGTTGACCTTAAAAAAGGCAAAACCTACGCATTTTGGAACGTGATTTATCATCCAATTAACTTTGATACATTGACAAGGAAAATAACATGGTAAGAAAAGACAATCGTGAGACGAACGGAAGATTAATCCTTATTTCCGTTCTTACGTTAATTGCACTCTCGATTTTTGGCCTTGTATTTTATAAAGTGCTTGAAGGTGGTCAAATCAAAGTAGAAGAAAAAATTGTTTTGTCTGCTGAATATAAAAATACTGACGGAGCCCAAATCGAAATTGCCAAGCAGACTAGTGAAGAAAATGTCGTAAACTTCTTTGAAAACATTGTGAAAGAAAAGAAAGATTTTGTCCTTTATGTTTCACTGCCAATTTGTAATGGCGACGCTGCAAAATTCAAAGAATTTGTCCTCGATTTTCAACATAAAAATAAAGTAAGTTTTTACTATCTTACTTCCGATTATATAAAAGACACGAGTGTCTATGAAACCGTTAAATATTTTCCGTCAGTAATTATTTATAAAGATGGAAAAATTATAAACTATCTAAGATATGATTCGGATGAGGATAAAGAATACTATAAATCATACGACGGCTTCTCAAAATGGTTAAGAGCAAACGTAGAATTGTAAATGGAAAACACATTTGAAGAAACGATACTAATTGATAAGCCAGCTGGCATGAGTAGCTTTGGTGTTGTTGCACGTGTCCGTAGAAAACTCCGTGATCGCGAAGGGAAGAAAGTTAAAGTTGGGCACACTGGTACACTTGATCCATTTGCCACAGGACTTTTAATAATTTTGGCTGGAAAAGCAACAAAAAAATCTGACGAATTTTTAAAGAAAGACAAGGAATATGAGGCAACGGTTTTTCTTGGAAAAAACTCAACGACTGGCGATATCGAAGGCGAAATTGTAGATGTTTCTGACAAGATTCCAACTGAAGAAGAGGTGAGAAAAGCTTGCGAAAAATTTGTTGGAGAAATTGAACAGACCGTTCCAGTTTTCTCAGCCGTGAAGATTAATGGTGAACGTGCATATAAACTAGCACGAAAGGGAAAAGAAATTGAAATGCCAACTCGAAAAGTTGAAATCTATTCACTCGACGTTTTGAGTTATAATTACCCAGAATTAAAAATTAGAACGCACGTTTCAAGTGGCACCTATATTCGAACGCTTGGTGAGGATATCGGAAAGACACTTGAAACCGGTGCATACCTGACTGCGCTTCGTCGCACAAAAATTGCAGATTTCGATGTGAAAGATGCAACCAAACTAGATGACTATATGTTGGCATAATTGTATCAGCATTGCGCTTATGTTATAATAATAAGAACAAAAAGGTCATCAATGAAAAAAATATTCCAGAATTTTGATCTGAGAAAGCTTTGCAACGCTGGAGTATTTTTGTGCTTTTTAATTTTTACTTTTTTGACCGTTTCAATTCTGAGTCCGATCGTAAAAAGTAACGCTGAGGTTATTACAAAAGACTATTCTATTGGCGCATATACTATGTCCATCACGAATAATACGGATGTCGATCTCATCGCTTCAACAAATGTCTATCAGCAAATATACACAACAACGAACACAGTATTATATTCAAACACCTGTCCAAAAGGTGCAAAAATTGCTATTTCATCAACGCATGATACAAATGCACTCGTTGATGGTATGGGAAATACTATCCCTGCAACAGTGCCTGGCGCTGAACTTTCGGACGATTCGTGGGGCTTTTCGATTGACAGTGGCGCAACTTGGAACGCTGTTCCAGCTATAGGTCACGATCCAATTATTATATATAGTAGCCAAGAATCTCAAAACGATGTATATGAAATTCCAGTCCTATTTGGTTTTAAGATCAGTCGTGAAACTGTGGATGGAATCTATACTTCCGACGTAGCGTACACAATCACTCCGGATCAGGATTGTTTTATCTATCGAATAAATTGGGATGGTGCCGGCGGAGAAATCCCAGAAGGTTTCCCAGAGTATCTCAACCAAAATGATAGGCTTGATCTTTCTACTCTTCCGCGCCCAACCCGCGACTACTATGATTTTGCTGGTTGGCTCGTTAATGGAGTCACCTACACCGGCGATGAAACGAGCGTAGATCTTAATTTGCAAAATGATCCATCAATCACAGTTACAACTCTTTGGACTCCAAAAAATTATCCAATCACATATAACTTGGACGGAGGCTCGGCGACAAACGTAGTTTCGTATAATATCGAATCAGACGAAATTGTTATTAACAACCCTACAAGACTTGGTTATTCATTTAGAGGCTGGAGCGGCACAGAACTTGTTGGCGACAATAATAAAAATGTTACAATTCCAGTAAATTCACATGGTGAACGTAGTTACACTGCAAACTGGGACACGATTCCTTACTCACTTTCATACGCGTTAAATGGCGGCTCAGCATCAAATCCAACATCCTACAATATTGAAACCGAAACATTTACGTTAACTAACCCAACTCGCACAGCATACGATTTCGCTGGTTGGAATGGCACGGACCTAGAAGGCTCGGGGAATATGTCAGTCTCAATTGTGAAGGGCTCAATCGGAAATCGCGCTTTTGCTGCAAATTGGAACCCGACGAACTATTCGATCTCATACA
>CAMZGF010000037.1 GCA_947306315.1 uncultured Candidatus Saccharibacteria bacterium
CTCTCGACCTCTTCCTTGGCAAGGAAGCGCTCTAAACAACTGAGCTACGCTCGCATATGCACCTATTATAGCAAATATTTTATATTTTTCAAGGTGCTTGGTGCCCGAAATGGGACTTGAACCCATATGGATTTCTCCATTCGATTTTAAGTCGAACGCGTATACCAATTCCGCCATTCGGGCTAATGTTTGGAGGCGCCGTTTTGCCCCTTGGGACGCAACGGTGGCTCCAAACACGTTAGTGTTTGGAGGCGCCGACCGGAATTGAACCGGTGTACAAGGTTTTGCAGACCTCTGCGTAACCACTCCGCCACAGCGCCAAACATACAGGCGCCAGCGCGCCATAGAGTAATTTTATCATAAAAAACAAAAATACGCCACACGAGTTTTGGCGTATTTATGATCTAGATTAATTCCTAGGTGGTATTGCCTAAATAGCAATTATAGCCATTTAACTTCACACTCCACCCATTTTTCCGACTTGGCGCTCTCTCAACCGCTACCAAATCTTACTTTTATTTTACCACGAGCACTATTGTTGTCAACATTGATTTTTCATTATATTATGTTATTCCTACGCATTTTTCTGTTCGGATTCCTTTCTTTTTGTTCGGTTTTACAGTGGTAATTCATTATCTCCCTTATTTGATATTTCTTGTGTTTTTACTAATTCTTATATACTATACTATTTATATGAGTGGAGGAAAGAAATTTTATTCATGGCTACAGAGGTGGCTCGATGAAGATTACCACTCAAAAGTTATTGGCAATTCAAAAACTGCAAGAATTATGCAGACAACAAATTCTGAGAGCGGAATGCCATACTTTATGTTCGGCAAGTTTATCACGTCAGGTTTCGATCCGAGCTGGGGTTGGAACGAAGTAAAAGAATACTACTTCGATATTGGACTAGAGAAAAGCAATTAACGAAGTTTGGCTTCAAACAAAACGGTATCAACGGCTGGTGGTGGGGTAAAATCTGTCTTCTTAAGAGGAAGACGGATTTTCGTATCATAGGATTTTGTAAGAATACGCCCAAGTTGCGAAGTGTAGTGTCGATCAGTCAAGATTAGCTTCAAAGCAAGATTCTTTTGGAGGATAAGGTGGATTGATTTTGGAGGATTTTTCGTTCCCTTTTCGATAATCACGCCGTCCTTGTTTTCAAGATTTAACGCTTTATAAAAAATTTCTGAGCTAAAACGAAACGGAGGGTTGCAAAAAATTTTATATTGGCCCTCTGGGAACTCAACATCTCTAAAATCTTTTTCTATAACAATCACGTTTTCTGCGCCAAAACGTTTGAGATTCGCACGTAGCTTCTCTGCCGTTTCACGATCTGGTTCAATCGCAAAAACACTCTTACAACGCTTACTTAGCGCAGTCGTGATAACACCTGAACCCGCGCCAATTTCGACGACGGTGTCATTTTTTCTAATATTAGAATGACCGATCAACATCAACGCAAATTTCGGCGATCTCAGAAAATGTTGATCAAGTTCAAATTTTCGACTAGACACTTCTTATATAATCTTCGAGTTTTAATTTGTTGCCAGTTTCAAGGTCTTTAACTTCAATATTTCCAGTTTTAACTTCATTTTCACCGATAACTGAAGCAAATTTTGCGATTTTTGCCGCATAAGTAAATTTATCACCAACTTTTTTATCGGTAAGGTTGATATCAACGGTTTTGCCGCAACCACGAAGCTTTTCTGCAAGATTAAAAGTATATTCATATTCGTTTTCAGAGAACGGAATAAGAACAAGGTCGATTGATTTTTTATCTATACTCTCAAGAAGATTATTATCATCAAGAGTCTGGAAGAGGCGAGTAAGTCCAATAGAAGCACCAACACCTGGGAAGTTTTGGTCGGTATAATTTGATGCTAAATTCTCATAGCGACCACCAGAACAGATTGAACCAATCTCGCGATATTCTGGGAGGAAGGTCTCAAAGACAGTACCAGTATAATAATCAAGTCCGCGGATAATCAACATATCGCCAATAGCTGTCTCACCCAAACCTTGTTTCTCGAGGAGACTAAGTACATTGTTGAGCTCTTCAACGCCAAGAATAAAGATATCATTGTTAATACCTAGGCTCTTTAAGTTGCTGACAACATCTTCACGTGCGCCATTAATATTCATAAATGTCGTGAGTTTCTCTATTTCAGCCCCACTTAGGCCAATTTCTTCAAATGAAGAGACAGTTTTCTCTTTTGGAACTTTTTCAGCATGGTCGATAATTCCAAAAATATCTTCAGATTTCGTTTGAAGGCCAAGTTCTTGAAGAAGACCAGTTAGGATTTTGCGGTTTGAAATACGGATTTTCATTTCTGGCTTAATGAAGGTCATGAGTGCATCATAAGCCGTCTTAATAACATCTGCGTCATAAGAAACCGCTAGTTTTTCACGACCAATCACATCGACGTCGAGCTGATAGAATTCACGAAAACGTCCTTTTTGAGCACGTTCCCCACGGAAGTTGCGTGCGCTCTGAGTTACCTTAAATGGGAAGGTTAAATCATTTTCATGCTCTACAACATAGCGAGCAAGAGGAACGGTATGATCAAAACGGAGGGCCTGATCCGCATCGTCTTCAGTCTCAGCAGTTTTTACAACTTTATAGATTTGTTTTTCGGTATCACCGCCAGCCTTAGCAAGAAGGATATCGGTTCTTTCAATTACTGGAGTTTCAATTCGTAAGAACCCATGAGAATGATACACCCCAACAATCTGATTTTTAAGTTTGTCAAATAAAGCTTGCTTTGCTGGAGTCAGCTCTTGCATGCCTGAAATTGGGGATGTATTAAATTTCTTCATATATATATTATATACTATTTTTACCTTGTTAGCAAAATCTATTCTTCAATATAAACTTTAATATTAGACAGTTTGCCCTTAAAGTACCTGAATGGGGTATTCGTTCCATCAAGTGCAGCGCCGAAAGTTAAGGTCGTGTCAAAATACATACTAAATCCTGAGCTATCAATAAGCTCTTCTTCGTCGCCAAATTCACTCAATGAAACAAAGATATGGCCACTCTTCCTCATAATTCTTACGGTATCAGGTTTTTTAGTGAGTTTTCTCTTTGCATTTGTAGACGCGTTTTTATTAAACGTAATTTCTAGATCAGAGCCGGTCGTTCTAAATACAAGGCCTGGCCATGGCCTACCAGATTCGTCTTTTGCGTTTAGGATTACAGACTGGTTTGCGTTACTTGGATCAACTTCCACTACATTAAGCATAATGGTAAAGTCTTTTGCGGTAGTTGCCGCATCGTTAAATAGCTTAATGCCGGTGTCAATATAATGTGCACCATCAAATACCATTTCGCCAGAGTATTCATAAGCAAGCTTCGTTGCTTTTGTTGGATATTCATAGTCCGCGAGAGATACTCCCTCATCTACATATCTAATACTAACATTAGAAATCGCACCCTCGAAGTATCGGAATGGACCGCCATTAGTATCAAGCGCAGCACCAAGGGTTACAGGCGAATTAAACCAGTCGACTTCTGGATCATAAGTATTCAAAAGATGAAGCGGGCTATCATCAATCTTATAATATACTTTATTGTTTGATCTTATAATTACGATGTCACCAACTGTATCAAAGTATTTTGTCGAAGCGGCGCCACTTCCGTTTGAGTGGAGTTGTATAACATCATTACCCTGATAAGTATGCTTTCTTAACACAAAGCCAGAGTATGGACGGCCACGTTCATCGAGAGAACCCACAATCGCATCCATATTGTCGTTTGTACCCACACTATCGATGTGAAGCGTCATGACGAAGTCGCGATCGAAGTTTTCTGGACTAAACAGATACATGCCAGTGTTAATATAGTTTGTACCATCAAAGACAATCTGGCCAGGATGATTATATTCTTGCATCGTCTCACCGACATTCTTCCATTTTGCATACACAGTCGTATCTCTGCTTATCGCGATACTATCACCAGCATCGCCAATCTTCTTAGTTAGAGCCTTGTTGCTGTACCATCCATCGAATTCTTTCGATGTCATCATTGGTGATGGTAAAGTAACATACAAGGTTTCATCAGACGTCTTTTCATATTTGCGAGTGAGTTTCGCATCAGTCATCTCACCTTTAAAGAAGCGAGTCGCGTTTCCATAGGTGTTGAGTGAAGACCCAAATACGAGCGGAGTATTAAATGGAACAATATTAGCATAGTTTATGGTCATAGTTTTTGGCGACATATTCGTCTCATAATAGAAATCGTGATTCTCGTCACGAGTTAGTTTCAAGGTCTTCGTATTAGCAACACTAAAAGTAGGTGATGAGTTTGCAGGAGATTGTTGAGTGCCAGTATTTCTCGAAAGCTCATAATTTGAACTATTTCTATTGTTCCTAAATACGAAACCGGAATACGGAGGGTCACTTTCATCCATATCAGACACTAGAGAGTTTATATTGTTTTCCTGGTCAGTGTTATAAATAAATCTCTCAATACCACACGAGACTTCAAAATACGTATCAATAAATTCGTTTGAGAATAATGGAATATTCGTATTAAGAGATGACTTACCATCAAATGAGAGTTTTTGACCAAAGTTTGCCGAAAACTTTATCTCACCCTCATCAATAATTTCGCCCCAGATCGCATAAAGAACAGTATTCTGGGATTGTGTGGTATCAAAAGTAAAGACATCTGAAGGAGTGTACTGCGGTTCCGTAGCTGTCGAATCTACATCCCAACCAACAAATTCGTATCCCTCACGCACAGGAACCGCGTTTGAGATTGTTAGTATCCTTTCACCAATGTTCGCAATTTGCGGATTTGGCATATTTCCAACTTCATCGGTCGTATTTTCGTCAAATTCAAGTGAATTGCCAGTCGGATTTGCAAGAACAGAGATGATGTATTCGTTATTATAAATGCCGCCAACGGTATCAGCTGAAGCATTAACGCCAAAAGTTAAGTCATGACGATTTGTACCAGAAGTTGTAGTGGTTTTTAGAGCGAATGTGCTGCCGTTTGGTTCCGGTGCAGGATAGAAATTTGTGCCGTTGATACTGATACCATATTTACCTGCAATCTCACTGGCTAAAATGCCGTTGTTCGAAGAAAGAGTAGGGATAATATTGTCAGTATCATCAATATTCACGAGAGACGACGAATCTCCAATGGTTTCAAGCATTATCGTATAGCCAGAACGGTTTGTTGTTGAGATATTAATTGGGACAGTCCCGGAACTATAGCGACCAGGAATGACATTAATTTTTAGTTGATCTACTGGAGAAATAGAGATAGACGAGACGGTACTCTCACCTACAGCAGAGACATTGCTTACTTTGTATGGATAAGTCAATAATAGCGCGAAAAATGCAACAAAAATGCCAAAGAAAAGCCCTGCGGCCCCTTTCATGGAATGAATTTCAAAGCGTTTCGCGATACGAAACACTTTTGGTTTCTTAACCAAACCTCGCATTAATTGTACACTCCACTATTTTGCTTATGAATATTGTACCATGCATCAACAAAAAACTAAAGCATTTTAAAGGGATTTTTCTTCGAATTTTAAGGTTGATTATGACTATTTTTGTGATATAATAACCCTATACCTATGTGGTCATGTAGCTCAGTTGGTAGAGCAGCGGCCTGAAGAGCCGCGTGTCACTGGTTCAAGTCCAGTCGTGACCACCAAACCGAGAACTTGCGTCAGCAAGTTTTTTGTTGTCAAACAAAAAACGCCACCTCTTTACTTTTTAAAGAGTTTATGGTATAATAAAAAGAGTAGTCGTTTTTGCTACGTTCTTTTTTAGTTAGGTCATATTGAGGTGCAAGGAGGGATAGTGCATGAAAATCAAGATTGGGGACAAGGTCTACTTACAAGTTTTCGACATTCTAAAAATGAATGAACGACCCGTGTTGGTCGCAGAATGTGTTTCTAGCGAATTCCTTGAGAAGTACGGCGAAATGTCGGACGTGAAGGATGGACCGGATAAGTACACGTTCAAATACGCATTCGATAATCCGGATTGCGTAGAGTGGCTGATGATGCAGGATTATATTCTCGACTATGACGAATGTGTCAAGAATCCTGAATCGAAGATTAAGGATTTACAAGATAGACACAAGAGCAAATATGCGAAGTTCTCTGCCGATTACAATGAAAAGACTGAAGCAGAAAAACGTCGCCACCACACAAAATACATAAATACCTTTTTCTGTAGTACGTGGGAGAGAGAGTCTATCGACGCGTTTATCAGCCTTATTAAAGGCGAGATTCCAACCTTTGGCTATCCGGAAGAGTATACCGGTAAGAGGATTGAACATCTTTTTGCAAAAACAGCCAAAAAGTCCGGCTTCTTCAAGCGATTATTAAACCTTTTCTCAGCATAATTTGACCTAAGGCGCCCAGTAGGGCGCCTTTTTCATGCTTTAAAGTTCTTCAATTTTCACGCGAGTTTGCTCAGTTGTATCACGATCACGAACAGTAACAGTTCCGTCTTCCAAGGTATCAAAATCGATAACAATGCATTTTGGAGTACCGATTTCGTCTTGTTTCATGTAGCGCTTACCAATGTTTCCAGAATCATCCCAAGTAATATTTCCGTATTTATTCTTAAGCATTGTGTAGACCTCACGAGCTTTCTCAACAAGTTCCGGCTTATTCTTAAGGAGTGGTGAAACACAGAAATGGTATGGTGCAAGATTTTCTGGGAGTTTCAAAAGAACGCGAGTCTTTCCCTCTTTTTCTTCTTCAGTATAAGCAGTTGAAAGAATTGCGAGGAAGAGACGCTCAACGCCGATTGATGGCTCAATAACGTGTGGAATGAAGGTTTCGCCAGTATTTTTATCGCGATATTCCATACTCTTTCCAGATTCGCGCTGAATATTAGAAAGGTCAAAGTCGGTGCGATATGCGAGACCCATAAGCTCCTCTTCACCGTTTGGATAGTCAAACATGAAGTCAATTGTGCGCTTTGAATAATGTGCACGATCTTCTGCAGGAACTTCGAGTTCATGAATATTTTCCTTCGGAAGTTTAACAACTTCTTCGAGGAATTCGTGTTGGAGTTCGCGAAGTTTTTCAAATTCGTCTTCCCATGCGTCTGGGCGGACGAAGTATTCGATCTCCATTTGTGAACATTCGCGGTCACGAAGGATGAAATCACGT
>CAMZGF010000038.1 GCA_947306315.1 uncultured Candidatus Saccharibacteria bacterium
AGATATTCCTTTTGTCATGCATCACGAGCATTGGAATGACGAAGCTATTAGCTGGGCAATATCACGCGATTTAACTCCGACAAATGTCTATGATTTGAATTCTTCCGAGCCACAGCCATTTCTCTGGCAGTTGATCCTTGCACCATTTTCTAAGCTCGGCTTTTCTATTGATGTTGTGAGTTTCATCTCGCTTGCTGTCGTTGCGCTTGCGGTATTCCTCTTTGTTCGATTTGCGAAAATTAATCTCTTCACAAAAATTGCCTTCCTATCGTCTATTGCCTTTTTCTACTTTCTCCCGTCCATCGCGAAAAACTATTCACTCGTTCCACTAGCTATTGCTCTAGTTTGTATCGCATATAAAAATCGTCATGAAAACCCATTAAAATATGGTTTATCAATCGCCTTTCTTGCTCAAACTCATTTCTTGATGTATGGTCTAGTTCTAGTATTGTCGGTAGGGTTCATGGTTGAAGAATTACTAAATAAAAAAGATCGAAAAAACATCTCTCGTTTTCTCGTGCCAGTTCTGGCCTCAATCGCGCTTGTAGCCCCGATTATTATCAACGCCTTTAACAATAATGTAGTTCTAAACGGAAAACTTCATGATGGTATAGACCCGAAAAATCTTCCAAGTCTTGCATCAACTTTTCTAACTACACTCTTCGGAAATGATTCGTATATTATTGGCGCGCTCTGCTTTGTTGGGCTGGCTATATTTACCATTGCGCTATACGCTAGAAGCGTTAAGGCTGCGACCTATTTTGTAATTTCGGAATTATTCTGGACTTTCATTCTAGGTTTTGTCTATACGGAGTACAATGTCTTCGGCCCAAGAATTGCAATGTTCTTATTAATCGCGCTTGCTGCGATTTGGATTGCAAAGGAAGAGGATGAAAAGGAAAACAAGCTCGCAAAAATATTTAAAAAATCTGAGATAGTTAAAATTCTAAAAAATAAGGGAATTAAAGATGGCTACGTCATTATTGCTACAATTATTGCACTTGCTACTACGCCACGCGGAATTATAATGGCGGTAGGTGACTATAACAATAAATTTACGAATGATGTCGAACTTGCAGAAATACTTGATACTGTTGAGGATGGCTCACTTATTATTGAAGCTGACTACGTATCCGAAATTAATGCTGCTGTCCACGAAAGCATTAAGACAAATAAGAATTTAGTGTACTTTAATTACAATCTCAACAAAACAAAGGAAGCAAAAGATTTTCTTGTATATGACAATGATAGTGTTGAACGCTTTAATATTCAACATTATATTACAAACGAAGAGTTATCATCGCTTCTCGAGGCTGCAACGAACGCTTACGAACATGTTTATTATTTGACGATACCTCCATCCTGCTCGACTCCGACATCAGCAAACCAAGTGGTCTTAAGTGAGTATGAGCCAATAAAAACATTTACCAGAGTCCAATATATCGGTACAAAAATCGGCACCTCGGTAAGATTAATAAAGATTAAATAATTATCCTCTAGAAATTCTTCTTGCAGCGAGACGTACTGCTTCGCTGAATGAAAGTGCAACGTGTGGTGCTGTTGCAATGTCGACAAGTTTTATATCAGTTCTCATTGAAAGCACAATTTCTTGGATTAAGAGATCAGCATTTGGTGCCACAATTGTTGCGCCGATAATTTTACCTTCACGATTTGTAACAAGCTTTACAAAACCATCCTGATATTCATGAACGTTTGACGCTTCAACTGATGACAATGGGACAAGAACCTGTTTATATTTCAAATCTCTTGCGATACATTCATCTTCGGTAAGACCGACTGATGCGACCTTTGGAAATGTGTCAGTCATCCTTACGAATCCACGATAATCAACGAGTGCTTTTCCGCGATTTACTACATTTGAAGCAGCAGTCGCCGCTTCATAGCTTGCTTTTTCAGTTGATGAGATTTCTGCAACATCGACATGTCTGTCAAACACAACGTTCGCAACGTCGCCGCAGGCAAAAATATGTTTTGCAGAAGTCTGCATCATTGTATTGACTTGGATGCCTTTAGCACTGAATTTTACATCTGCATTTGAAAGACCAAGATCAACTGCTGGTTCAGAGCCAGTCGCGAGAATAACTGCCTCAACTTTTACGGATTTTTCTTGCCCACCACGCATAAACTGTACTTTGACAACATCAGTCTTCCTTCCGGACGGCAAAGTTTCTTTACCGGCCTTAGAAGTTGCGACAACACGTGATGAAGTTAACACTTTTATACCGAGAGTTTTAGCAAATCTCGTTTCAATAACTTCACCAGCTTCTGGGTCTTCCTTCGGAAGTAGGCGTTCTGAAATTTCAGTAATCAAAACTTTTGAGCCCATTTCGGCGAGATACTCTGCAATCTCACAACCGGTCGAACCACCACCAACTACCATTACAACCTTTGGGATTCTGCGAAGTGCGAAAACATCTTCTGGTAAAATACAACCAGCTTCAGCTGAGCCAGTAATTCCAGGATCGGTTGGAGTTGATCCTGTAGCAATAATAAATTTCTTTGCGGAAATAGTTTCGTCGCCAACGGAAATTTCATAAGGAGAAATGAACTGCGCAAAGCCTGACACACATTTTACGCCAGCATCCTCATATTCTTTTTTAGAATTTGCACCAGCGCGTTTCTTTGCAACAAGATTCCAGTTTAGAACTGAAGGGTAATTGTATCGAAGTGAGGTCGAAGAAAGTCCAAATTTAGAAGCTTCAATTGCTCCGAAGAATGTTTGTGAAAAATGTGATGCAGCAGCATATGGAATATCTCTACGGTTTGAGTTTGTCCCGCCCCAGTTTCCGGCTTCAATGAGTACGGTCTTAAGACCCGCACCAGCTGCCATTTTTGCGGCTGTTCCACCAGCAACTCCGCTTCCGATTACTACTAAATCATATTCAAATTTTTTCACTTCTTCCTCCTTTTATAAAACCTTATTTCTACTTTCGAATAAATATGCTAAATCTTCGTTGTATTTTTTTAGTTCTTTCGCCATCCGCTGGTACAGATCATTTTCCGTTATGGCCGACCGCTTCTTTCCCCAAGTTATGATCTTATCAGTTACCTTGTCCGCAATTACTTCGACCGCCCCTGCGTGCAACCCAAGCACTCGTCCTTCACGTTTTATATCTTCGTGGATTTTCTTCTTTGATAATTTTGATGTTGTCATTATGCCCCCATAATCCTAAATGCAACAATAAAAACTGCGAGTGTAAGGAATAGAAAGCCGGAGAGCGCTTTGAAAAAGTTCTTGTTTCTGACGCGCCATTTTTGAATGTCTACAACCGTACTCCCACGTTTGACCGAGATGCGCAGAATAAAAAGAGGGAGAATCGCAATAATTGTGTATGCAACCACGCAAGCAATCTGATATTTGAGCGGTAAAAGGGCAATAGAATCTGCAGCAGCTAACATTAAAACGAACGAGAAAGGCATTTCCGCAAATGCTGTTAACATTCCAAGGCTAAATGCCTCAATGTTGTTCTCGGTAAACTTTGCGCGGTTGCTGATATGACGCGCAACCGATTGTGGCAACCAAAGCTGTGTGGTGCGGCGGTTCTTGTAATAGAAGAACCATATTAGTAGTGCGAGTATGAATAGAACTCCTGCAATCACGATAAGACAACTCAAAGAAAGTGAGCTTTCTGCAAAAGTTGTGATTAAGAATATAATTGTTGAAAGAATCAAGCAAATCAAAAGTGCCGACCCAAGGATATAACTTGAAACCAACTTCCTAGTTTTTTGCTTAATATGTTTCCCTAAGCTTGCATGATAAAGCAGGAGCAAAGCTCCTAAGTCACACTGTAGCGAAGCATGCACAACCCCGGCGAGAAAAATAATGCCGATTTGCACACAAATAACAGGTAAAAGACCGTACATATCTATATTATATCATACTTATGGTTATTTTAAGGGGTGATAAAACGCCAAAAAACGTTATTTTCTTATCTATAATTTACGTTCTGTAATTCTTATGCTTGCACGTGCAGAAAAATTTGATTAAATGCGACATGTAATTAAACGAGGTAAAAATATGAAGAAACTAAAAATACTGCTATTTCTTCTGGCGGCCATCGCTCTTCTGCCAGAACAATCAAAAATCATAAAATCACAATCAAAAGCTGCATTAAGTAGTATTGTGACTTCTGATGAGCCGGTCTGCCCTGAGGGAAAATTTTTAAATCCAAAAACGAACCGTTGCAAGAACCTACAAGAAATTAGCGAAACATCCACGGGAAAAACTATCACAACTTATGATCCAGAAACTGGAGAGGGGACAACTGTAAAAATTTGTAACGAGGGCTATACTTTAAACGTAGAAACAAATCGATGTAATAAAAATAAAGAAAATTCAGATTCTTCACCGACGGTCACGTCAACCGTAAAGACTTGCCCCGAGGGGAAATTTCTAAATCCAAAGACAAATCGTTGTAAAAATCTAGAAACTGTAACCGAATCATCTACAGGGAAAACTATTACGACTTATGATCCAAACACTGGCGAGGCAACAACTGTAAAAGTTTGCAACGATGGTTATGATCTTGATATTGAAACGAATCGTTGCAAGAAACATAAAGAAAACAAAGGAGAAGACTATGAATTAGAGGTTCCGGAGTTGGGTAGCAAAACTAAAAACAGCTTTGTTGCTGTGGGTTCTATTATTGGCATCATAGCTATTGGCGCCGCGTTTATAATCTTTCAGTTTCGTCATGAAATAAAAAAGTTCTTTAAGAGAATCGTTCGTGGTAAGAAAACTTAATCTGTGATATGATGAAGTAAATAATCACGGAATCATATGAAACAGATTAGTAATAAAATAAACTTTATCCTAAAATTTATAATTGCTCTATTTGGTGTTGGGCTATTTATTGCACATATTATCGACCCAGTCGCATGGCCAAAAACCTGGAGCTACATTGCAACGATTTTTCTCCCGTTCATCCCGGAAATTTTTAAATTCTTCGGCCTTAATATGACGGTTCGTCTCCAGATCGCGTACTCACTTTTTCTTGGCATTTCAATGATTGCTGGTATCGACTTTGATCTTTACAAGGTTTGGTATATTTTTGGAAACCCATGTTTTGATAAAATTGTCCACTGTATTTCTGGCATCATGGCTGCATTTGTCGCAAAGGAAATCCTTGATCGCAACTACGAAGGTACTGATGTAAAAGTCAGTGGTGGCAAAGCTCGCGTAAAACACTATGACACTAGATTTACTTGGCTCTTTATTGTTTCATTTGTCGCATTCACTGCTGCTGCTTGGGAATGTTTTGAATTCCTCTATGACCAAACAACTGGCGGAAGTATGCAACAGTTGATTACGCCTGGTGTGGAAGATACTATGTGGGATATTGTCGGAGCTTTAGCGGCTGGTATTATCTTTGCCTTCCCATTGTCAAAGAAATAGCAGAATTTTTTAAAACTACCCCTGTATTAGCACTCTTGCATTTTGAGTGCTAATGTACTATAATGTACCTAAGAATTAGCAATCATCGACTTAGAGTGCTAAAAGAAAGGATAAAACATTATGGGAAAAATTATTGGTATTGACCTCGGAACAACCAACTCAGCTTTTGCTTACATGGTTGCAGGAAAACCAGAAGTTATCACAAACGCAGAAGGCGACAGAACTACACCTAGCGTTATCGCAGTCACAAAGAAAGGCGAACGCCTTGTTGGTAAAGTAGCTCAGCGCCAGCGTGTCACAAACCCTAAGAACACAATCTATGGTATTAAACGTCTTATTGGTCGCAAATTTGAAGATGAAGAAGTAAAGCATGATCTCGACATTATGCCATACGAAATTGTCAAAAAAGGCAACGGCGTTGCTGTAAAAATGGATGGCAAAGAATATACTCCAGAAGAAATCTCAGCAATGGTCCTTTCAAAGATTAAAGCTGATGCAGAAGCATTCCTCGGTGAGAAAGTCACTGAAGCTATCATCACTGTCCCTGCATACTTTGACGATTCGCAACGTCAAGCAACAAAAGATGCTGGCAAAATCGCTGGTCTCGAAGTTAAACGTATTATCAACGAGCCAACCGCAGCTGCTCTTGCTTATGGCCTTGATAAGAAGAATGAAGAACAGATCGTAGTATTCGACCTTGGTGGTGGTACTTTCGATGTCTCAATCCTTGAAATCGGCGACGGTGTCTTTGAGGTAAAATCAACCAACGGTGATACCCACCTCGGTGGTGAAGACTTCGACAATATTATCGTCAATTTCCTCTGTGATGAATTCAAGAAAGAATCTGGTATCGATATTAAGAATGATGCTGCAGCAATGCAACGTGTTAAGGATGAAGCTGAGAAAGCTAAGAAAGAGCTCTCAAGTGCAACCTCAACTGATATTAATCTCCCATTCCTTTCAGCAGATGAAGATGGTCCAAAACACTTTGAATATACACTTACCCGCGCAAAGATGGAAGAGCTTGTAGCTCCACTTCTCGATCGCCTCGCAGGTCCAGTTGAAAAAGCTTTGAAAGATGCAAAACTCGAAGCAAAGGATATCGACGAAGTTGTTATGGTTGGCGGTATGACTCGTATGCCAGCAGTTGTCGAGAAAGTTAAGAATCTCTTCGGCAAGGAACCAATGCAGGGTGTTAACCCAGACGAAGTTGTCGCAGTTGGTGCTGCAATCCAAGGCGGCGTTCTTCAAGGTGATGTTAAGGATGTTCTCCTTCTCGATGTCACTCCACTTACGCTCGGTATTGAAACTATGGGTGGCGTCCGTACTCCACTTATCGACCGCAACACCACTATTCCAACTTCAAAGTCAGAAGTATTTAGTACAGCAAGCGATAACCAGCCACAAGTTGAGATTCACGTCCTTCAAGGTGAACGCGAATTCGCGAAGGACAACAAATCTCTCGGTCGCTTTATCCTCGATGGCATCGCACCAGCTCCACGCGGTGTCCCACAAATTGAAGTTACTTTCAACCTTGATGCAAACGGTATCTTGAATGTTACCGCAAAAGATAAGGGAACTGGTAAAGAACAATCAATCACCATCCAAAACTCTGGCAACATGAGCAAGGAAGATATCGAAAAAGCTCAAAAAGAAGCTGAAATGCACGCCGAAGAAGACAAGAAGAAAAAGGATTCTGTCGACGCTAAAAACCACCTAG
>CAMZGF010000039.1 GCA_947306315.1 uncultured Candidatus Saccharibacteria bacterium
GAAAACTACCCTTTAGAAAAAGATATTTCTGGTGCAGATTTTGCTAAGAAATTATATGAACAGGCTAAGGAAGCTGGTGCTGAATTTGTTTTTGAGCGCGTAACGGAAATAAAAGATGGTGAGTTAAAAACTGTTATTACGAAAGACGGTAAATATGAAGCGAATGCCGTTATTATTGCAACCGGATCTGAAAATCGAAAACTCGGCCTACCGAATGAAGCTGAGCTTGTCGGTCGTGGCGTTTCTTACTGCGCGACCTGTGATGGTGCATTATATAAGGACAAAAATGTAGCTGTTGTTGGTGGGGGAAATACTGCACTATCAGATGCACTATATCTTTCGAATATTGCAAGAAAAGTATATCTAATTCATCACCGTGACGAATTTAGAGGAGAAGAAAAAACCGTCAACACTTTGAAAGAAAAAGATAATGTCGAGATTGTTTATAACGCAAGTGTGGTAAAGCTATTTGCTGATAATGAAAACCTTGAAAGAGTCGAAGTCGATATTGATGGAGAGTCGGAAATTCTTGATGTTGACGGGCTTTTTATTGCAGTCGGTCGTGTGCCTGCGAATAAGGCCTTTGCAAATATTATGAAGACGGATGATGCTGGGTATATTATTGCCGGTGAAGATTGTAAAACGAATATTGAAGGAATCTTTGTCGCAGGTGATAATCGTACAAAAGGTGTTCGTCAGCTCGTTACAGCTACTGCTGATGGAGCAACTGCTGCAACTGCTGCAATCCGCTATATCAATGGCGGTTATTACGCCACAGTCTAGACAATAGAAAAACCGCCAGAATCTGGCGGTTTTTTGTAGTTCAACTGTTAGGCGAAGAATGGTCTGAGTTCATTATTGAATTTAAGCTCTGCTCTAAAGTCTTCGAACTCTTTAATCTCCGGAAGCGATTTGTCGCTGAAGATTTTCTCAA
This sequence comes from uncultured Candidatus Saccharibacteria bacterium, assembly GCA_947306315.1. Taxonomy (GTDB): domain Bacteria; phylum Patescibacteriota; class Saccharimonadia; order Saccharimonadales; family Saccharimonadaceae; genus Nanosyncoccus. The sequence goes on from CAMZGF010000039.1 coordinate 935, forward strand.
CCATGTCGGTGACTAATGCAGCGAGATCGCTTTTTTCGAACTGATTTATAAAAGTGCTGGTTGCACAACGCTGTAATGTCTCGTCGCCTCTGCCGATTAAACTGAAGGTCTTTGTGAGAATGAGGTATATAGCTTCTGCGGTTTCATTATCTCCGTCACTTACAACTGCACAAAGGAAACGACCTTTGTTGGTTTCAAGATTCATCCATTTCGGGCTATGGAAACCACTCCTGATCGATCCCATTTCGGGGCGGTTCTTATATGAGGAAACCTTCCCAATGAGATCAACCGCAGGGGAATCTTCACTGCAATAGTGATCGTTACGTAGCTTTCCTTTCTTGAAATTAAACGTGACGATCAAGTCGCTGTCGCAGTTGCGTCTCTGCCCAGACAGGGCGAAAGATCCTCTTTTCGGTATTTTGTTGAGGTCGCTAAGAACCTTAAACATTACGCCGAGGATAACATTAAGCTCCTCTTTGTAGATCGTCTTCCTGCCGAGAACATCCTCACTGTACTCTCTCAGTTCATAATCCTTCTTCACATCCATATTTTTGGACCCTCCTTTTGTGAAAAATGCGTTAAACTACTCTTAAAGAGCAAAAAATATATATGGCGATAGCCATATATCAATTATAGCATAAAAACTATCATAAGTCAATGCATTCAAACTGGTCGGGGCGACAGGACTCGAACCTGCGACCTCAACTTCCCAAAAGTTGCGCGCTACCAACTGTGCTACGCCCCGAGGACCTATCTAATAATACCACAAAACTCTCTATTTTACAAGCGACTAGGGTGTTTGATATAATAAAAAGATGGAAAACGGTGTTATTATACCTAAACATATTGGATTTATTGTAGACGGAAATCGTCGCTGGGCTCGTGAAAGAAACCTCCCGACTCTCGAAGGACATAGAAAAGGTTTCTCGAAAGTCGAAAAAGTTGCTACGAAAATGATTGAAAGGGGCGTTTCTTTTGTCTCTTTTTATCTTTTCTCAACGGAAAATTGGAACCGCTCAGAAGAAGAAGTAAGCTATCTCATGGATTTGCTTTTGAAAAATGCAAAACGGATGTCGAAGAAATTTAGGAAAGAGAATATTCGTTGCGTTATCATGGGGCGTAAGGATCCTGCTCCGGAAAACGTACTGCTAGCGCTCCAGAAACTCGAAGAGGAAACGAAGAATGGTGAGCGCGGTACGGTTGCAATTTGCTTTAATTATGGTGGCCAATGGGAAATTGCGGACGCAATGACTAAAATTCTTGAAGAATCTCGCAAAAATCCAGAAAAATATAACAAAATCACACCCGAAATTGTCACAAAAAACCTTTATCATCCAGAAGTTCCGCCATGCGATCTTATTGTAAGAACGTCAGGCGAGGAGCGTATTTCTGGCTTTCAATTATGGCGCGCGAGCTATTCAGAATTCTTGTTTCTAAAGAAGTATTTTCCGAGTATAACAGAGAAGGATTGTGAAAAAATCCTTGACGAATTTGCTACTCGTTCGCGCCGCTTTGGCAAATAGGTGGACTTTTGGTTGCGAAAAATGCGCAAAAAAATGTAAGCTAGACTTTACATGTCATGTCAAAAATAGTTGCGCAGAAAAAATAAGATTCAAACTAGAATTGCTAGAATGCAACTGGCATTGGTGATACAATATAAGCATATAAAGAAAGGAAAATAAATGTCTGAAATATCTAAAAGACTAGTAAAATTCCGACGAGATTCCGGACTTAGTCAGGAAGAAGTCGCAGAAAAGCTAAATGTATCACGCCAAACTGTTTCAAAATGGGAAACTGGCCAATCTACGCCTGATTTTGATAAAATCGCGCCACTTTGTGAACTATATAATATATCTACCGACGAACTTCTTCGCGGTGTAGCTGATGAAAAGGCTAAAAAAGTCGACGATGATGACGATGATGATGACGATGATGACGATGATGATTTTGACTTTGGTAGAAAATGCCATAATTGCAGGAGACAACGTAGGGAGAAAAATCCTGCAACAATTATTTATGACTGCATAAAAACTACACTTGCGCTCATTACGACTGTTATTTTTCTTACAGTAAGCTTCGCAACTCATGCTTGGTATAAAACATGGATGATTTGGCTTATCTTCGCAGTAGTCATATCTATCGTTAAACTTATTTTCGTAGCTGCTGGAGCAAATATTGATGATGAATATTGCGAAAAATGCCATAAAAAGGTTGGTAGTAGAGGATTGAAAATCTTCGGCCTCATCATGGGCATTATTTCTCTCATTGTAGTAGCTGCAATATGCGCGTCTTTCTTATTACCCGGTAAACTGTTCTCCGGGTTAAGAAGTGGTACTTCGAAAACAGTACAATATGACGAGAGCCATGAAATAGAATTTAAAACTCTAAAAATTTCTTCAAGAGCTGGAGATGTGAATGTTAAAAACGTACGAAGCGATAAGGCTCGTGTAATTATCTATTCGGAAGAATCAGACGGATATCGTGTTAATACTTATGATGATATTCTTGATGTCAACCTCATGGATGATAGTTGTAGTGGCTTCGCATGTATCGGCTACAAAGCTCCAGTAATCGAAGTTTATCTTCCTGAAGATTACGCTGAAAGAATTGTTATCACAAACAACTTCGGTGATATTACTGTAGGCAATTTTGAAAAAGCATCTATGGATATTACTGAAGATATGGGTAAGGTAAAAATCGAATCTGGCAAAGACATTAAAACTCATAATAGTATGGGTTCAATCGAAATCGAAGAAGTAACTGGTTCTTTGGATGTCGACGCATCTATGGGCTCAGTTGAAATTGATACACTTAAAATTACTGAAGATTCAAATATTAATGCGTCGATGGGCAGTGTAAATATTAAACATGCAGATGACATTTATGTTGAATCAAAAACCGACATGGGTTCATCAAACGTCAGAGATAATGATCGTAATTCGAAAGTTACTTTGAAGGTTCATTGCTCGATGGGATCGATTAATGTCAGATAGTGTTGTATAATTATCTCATGAATAATGAGATAGAAGCACAATTCTTAGATATAAATAAAAACGAAATCAGAGCAAAACTAGAGTCTGCCGGCGGGAAACTTATTAACAAGGAGAGAATCATGAAACGTGTGATCTTCGACGCCGGCGAACATCAATTTATTCGTGTTCGTGACGAAGGCGATAAGGTCGTCATGACTTATAAAAACGTCCACAACGACAAGAGCATCCTTGGCACCAAGGAAGTGAATGTTATTGTGGACGATTATGATCGTGCGGTAGAATTCATGAAGGGAACCCATCTTAATATTAAGGCTCATCAAGAAACTCTTCGTGAGGAATGGGAACTAAACGGTTGCGAAATATGTATCGATACTTGGCCATGGATTCCGAGCTTCATTGAAGTTGAAGGCCCAAGTGAAGAAAAAGTCTGGGAAACCGCAGCGATGCTTGATATGGATAAAGAAAAAGCAAAGTTCGGTTCAGTAGATTCAACATACGAACATTATTATGGCGTTGAATGTGATGAGGTTAATTTAAGAACACCAGTTATCACTTTTGAGTGTGAACCACCAGAATGGGTGAAACGAGACATCTTGGCTCAGATCGATCCAACAAAGCATTAGTGTTATAATAAAAATATGAATGATTTGAAAATCGAAGTTCTAAGAAATTTTGATCAATTTTTAATTAAAAATAGCGCGCGTCCATTTATTGCGGCCGATCGACTTTCTTGTATTGTTGGTGTCCTAGTTGATGTTAAACCTGCCTGTATTGTTGATTTTTCTAAGCATGACGTTGAGGATATAAGATTAAGGGAGTTTGAAAAATATCTAAAGCTTCTCGGTCTGACCTATGTTTATGAAAAGACGAATCTAAATTCGGATCTAAAGGACGTAGAATCTACTCACTCATATTATATTTCTAAAAATAAAGAGACAGTGAATATGCTTCTCGATGCGGAACATGAACTATATGATCTTTTTGATTCTGCTGAACCAAACAGTCCTGTGATAAAAATCATCCATCAAAAAATCGGTAGGTTACTTGGTTATCCAGAAACGGCAACGGAATGGTTTTTGGTTCGTTCTGAAAGAATTAATCAGGCTGAACTTGATGAGGACGACATTTTTAGAGATCTTCAAAAATATCATCATTTTATTCATAGTCGTAACAACGCCGACGAAGAATTTGATGAATACGATAAGCCGATACATGAAGCGATGGAAAAGTATACTCCACTCTCCGCAAAAATTATGCGTGAGAATTCTGGCGAGAAACGTTGGCTCTAATATACCATTCGATTTCGTCTAAACTAAGTGAAATTTCATTTCTAAAATACTTAAATATCGTATAGGTTGCGCCATCTGCATAAAATGAAGCATCGAGTTCGGCCATTGGTTTTTTGTCTTGCTTTTTTAAATCGCCATATATAATATCGCGGAGTTTTTCATTTAGTTTCTTAATGAAAAGTATTGAACAATCGGATGTAAAAAGTTCTCGATAGAACTCTTCGTTTTCTTTTAGATAATTAAAAAGCTCGTGTAAATTATTTTGATCATCATTAAATATAAGGGAAGAGATTAAATCAGATTCGTACTCGCGAGCAACTTCAAATGCGTTCAAAAAATGGGCATAAAATGTGCCACGAGTTATTCCTGCTTTTTCCGATATTTCAACCGCTGTGATATCCTTGATCGATTTTTCCTGCAAGAGCTTTTTAAAAGCCTCTTTGATTTTTTCGTGTGTACGCTTTTTTGAATTATATTTAATCTCGCTCATACTTTTAGTTTACCATACATCTGTATAAAATTAGACACGAGTATAATTTGTACCTAAAATCATCGAGTTTTTCTCCTGAAAATATGATAAAATAATCATAAGAAAGTATAAAAAGGAGTTTTAATGGAAAATATTGAAAAGAAACTCAACGGGTTTCTCGGTGCAGCAGTCAGCACGGCTTTCGTGATGACAATTCTTGGGCTAATCTTTGTTCTATTTCCTGGCTTAATGCTCTCAATTATGCAAGCTGCAATTTCGATTGTTCTAATCTCACTTGGTATTTTTATGATCGCGCGTGATATGAATAAAGGCGCCGTCTTTAATATTTTCTCAACAAGTTTGCTTGGTATTTTCTTCGTTATCCTTGGCCTTATTGTCGCGCTTTATTATCAGCAGGCACTCAGCATTATCACAATTGCAGTTGGTGTTTATATGATTCTAAACTCTGTGATGCATCTAAATATCGCTAACCAAATTCGTGGCACAAAAGCATATAATGTGACACTTTTATCGAATATTATCGGTGTTATTTGTGGTGTTTTGATGATTGTTCATCCTGGCGAAACAAACGAAGCAATCGTTATGATTGTTGGTTTTATTCTTATGGTCTATGGCGTTTCTGGACTTGTTGATACTTTTATCCTAAAGAAGAAAATCGATGCCGTAAAAGATACAGTCAAGAAAGCTGCTAAAGAAACTAAAAAAGCAGCAAAAAGCCTCATTGACGAAGCAAAAGAGGCAGAAATCGTCGATAAGAAAGACGAAAAATAATACATAAAAACTATTGACATTTTTACAAAAGAATGTATAATATACTTACGACGCTGTTGCTGCGACCTATGCGCGGACGACGGCGTTGTTGTCACTATAAAAGCAGGGGGGTAGGTTTATCCTATCCTTCTGCACCATAGTACTTTATTAATAACAACTGGGAAAGAATTGTCGAAGCCAAACCTCCTTTCGAGACACTTAATGTGCAAAAAATGAGTAAAGAACGGCAATATCACCAAAACAACTACTATAGGGCAAAGCCCCGAAAGTCACTATAACCAGGAATTTACGTCATCACACATTCGGTGATGAGCGTTTCATCCTAAAATAGGATGATAAATAGTACTTTCGACAACTCACCCAGTTTTATATCTACCCCCGAACGACTTTGTTCGGGGGTTTCTTTTTGCCAACAAAAAACTCGACCAACGTCGAGATTAATTGTGGTGAGTCGGGAGGGGCTCGAACCCTCGACACCGGGCTTAAAAGGCCCGTGCTC
>CAMZGF010000040.1 GCA_947306315.1 uncultured Candidatus Saccharibacteria bacterium
CACCTTTCACCAAGATAAAATTATCGTAGCAAAAGATGGAAAAGTTTCAACAACTTCTATCGAATCAACAAATTACACACCACTTGGGCTCTTCGTCGGCAACCTACCATGCAAAGTCGCAAGCCTAAATCTTTGGAATCCTGGCAAAACTTTTGAGGCAACTCAGAGTGCATTATGGTATAATTAAACCATAAGCAAAAAGGACTCCGAAAAATGCAAAAAGATAACATTAAAGTAATGATTGTTGGTACTGGCAATGTCGGTGCTTCTATCGGTTATTGCATCGTTAGCAGCAAAACTTCAGTCAACGAACTCGTTCTGGTTGATATTAATGAAGAAGATGCCGAAGGCGAAGCAATGGACCTTCGCGACACGCTCGCAGTTAGCCCAACTTATATTAATATTCATTCTGGCTCATATGAAAAAGATGCTGCTGATTCAGACGTAATCATTATTACTGCTGGCATCCCACAAGCAAAAGGTGGCGAAACTCGCATGCAACTTCTTCAGAAAAATGCAGGCATTATAAAAAGCATCGTCGATCCAATTATGCAGGCTGGTTTCAACGGAATTTTCATTGTTGTTTCAAATCCAATGGACGTCATGACTTATCTCGTATGGAAATATTCCGGCCTTCCATCAGAACAAGTTATCGGTTCTGGTACAGTCCTTGATTCTGCACGTCTTCGCTACACAATCTCAGAAAAGCTCAACGTTTCGCCAAAGTCTGTTCACGCATATCAAGTTGGTGAACATGGCGACAGCGAATTCACATTATGGTCAACAGCCGATCTCGGTGGTATGCCATTAAATCGCATGTTCACACCAGAAGAACAAAACAAAATTTCTGAGGACACAAAAAATAAAGCCTATGAAATCATAAATCGCAAAGGCGCAACTTATTACGGTATCGGCGCCTGTGTAACTGACATCCTAAATAACATTATTTTCGACGAACGTCGTGTCATGCCAGTTTCAACATATGATGCCTTTACGGATTCATTCTTTGGCTGGCCAACAGTTATTGGTCGCGACGGAGTCTTAAATCGCCTCGAAGTCAAGACAACCGAAGAGGAGGGAATTAAACTCCAGCAATCGATTAATGCAATCAAAGCCGCAATCGAAGAAGCAACCGTTTAAAATAACCATAAAAGCTCTCGAAAACTGAGAGCTTTTTTGCTATAATAATCATATGAAAAAACTCTCACACATCTTTTTTGCAGGAATTCTCGTTCTTGCTACTGTTATAACTGCCATCCCAAAAGACGTTTTTGCTGGCGCAAACGACTTCTATTTTAAAGACTATGTTGCCGATTTTTATTTAAAGAAACGATCCGATAATACCAGTGAAATGGATGTAGTCGAAACTGTCACTGCAGTTTTTCCTAACTACGACCAAAACCACGGCATTGAGCGTTATATCCCATTTCTAAACCAGAACGACACGAACCTCACGACTGAGAGTGCTGAACATCTAAACATTTCCGTGACAAGAAACGGAAACTACGAACCGAGCAATGTTATTGCGTATGATGATCACTTTTTGGTTCGCATCGGTAGCACAGACACTTATGTACATGGCGAACAAACCTATGTCCTAAAATATAAATTCGTAAATACTATCACCGACTTCGAAGATTCAATTTATTCAACAGAACCATACCAAGAGCTCTACTGGAACGCAAACGGTACTGAAACATCACAAACATTTGAATCAGTAACCGTAAACCTCCATATGGATAGCAGTATTAAGAGTGCTGTTCTAAAAGATCGCGAAGTCTCAAAAACTGCATCCTATAAACAAAAATCATTAATCAACTCAACCAACAAGACCAATGACCATCTCGCTGCTTGGTGTTATGTTGGCAGAAGAGGCTCATCGAACCAGGATCGCTGCGAAATTACCGACATCGATGACGGCATTCGTTTCGCAACCAAAAAATTAGACAGTAATGAAAACCTCACGTTCGTGATAAATCTTAAAGATAAAACCTTCACAGTTCCTGAAAATAACTACATTTCAAGGTTAACTTTTGACCGCGTTGAAGGCGATTATTATCTTTCAAAAAATGAAGACGGTACAGCAACCCTCAAGGCAAAAGAAAGAGTTGTTGCACTTTTTCCAACAAAAAATACAACCTACTCGCTATATCGAAACATCCCATTTGTAAATAGTTCCGGCGTAGTCTTCACAACTGACAGTCAAGAAACTCTCGATATAAAAGTTACGATGGATAACAAAGAACCAAATTCAGTTCGTGTCTATTCAAGCTCATATGTAGACGACGGACATTTTACAGTTTCAGTAAACGACGATGAACGCTACCTCCACGGAAAGCATGAATTTACTTTCGAATATGAATTAAAAAATCTCGTACTTGAGATAAATACTAAGGATCTCGAAAATTACGAAGGCGAAGACAAAGTTTTCCAACAATTTGATTTCACTCCATTCAACAGATTATCGAACGACGTGAACTCATTTATCTATAAAGTCCACCTTAGCAACGATTTAAAAAACCAAATTCAATCTGTATATACGTCAGATTATGATGAAGAACTAGAAGCTTTCTGTAGCAACGGCTACACGACAAAGAAGATTTGTTCCGTCGAAAATATGTCAGACGGCATCAAGTTCTATGCAAACGATGTATCGTATCATTCACGTGACATTACAATGAAAATTAATTTCAAAGACGGGACCTTCAATATCCCTGAACCTAACCGAAACTATCTCTGCTATCATATCTTCATCATAGTTGTAATCTTCGCAGCCCTTTCACTTTACGGTATTTATCGCAATACATACAAGAAAATTAGCGACAAACTCAAATTCTTAAAGAGTCATCCAATCGTTCCACAATACACTCCACATAAAGATTTTACAGTTGGCGTACTCGCAAAAAACTATCTCTCATACACTAAAAATGAAAAGGTCGCAACGCTCCTCGAACTAATCGTTTCAAAGAAAGTCGATTTAAAGAAAGAAAAAAGAAAGTTTGGACGAAAATATAACTGGTTTATTATCATTAAAGACACCAATGATCTTTCAGACGAACAAGACGATCTTTTGAAGATCATTAATAATGGTAAACCGTATAAAGTAAATGAAGAAATCGAAATTAGGCACCACAGCTACTCAGGTCGTCTTGAAACAGCTTTTAGCAACTACGGCAAACACGTAGATGCAACTCTTGAAGAAAAAGGCTGTGTCGAAAAGAAAGAAAAGAAAATAAAGACTACTTTCGAACTCAAATCAATCATCAACATCTTCCTCGTTACAATCGGAAAAATTATTCTCAGTTTCTTTGGACTAGTCATCTTATTTGCTATCGTAAGAGCAATTGGTACACATTATATAGAGCAAACCAATTTCACAACCTATTCAATCTATGAGGGGAAACAGCTTGTTCCAGTAGCAATCATCATAATGGTCTTCGTATTCTTGTTCTGGCCAATTGCAAGTTCCGTTGCAGACAAGTATAAAAAACATTCAATCTACGGACTTGAAGTGTCTCGCTATATGGATGGCCTAAAGCTCTACATAAAAATGGCTGAAGCAGATCGTTTGAAATTCCTGCAAAGTGTCGATAATGTCGATACTTCAAACGAGGGAATCGTAAAACTGCATGAAAAACTTCTTCCATATGCAGCGTTATTCGGCCTTGAAAAATCATGGATGAAGGAACTCGAAAAATACTATGTTGATGTTAAAGCTCCAGATTGGCACACCGTTGGTCTTAATTACTCAACATTCTCTATGATTAACTATGCAATGAGTAGTGCAACTTCTCGCCCATTCGACACAAGTTCGTCTGGCGGCGGCTTCTCATCATCATCCGGATCGTCTGGCGGCGGAGGCGGAGGCTTCTCCGGCGGCGGCGGAGGAGGCGGAGGCTTCGGAGGCTGGTAGTATGAGAATTGCAGTTTTTACAGATTTATATCTCGAAATTGCAGGTGGGATTCCATCATCAATTTCAGCACAGAAAAAAGAACTTGAAAAACTTGGACATAAAGTTACAGTCTTTTGTCCTGGTTTTTCGAAACCAACAGAAAAAAATGTCGTCGTTCTCCCGACCGCATCACTTATAAAAATCAATGGAGCGCCATGTGCAAAATGGCCAGGAAAAGTCGTTAAATTTATCGAAAAAGAATACCCATTCTTTAAAGATAGTTTTGATCTCATCCATGCACACTACGAAGCTGGAGCATCAATTGCCGCCGTAATGATTGCAAAAAAATATAAAATGCCACTCGTCCAAACTATGCACGGACGAGAAGACATGGCTATTGCCGTAAACGTTCCACACCCTTTCAAAACATTTGCAGGCATGGGCCTAAATATTATTCATAAAAGCTACCTAAAAAAATATACCGGAAAAATAAAAGTTAAACGCGACAAATATCTCGCACCAACCATCGCAACAAAAAACATGTGGGAGTTAATGGTGCGCGAAGCAAACTGTGCCGATCAAGTTATCACACCAAGCCAACATTTCGCCGATAAGCTAAAACATTATGGCGTTTCTAGGCCAATCACAGCTGTTTCTAATGGCGTTGAGGATAAAATCGCCAATAATACCAATTGGCAAGTACGAAGCCTTAAAAACGGCTCTAATGAGCCTGTACGCATCATCTGGACCAGCAGGCTATCAAAAGAGAAGAGAATCCTTCCGTTCCTAGAGGCGCTTAGGCTCGTAAAATCAGAGTCAAACGAATTCTTCTTCACGGCTGTTGGTGACGGAAATAATTTCGAAGCTGCAAAGAAATATGTACTTGAAAATGGCCTAGCAAAGAACGTAAAATTCCTTGGCGCCGTACCACACGAAAAAGTTATGAAATTGCTCGAAACTGAGCATCTTTCCATTATTAATTCCTACGGCTTTGACACTCAAGGTCTGACAATCCTCGAAGCCGGCGCTGTCGGTCTTCCAGTTATTTATTGCGACAAAGATATGAACCAAGTCGTAATAAAAGACGCTGGCATGTGTGCATTCGATGAAACTCCAGAAAAAATGGCCGACGTAATCCTTCATATCATAAAGAATAAAGAACTGATCGAGAAAATGAGTAAAGCTGCACTAAAAAATCGTGGACAAGTTCTCCAAAGCACTCAAATAAAAAACCTCCTCAAAGTTTATGAGAAGGCTCTAAAGAAATAATTATTTGTTCAACATTTTTCTTATATGTTTCTTTTTCTGCTTTTCAATTTTATCTGAAATCGACGGCAGTTTTTTCACATTCTTTTGAATAACTTTCTCAAAGAATTTATTGTTAAACCATTCAAAGGCTTTTATTGATAAATGCATTACAGGAATAGCTAGAACGGTTGCCCCGAAGAAGATTGACCACGCCTGAAGACCGAGATCATGCTCAAGGCCAAATAATCCTTTAAGGAAAATACTAAACAGAATCATACCCGTTATACACGCTGAAACAATCATATACTTCCATTTATCAAATGGACGACAAAGCCTTATTAAGTAGATAATACCGACTACTGCCCAAATGAATGTACAAATCGTTGATAAAATCGGCCTTTGGATATGTAAAATTTCATTTCCAACAAACGTAGCAGCCGCAATCAAAACAAGATTCGTTAAAGCCGCTGGAACAGCATTAAATATAACATTCTTTATAAAGCTGCCTTTAATTAGACCTTCATTTGGAATTTGAGCAAGGAAAAAGCTAGGAATTCCAATCGTAAACATCGTAACAAGCGAAACTTGTGTTGGATTCATTGGATACGTAACTGCAAAACAAATCGCAATTAAAGACATCACAAACGAGAAAATATTCTTAACGAGGAACAATGAACCGGAGCGTTGTAAGTTATTTACAACTCGACGACCCTCACGAACCACTGATGGCATTTTTGAAAAATCCGATTCGAGAAGCACGAGCTGCGAAGCCTGTACTGCCGCATCCGATCCACTTGCCATAGCAACAGAACAATCTGCATCCTTTAATGCAAGAACATCGTTAACGCCATCACCAACCATTGCGACAGTTTTTCCAGCCTCTTTCAATATATTAATAATACGACGCTTTTGATCAGGTGTAACACGTCCTAATACAACATTACTGAGTACGCTTTCTTTAAAATTTGTACCCGATCCAAGCATCGTGGCATTAACATATTTTTCTGCACCAAGGATTCCAGCTTTCTTCGCGATTTCCGAAACAGTTTCCGGGTCATCACCAGAAATCACCTTAACTTCGACACCTTGCTCTGCAAAATATTTAAATGTTTCAGGAGCAGTATCACGAATATTATTCTGCAAAATAATAGCTGCAAGTGGACGAACTTTTGCGGTTAATGCTTTATCTTTACCGTCGTCATCTTTTGACACGAGCTTTCCGCCATACTGACCAAAGACCAAAACACGATAACCACGTTTTGAATACTTATTCACGACCGAGCGAATCGTCTTGTATTCTTCGCGCATCACAAATTCTGGAGCACCAATCACAAATGCTGCACGATTGTATTGAACACCGGAATATTTATATTTAGAAGAAAACGGAACAATTCCAACAAGACCTTCATATTCATCTTCCTTAAATACTCGTTTTCTTTTGAAAGCTTTTTTAAGCGCTGCCATTGTTGCATTATCAGCCGAAAGATGCGAAACAACCTCACCTAAAATAAGTGGC
>CAMZGF010000041.1 GCA_947306315.1 uncultured Candidatus Saccharibacteria bacterium
ACCACGTAAATAGAGTTCTATCTGGAAATAATATCGGCGGGGCTGTAGCATATCAGAATCAATATGGGTCATATTGGACCTCAACTTATCGAAATAGTGACACTGGCCATTACTTTTCAATTGGAAATAATAAAGCATATCTCGAATGGCAATGGCGTCACGCGGGATACTCAATCCGCTGTATCGCCCGAAATTAACCTTGCAAAAATCTCTAAAATAGTGTAGAATAACAGGTAAGAGTTTCACGCTGGTTTTTATTGCTGCATAAAACCGGCAAAGGGAGCCTTACCAACTCCCGAACAGGCGAAGCGTTTAATCTGAACGCGACGCAACTAAAAGTTAATTTTAAGAGGATATTTTAATGCCAACTATTAATCAGTTGATTCGCAAGCCTCGCAAAAAGGCTGCAAAAAAGTCTGGTGCACCAGCACTTGGCTCAATTGTTAATACCTTGAAAACAAAATATTACAACCAAGCTGCTCCATTGAAGCGTGGTGTTTGTATCAAGGTCACAACAAAAACTCCAAAGAAACCAAACTCAGCTCTTCGTAAAGTAGCTCGTGTCCGCCTTACAAATGGTCAGGAAGTTTGGGCATATATCGGTGGTGAGGGCCACAACCTCCAGGAGCACGCAGTTGTGCTCGTTCGTGGTGGTCGTGTTCCAGATCTTCCAGGTGTCCGTTATCACATCGTCCGCGGTACTCTTGATCTCCAAGGTGTCCAAGGTCGCAAACAAGGCCGTTCAAAATACGGTGCAAAGAAGGAGGATAAGTAATGCCACGTAAAACTACTACCTCTCTTGAGAGAAAAGTTAATCCAGATCGTAAGTATCAATCAATCATGGTCCAACGCCTTATCAACAAGTCTATGCTTGATGGTAAGAAACAAGCTGCAGAACGTGCAGTTTACGAAGCTATCGAAGGTGCTGCTAAGACTCTTAAATCAGAGAACCCAGTAGAAGTCCTCGAAAAAGCTATCGCAAACGTTAGTCCAGATTTCGAAGTTAAATCACGCCGTGTCGGTGGTGCTAACTACCAGATTCCATTCCCAATCTCTGGCCACCGCCAAATGCACTTTGCATTCTCATGGCTCGTACAATCTGCTCGTGCACGCTCAGGCATGCCATATGCAAAACGCCTCGAAGCAGAAATCGTCGACGCTTACAACGAAACCGGTGCAGCATTCAAGAAGAAAGAAGATTGTCACCGTATGGCAGAAGCAAACCGTGCATTCGCACACTTTGCTCGCGCTTAATTCAAGAAAGCTTGAAACAGGAAAAAGCCACCCGAAGGGGTGGCTTTTTGGAGGTAAATGAAAATATGGATTAATGGGTGCAAGGATTAAATTCTTCGTCCTGACAATAGATATCGGAATCGTTCTCTTTGTCGTATTCGAAGAGGTCATCACGCTGCTTAATCTCGGAGTAGAGATTCATGAAGTTGCCGAGATACATTTCTGAATAACTCTCGATATCCGTAGATATGGTAGCCGTTCCATTGTGCTCCTCGGTATCTACGTCATAATCGACGACAGCTATACGATGTTCATTGACAAATTTCTTGAGCCGGCTTAGCTTTATGAAGTTATATTTTCCGGGGTTCATATCAATGAACTCATCGACAGATACGCTATCTTTATTCTCCCTGAAATGACGGTTGAGGTTGTACTCAAAATAGTCTACCAGGAAGATTACGGAAGTAAAAATGCGCCTATTCAAGAATTTGAATTCATCGAGATAGCCTGATCCGTATCTTACGACATACTCAGCCAGATTGTCCGAATACCTACTGGTTTCTCTTATCAACTGAATAGCTACGGTGTAGAGAAATTCCTCAGGTGTGTTAATGTAGCGGTAACCGTGCTTGGGAAAATGATGGTAAAAACCTGCATGCAGAACATTGCGGATGCTTATTTTTGCATCTGTTTCTGATAATCCTGAAACTGTGGCGATATTTCTGAGATCAAAGATACGCGGTTCCAGATCCATGACGAGCATATTTGTCGCAAGCTTCTCAATGTTTTTGAGGTCGCTACAGACGTCTTCTTCAAGTTCGCGTGGAATAACGCGTGATCCGTACGCGATATCAAGAATAACACTCTTAATATCGTAGCTTTTTAAAGCTTTTTCATCAATTCTCATTTGATGTCCTCCTTTTAATGTGCAATATTTAGGGTTATAACCCCACGTATCTTATTATTATAGCATATTTTTAAAGCTTTTTCAAGATATAGCATTTTAAAACCACTTATGGTAAAATATAGGCAATAATTAGGAGGCAAAATGATCAAAGTAGCTATTAACGGTTTTGGCCGCATCGGAAGAAATGCGTTCAAAATCGCTTTTGAGAGACGTGATCTCGAGATTGTTGCCGTAAACGACCTCACTGACACAAGAACTCTCGCCCATCTTCTAAAATACGATTCATCTTATGGTACTTACGACCGCGAGGTGTCTTTTGATGACGAAAATATCATCGTCGACGGCAAAAAAATTCGTGTCCTTTCAGAGAAAGACCCAGCAAGTCTACCTTGGGGTGAGATGGGAATTGATGTTGTAATTGAATCAACTGGTCTCTTTACCGATCCAGAGAAAGCCCACGCACATATTGACGCTGGTGCAAGACGTGTTGTAATCTCCGCTCCAGCAAAAGGTGAAGGTGTAAAAACCGTCGTCCTTGGTGTGAATGAAGAAATTGTCGAAGATTCCGATACAATCATTTCTAATGCTTCCTGTACAACAAACTGTATCGCTCCAGTAATGCGCGTCCTCGAAGATAATTTTGGCATCGAGAAAGCAATGATGACTACCGTTCATAGCTATACTGCATCACAACGCCTCCAAGATGCGCCAGCTAAAGATCTTCGTGAAGCTCGTGCTGCTGCTGAAAACATTGTCCCGACGACAACTGGTGCAAGCAAAGCTGCTGCTCTTACAATTCCATCTCTAAAAGGGAAATTTAACGGTCTTTCAGTTCGTGTTCCAACCCCAGTCGTCTCACTCTCTGATATTACTGCAGTTGTCAAAAGAGATGTAACCAAGGAAGAAATCAATGAAGTCTTCGAGAAAGCTGCAAAGGAGCCATATTATGAAGGAATTCTCGGAATTACTCACGAAGAGCTAGTTTCTTGCGACTTCAGAGGAAATTCACATTCATGCATTGTCGATCTTCCACTCACAGATGTTGTTGGCGGAAACTTAATCAAAGTTGTCGCATGGTATGATAATGAATGGGGATATTCTAACCGCCTCGTCGAACTAACTGCAGATTTTGGAAAGAGAAAATAATATGCCACTTCCTCGTCTCTTCATCGCATCAGATCACCGCGGCTTTGCTGATAAGCAGCGCTTATTAAGAGTGCTTGGTGATTCGAATGTGAGAGAGAAATTTGAAATCATCGATCTTGGACCAACAACTTTAAAGCCGGAAGATGATTTTAATGATGCTGCGATTAATGTTGCGAGGAATATTCGTGCGAATGCTAATTCTCGCGGAATCTTAATCTGTGGTTCTGCCCATGGAATCTCAATTCAAGCGAACCGTTTTAAAGGTGTTCGCGCTATCTGTGGATACACTCCAGAACTTGTCCATCTTGGTCGCCTCCATAATGATGCCAACGTTCTTTGCCTCTCGTCGGATTTTATGGATGATGCAACTATGGATCGCTCTGTTTCAATGTTCCTTTCGGCCGAATTTTTGCCAGAGGAGCGCTATATAAGAAGGAATGCTCGCCTTGATGACGAAGCAATATATTAAAGGAGGAAAATGAACCCTGTTGTTGACCCAACTGATGTCGTAATCGTACCGACCTTACTTACTTCGGATGCAAACGAATTCACGAGGCTAATTGGTCTCTATCCAACTTTTGCAAAACGTATGCAAATCGATGTGATTGACGGCAGCTTTGTTTCAACGACGACTATTCCAGAATCAGCAATCACTGCTCTTCCAACTAATATCCTTGTAGATTTTCATATGATGGTTGCACGTCCATCCGAACATCTCCAGCATATCATTCGCCTCAAACCAAATCTCTGTATCTTCCATGCTGAAGCAGCCGAAGATTTGCTCCCGATTTTCGCGCAATTAAAACAAGCTGGCATAAAAACTGGTGTTGCGCTCTTACAAAGAACTTATCCTGGAGTAGTTGAGCAGTACATAAAAGCTGCTGATCATGTTTTAATCTTTGCTGGTGCGCTTGGCAAGAATGGTGGAGAAGCTGATCTACTCCAAATCGAAAAGGTTAAACTTATTCGCGCAATCAATCCAGAAGTTGAAATTGGCTGGGATGGCGGAGTGAGTATAGAAAACGTCAGGGCTCTTGCTCATTCGGATATAAATGTCCTAAATGCCGGTTCTGCAATCGCAAAAACTGAAGACCCAAAAACTTCATGGGAAGAGTTAGTAAAAGAGAAAACTCAGCGAGGGGTAAGGGTCTAATGGCTAGAATCGTTTCTCTAGGTTCTGCACTACAAGACATCTATCTTATAGATCATGACGATTTTGTTGGTTCAAAAGTTGGTGATGTTGAGAAGCTTGAGGAAATCGTCATCGGTTCAAAAGTTGATATTGATAACATTTCATTCGAAGTAGGTGGCGGCGGCACAAACTCGGCCGTATCTTTTGCGCGTCATGGACACGAAACGGTATTCCTTGGGAATGTTGGTAATGACCCAGCAAGCCAAGCGATTGAGAGTATGCTGGATGACGAAGGTGTCGACACTAGTTATATTACTCATTTAAAGAGACAGAAAACTGGGGTTTCAGTAATACTTCTCGATACGAAATCTGGTGAACGTACTATTTTGACCTATCGTGGCGCTTCAGCAAAATTTAATAATTTATCGGAAGATGATCTTGATACAATCAATCCAGATTGGCTCTACGTCACAAGTCTCCGCGGCGATATGGATACTCTTCTTCGTTTCTTTGAAAAGGCACATGAAATTGGCTGTAAAATCATGTTTAATCCAGGGAAATTAGAGCTAAAAGAGAAGAAAAAGCTACTCGGGCTACTAGATTTAGTTGATGTTTTACTTGTCAATAAGAATGAGGCCGCAGAAATCGTCCCAGGTGTAATTCTTGAAGAATTATTAGCTCATCTTAATGCATACTGTAAAACTGTAATAATTACCACTGGGGCTATGGGTGCAATTGCAACAGATAGTAAAGAAACTTATCGCTTCGGTATCTATGAGGATGTCCCAGTAAAAGATACGACTGGCGCTGGTGATAGCTTTGGTTCTGGTTTCTTAGCTCACTTAGCTGCTGGGAAAAGTTTTAAAGAATCACTTGTCTTTGGTTCTGCTAACTCAACATCTGTCGTCTCAAAACTCGGTGCAAAAGCTGGCATATTGTATGGCGATGAAGATCTTCATCCAATGCCGATTCAAAAAGTCTAAAAAACCTCTTGCGTCCATCAATAATGTTTGTTATACTAAGAACATCTCAAATGGTGGTTAATTCTGTTTACACCAAGCGAGCTTAGGTTAAAAATTTGAGGTGGTCGAACGACCAAATTTACAGTAGAGCGAAGAGAATGGCGTTATCTAGTGGGAATGTTAGGTAGATGCGGGAACTTAGGTGGTAAACACCGAGAGTCGACTCAATTGCGCAAAGATATCATTCTGCTCAGCTTCTTCACGTTCTACGGAGGACGCTACGTCTCATACTCTATTGAGAGGCGGTTGCAGACTTTTGGTTAGTAGCGACGAGCGAAAACCAACACGGTTAGCCAAAATGTAACTGGTCGGGCCAAGAAGATTTACCAACCCCCGACTGAAACTTCGATTAATCGGATTAAGAACAGCTACAAAAACTCCGATTGGAAGCTTTTTCTCAGGAAGCTAAACAACTACAACGAATTCTGTCTAAACATGCCGCATAAATAGCGGCCCAAAAAACTGAATACTTACAAAATCCTCAAATTTAAAACCCTCACCCGTTCA
>CAMZGF010000042.1 GCA_947306315.1 uncultured Candidatus Saccharibacteria bacterium
CAATATCAAGCAACTTCAAACGTTTTACTTCCACTCTATAATGTCTTTCATAGCTATCGTGAGGCGTTTCCAAATCCGCAACCCTCTTGTGCCAATTCACACACTCTGCTCGTTTTACCGTGTTGTATCCCTGCACAGTTCTAAAAGCCACCCCTACAGCTTTAACGAGCGTAATAGTAATCACAATTAAGAGATAGATCGATCCACCAACCGGCCACACGATTGAAAGAATAACAAGAAGCAAAATCATAAAATATGCCATAAAACCTGGCAAAATCTCAAAAAACCTATATTTCCTTGTTCTAAGACCTTGTGGAATTTCGTTGTCAGCCCAGTCGCTCTTCGTGTGCGGCTTAAATCTTGGCCCTTTTGCTTTCAGCTTTTTCATTAAAGTTGCCTAATTATCCCTCGCCGAGAAGTCTCACCAGCGTAATAAATGTTACAACTGCAAGCATAATTGAGAAAAAAACGAAATAGACAGCCATACCACTTCCCTTTTTCTCAAAAATCTTCACTGCAATCAAATTATGCAATACGCCAAAGATAATTGCGAGCAAAGGAAAAGCAAATCTTTCTGTCCAAACGTCATCATGATAACCGCCAGAGTTTGCCATTGAAGACCATTCACCGCCCTGATAACGACCGATATCACCATAAGACGTTTTCACAACTGTCGTACTTGAACCAAGATTAAATAAAGAAAAGACAAACAATGCTATCGACACGACTGTCAAAATTACTTGTGCCGTCAAAAGCCCCTTGTGGCTTTCAAAAATCTTCTTCATATTTTCAGTAATATTTTTCATAACCGTTATTCACATTATACCACAGTTATCAGAGTTCACCCCAATTCGTTCCCGTCGTTACCTCAACCGCTAACCTGATTGGAAGTTCTGGCGCAATTCCTTCCATTGTTTCTTTGAGAAGTTTAGAAACCTCATTTTTATCCGCTTCATCACACTCGACGATAATCGAATCGTGAATCTGCAAAATCTGTCTTGCAGTTTTTGGCAGCAATTTATCAATTCTTATCATCGCACGCTTCATCAAATCAGCTTCAGTTCCCTGAATTGGCATATTCTGCGCAGCTCTCTCAGCTGCCATTCTTACCACAAAATTCGAAGTTTTCACATCTGGCGTTGGGCGACGACGACCAAACAATGTTTCGACATAACCCTCAGTTTTCGCCATTTCCAGCGTCTTACTAAGAAAGTCTTTAATTGGGCTACGAACCCTGAAATAATCATCAATAAACTCCTTTGCCTCATAGAAGCTCATCCCCGCTGCATCAGCCAAGCCTTTCGGGCTCATTCCGTACATTACGCCGAAATTAATTACCTTCGCAGCACGGCGCTGCTCTTTTGTTACTGCTTCCATTGGAATATTGAACACTTCACTCGCAGTCTTTGTATGAATATCAACACCCGAGTTAAAGTTCTCAATCAACTTCTCATCTCCAGACAGAGCTGCGGCCAAACGCAATTCAAATTGCGAATAATCTGCCGATACGAAGGTTTTCCCAGGACGTGCGATAAAACCTTTGCGAATTTCCTTACCAATTTCTGTACGAACTGGTATATTCTGTAAATTCGGGTTTACGCTTGAAAGCCTTCCGGTTGCCGTTACATCCTGAGTAAAGGTAGTATGGATTACGTCATTTTCATCCGCAAGCGTTGGAAGTGGAAGGATATATGTCGATAACAGCTTTGAACTTTCCCTGTATTCAACAATTAGAGGTATTACTTCATGCTCATTCATTAGCTTTTCAAGTTCTTTCGCCCCTGTCGAGAAGCCCTTCTTTGTCCTCTTTATCCCCTTTGTCGAAAGACCTAATTTTTCGAACAGCACTTCAGAAAGTTGTACTGGTGAATTTACATTAAAGATTACACCAGCAGCTGTATAAATTTTTTGTTCAACTTCCGAAACCTTCTTTTCAAACTCTACTCGAAGCTTCTCAAAGTGATCTTTATCAATCTTAATTCCCTGTTTTTCCATCTTATAAAGCACTGGAATCATTGGTAAATCATAGTCTAGATAGATTCTTTCGAGCTTTTCATTCTCGCTGAGTTTAACTCTCTGTTCGCGATATCTTTCTTCGTTATTTTCATTAAAACCAAACCCAAGTTGTGCATCATTCTCCTTTCTCTTGAGCGGGTTCAAGAGAAAATCTGCCTGGTTCAAGTCCCAATACTTCGCACCATCAAAAATCTTTGCCGCAAAATCTTCATTGGCATGCATCTCGATCTTGATATCATCTCTAATAATCAAGCCTTCCGGGATTTCAATTTCTTTAGCTTTCTTCGGAAGTTCTTTCTTTGCGTTCACTTCCCCCATAATTTTTCTAATTCTCGCCTCTACCTCTTCATGTTTCTTCTTTGGAGCTTCAGGATCAAGTTTATCAAGTTCTGCATTATATTTTCTAACAAGCGAGAAAAATTCCAAATGCTTTAACGCGTCCACAATTCGGTTCTTATCAATCACAAGATCAGGCACATCTTCGAGCTCTACTGGTGCATCAAACATAATCTCAGCGAGTTTTCTTGACATATACGCTGACTCTTTTCCTTCAATTAACTTCTTCTGCGTTGCGCCCTTAATCTCATCTATATGTTCATAAATGCCATCAAGAGTACCATAGTCATTAAGAAGCTTTACTGCCCCTTTCTCACCGATTCCAGGTACACCAGGAATATTATCCGAATTATCACCTTTAATCGACTTCAAATCAAGAAACTGCGTCTTTTTTATCCCGTATTTTGATTCCACTGCCGCAACATCAAGTTCCTCAAGCTCCGAAAAACCCTTCAAAAGACGATACATTCTCGTGTTATCGTCAACAATCTGAAGCATATCAAGATCAGAGGAAACGATATATGTTTCCCATTTGCACACCCCGTTTTCGTCGAGGTCGTCATCCGCCTGTTTCGAAAGAGTACCGATAATATCGTCTGCTTCATAATTATCGCATTCCATGAACCCCCATCCAAACGAGTCAATCAGATCTCTAAGAAGTGGGATTTGCGCATAAAAATCCTCTGGCGGTTTTACACGTCCAGCCTTATACTCCGGATAGATCTCAAGCCTCTTCTTTGTTGACGTATGGGCTTTATCCCACGCTACAACCACCTTTGTAGGAGAAAGTTTGCGAACGATTTCCATCGCAATCGTCGCAAATCCATATACACCAGATGTAGGCGTTCCATCGGAGCGTGAAAGGTTCCCCATCGCATAATAACCGCGATAAAATACGCTTTTCCCGTCGATGATTACCAGCCTATTCATCTTTCCTCCTAAGTTTAGAACTCAATTTTCTTCAAAACGTCGTCAACCCGAATCTCAAGTTCTTCAATCGAAGAATTATTAAGAAGATAATAGTCAGCTATCGCAATTGGACCGCCTTTTTCAAGATTCTCAATCTCCGAACGATCCCTCTCTTGAATTTCTTCCGTATTGAATGGCCTTTCTGGTCTCTTAGCGACACGCTTGTGCCTCAAGAATTTATCTACCACAACTGCCACCACTGAAATCTGGCCCGGAAACTCTTTCTTCAGAATTTTGTACTCTGTCCAAGTATAAAGACCATCGAGTACAATTCTCTTCTGGCCGGCATTAATTAAGTTCTTTACCTCATTTACAACTTGTAAAACTACCCAATCTTTACCTTCAGTCTCACGAATCATCTCGCGGAACTGTTTCTCATTGTCAGGAGTAATTTCAATTCCCCTATTCCTCATTTCCTTCAAAATCATTCCCCCGAAATAAACCTTTGGATAACCGAGGCCTGTGAGATGATCAACAACTACCGACTTACCGGAGCCAGACATTCCAACTACTGCTAGTATTTTTACATCTTTATCTTTTATCTGCTTTTCTTCCATACATCTAGTATAACACGAAAGAGCCTAGAAATGACGGCATAAGGACCTCCCTTTTTGTGCCGCTTCATCGACCAAATTCTTTATTTTTGAAATTTGCTCAACATCATGGATCCTAATAAAGTAGAAATTCCTTTTTGTGTTATATCTCAAAGATCTTGAGAGAATAAATAAAATTCTCTCATCTATCAACAAATACCTTCCTCTAAAGTTATTTGTCTCAAAAAATTCGACTTTAGATGCGAAAGCTTTTCTTCTCTTCACATTCCGCATCTGCGTCATTATTCTATTCTTCGAACAGATAGTTACTTTTACATCCTCTGGCTTTTTACTAAGCACAGCAAACGTTTGCTCATCAACAAAATCATCGACTAATGCGATCGTTTTGCTGGCGAGGTTAAGTGTTTTAGTGATGTCACACATCTTCTTTTAATCAAAAAGATTAAAACAAGCCGTGGTCAGTTCTGTGTTTTTACCACTTTTATCTTATAAGCTATTGAAAATTTTTGCAAGCTTAAGCCTTTTCCCAAGGCTTCTTCATAATATTATTTTTTACCCTAAGTATTGCGTCTTTCTCAGCTTGCCTCTGTTTCTTACTCCTATTAATTCTAATAATCACGAAAACTGATAAAAGTGAGAGCAAAAATGCTCCGCTAGATATACCAAGCATTACGTAAAGAGCGGTTTTATCTTCTGGCTCTTCTTCGACAACTGGCTTCATTAGTTCTGTGGTCTCTGTTGAAAAATCGTATTCCCATTCTTCCCACTTACCAATATTTATCTTTGCTTCTGCGCCATTAACAAACAGTCTATGCCCATTTGCATAAATATTTGCATTATCACGAACTTCGTTTAAAAGCGTTGAAACATAACTATCTTCCGTCAATATTAAACGAGATTTCATATCAAGCATAAGATCAACTCTCTTAGCCTTATTATCTGGGTTTATTGCTCCATATAAGGACGAACGCTGTAGAAGGTTTAATCTAAGGACCGATAAACCATCGACGCGAAGAACTCCTTCCATTGGCTGATACTTAGTTGTAAAATCTACATCACCGCCATTATTATTCTTCTTTCCCCATTTTGAAGCTGCAATTCGTAAAATTGCTCCATCTTTATCGTCATTTGCAAGTGTAGTTCTCTCTAACGAAATTCTTGCCGATGCGTTAGTAACAAAGAAAACATCGCCTTTCTTGTTTTTAATATCAGTCATATTCACTGACACAATCGAAGCCTCGTCATCCATGCTCTTTGCCGATGAATTATGGATAGAGATAACCGTATTTGTTTCAAATTTAGAATTATCAATCTTGATTGAACCGCCATCAACTATCATAGCGCCTTCCGAAACATCCGTTTCTATCTCAACACCATCAAGAATGATAGTTCCACCATCGACTGCTTTTGCTGCAGTCGACCCTTCTTTTTTAGTCGTAATAGCGGTATCCGAAGAGATATCAATCGTTGAGTCACCATAGGCCACTGCCGCACTAGAATTCTTTCCATTCGTCATTATTGTGCTATTCATTATTTTTATCTTTGAAGAATCTATGGACAGAACTGCTGCATTCGTACCATAATGATATTCGTCTTCTCTAGAATTATCATCACCAGATTTAACAATCTGAGACTTCGAAAAATTAACTGTGCCACTCTTTGCCAAAATTGCGTTCTCGCCGACCTTAGTCGACTCAAACATTCTATCTGTTATGGATATCGATTTCTTGTATTCATTCTTGCTCATCGGTTCAGCATAGACATTTACCGAAGAAGCCAAGAGAAACGACAAAAAAACAGCACTTAAAACACCGATTCTAAAAACAACCTTCTTGTTCATTTTTTCTCCTATACACAATATATTATATCAGATAACCATAAGAATTACCTTAAAAGATAAAGATATGGTATAATCTTCAAAGGATGCCATTGTAGCTCAGCTGGCAGAGCAGCGCATTCGTAACGAGCAGGTCGCTGGTTCGATCCCAGTCAATGGCTCCATTTTTATG
>CAMZGF010000043.1 GCA_947306315.1 uncultured Candidatus Saccharibacteria bacterium
GGCGGGCGTTTTTTTTTGAGCGGCTCTTTCAGCTTGCGCGTGGCGGGCGTTTTTTTTTGAGCGGCTCTTTCAGCTTGCGCGTGGCGGGCGTTTTTTCCGCCGCGTGCTATAGACTCTTATAGAGTCTTATAGGATTTTTATTACCCCCCTACCTTAGTCGCGTCCCCACTAGACAAAATTGCCACTTTTTGAAGAAGCGAGCGTGTCGCGTACTCGGTGGTATCGTGTCGTGTACTCGGTGGTATCGTGTCGCGTACTCGGTGGTTCAGTTTTTTTTGCATAATAAGAGATTATTTTATTATAAAAAAGTATAGGTTGATAAAAGTGTTTATTGCGATTTTTTGAAAAGTAGCTCGCTTCTCGTCAAATGAGTATTTGCAATCTAATTGAACGGCATTGATTATATATGATTGTTAATTCAGCTTAGGAGTTTCACCTTCAAAGACTCGTTTCAAAAATTTTGCAATTTCCTGCACGTCGCGATATGCTTGACTAAAAACTTTCCCCTGAGCGTTAGCACGTTTGAATACATTGCTTCCTGCTTCTTCCAATAGTGATAACAATGCAAGTTGAATTCCTTGTGCCGAGTCGCGTCCGCCAGTTGGTATACCACACAATTCTGTCTGAATAAATTTTGTTGGTAGAGCGTAGTACAAACTTGGATTGTGCGGTCGTTCTCTCTGTTCAAATACTTGAATTGCAGCGGTCAAATGTTTACGCTGGGTTTTACCTGCTTCTCGAATTTTGTGACGCTCGATTTCTTCTAGCATTGATGTATTATTTCTCGTTTTGACGACTAAATTTTTTACTTTCTGCGCCATTTTTCCACTTCCTCTTATATGTTCCTATTTACAATATCAATAAAGTGTTGATTTGTTTTGTTACAAAATGTTGATTTATTGAAGTCTATCACATATCCATTAACATTGCAAGATGTAAAATAGAAATAAAAAACGCCATTGCTGGCGGTATGTGTTAATTTTGTTTTTTTTCTATTCCAAATAAATAATCTGCTGATACTTCGAGAATTTCAGTTAAGCGGTATATTGTGAATAGCGGTAAATCCCTTAAGCCACGCTCGTAATTCGAATATGCCGCTGAAGTTAATCCTAATTTGACTGCGACATCTGCTTGATTGATTTTTTTTCTTCGGCGAGCTTCTCTTAATCTTTCAGCAAATTCTGCTTTATATTGTTGTTGTAAATTTTTTTCTTGTGACTCTATATGCTTTTCTACGTGTGCCGAGTAAGCTGTCAGAACGTCTTTGAACCATTCATAATGCCATAAAAGAAAACTTGCTCGATCTTTTCTGTATTCCCAAAACTCGTGCTCCGTTAAATTATCAATAGTCAAGATTTTTTTTGAAACAGTTAAAAGGTATCGTCTAAGGCGTGTGATGTGAACATCAATGCGGTCGAGAATAAATTGTAATTTTTTTAATTCAGCATTTGATTCGGCGAGTATATGTTTCACTCTTGAAAAACCTCGATAAGGCGGCATTTTTTCTGTTGGTACATTTATCCAGTCTGCAATCGCACAAAAAGCCTTAAATTCATCATTTTCTTCATCATCTGAGCAAGGCTCATAAGCGAACTTCGGAATGGAAAATTCACCGATTGTTTCTTCCAACATAACTGACAAATAAGCAAAAGCGAAAGCATCTTTAGTTTTGGGCATTATGTTCACTCCTTTTACCTATGCTGACGTTTAAGGTAATGATTGAAAACATCGTGGGAGAATTTACACAGTCGAGATTTTTCAGACATATCAAAACGTTCACTCCTATTCAAAATGTGAATAGATAAGAACATTTTTACGATAAAATACTTGAACGTTGGTTTAGCCTTTTAAGGCAAAATCTTTTTATACAGATTTTATATTTTGGGTTTTATTATTTCCGAAGATGTAATCAGTTTTAATTATTGTAGCAGTTTCTTCAATTGTTTTAAAATAATGAAACATAGCATAATATGAAAACGACAGTTCCGCGCCAATTTTGCCGTTGCGATTTTTGAGGATTATAATTTCCATATCTCGCTCGGATTTTCCTTTCATTTGGCGAATTGTTTTTTCGGCTTTGCCTGTGCTCGTTCCAGTTTTAATTTGTTCCATATTGGCGTGTTGTAGACCGAGACAAACATCAGCGGTATATTCAATAGCTCCGGATTCCTTTAGGGCGGCCATGCTAATAATGTCGGAGTAGCTCATTCTGTTCATCGAAGATAAGATAACAACGGGTATTTTGAAGTCACGAGAAAGCTGTTTGAGTCGGAGGACGTTGTAATCGACAGCTTGTTTGTCTGTCATGTGCGTGTCGTGAGCTTTGAGAATTTGAAGATAGTCGATAAAGACGACAGGAAAGGAATTCAGTTCATATTCGTAAATTTCAACGATATGACGAATATCATCAGCGTCAGTGGTTCCTACACTACATTCGGTGCGAAGATAAGGAGCGACTTTTTTGAAGACATCTCTAGCTTGAGCGACGGTCTTACCTTCTTGAATCATGGAGTGAACTGTTTTGGCTTTGTGACGGTTCTTTTCGTCATGCCAAAAAAGTTGATAGGAAATGCGGCTGATATGACGCTCGTAGATTTCTTCTTCTCCCATTTCCATGCTGATGTAGAGTACATCTTGTTGTTGCTGAGCAATTTGAAATGCCATTTGAAGAGCAAGAGCGGTTTTGCCGGTGCCAGGAGTACCGGGAATGACGTAAAGTCCCTCATACAACCCGCCGTCAAGAGCGTTGTCGAGAGAATCCCAACCAGTAGAAATTGCTTTGCGACCTATTTGAATGTTTTTCTCCCAAGTATCAATTTTGGCAAAGTCAGTCAGTTGGAAACGAGCTTGTTGTTGTAGCTCATTGACTTTGTTCGGAATGTCGGCGACAAGTTGGAAAAAGTCATTACGGAATTTTACTAGGCTTTCGTTCTGATCCTTACAACCTTCAACGATAAGATTTACTTCGTAAAATCGAACACGCATACCGCGAAGAGCGTCAGCAAGTTTGTCTGTTGCTTTTTGTCCGGTTTCATCAGCGTCTAAATTTAAAACCAGAGGCAGATGAGGTCGGATTTTTTTTTCTCTCAGCCAATCAATGAGTTTGTCGACGTTGCTGGTACTGCCTAGAGCAATAGCATCGTTTCCGGCTTCAATAATGGAAAGTGCGTCGAACTCTCCTTCAACAACGACGACGTGTTGCTTAGACGTTTTCAAAACACCAATGTTGAAAATATTTCCAGTGCCGGCTTTTATTTTTGGAATTTTATTTTCGTCAGTGGAACGCGCAACATAAGATTCCCTGCTCGTTGGAATAATGACACGAGGCGAAGGATAAATATTTTTATCGCTTCGTTTTGTCGGGTGAATCCATTCGGATATATATCCGCAGTTATATTTTTTAGCGGTCTCGTAAGAAATGCCGCGTTTAGTGAAATAATCTGTTTCGCGTAGGTGACTGGCGGCAAGGAGTATGTCTTCAGCTACGACTTCAACATTGGTTGAATTCTCTAAAGGAGTCTCTTTTGAAATAGCTTGTCCATGTGTATGGGAGACTCTTTTAAATTTTTTCTTGGGAACTTCTAAACCGTAAAGGGCGGAGACTTGTGCGATAGCCTCAATATTGCTGAGGTGATGTTCCGCCGCGTAAAAATTTATCACATCTCCCGACGTGTCG
Organism: uncultured Candidatus Saccharibacteria bacterium; assembly: GCA_947306315.1. Classification (GTDB taxonomy): domain Bacteria; phylum Patescibacteriota; class Saccharimonadia; order Saccharimonadales; family Saccharimonadaceae; genus Nanosyncoccus. The sequence continues at coordinate 3,677 of CAMZGF010000043.1, forward strand.
CATTTGAAACATTTGTAGCGGAATGATTGTCCCTTAATGAGTTTAACTCCCGTACCGTCGGAGCTGGAGCCATTGCCGCAAACCGGACAAACGTATCCGCCTTTTTTCGCTTCTTGTGTGAAGTAGATTTCTGGGTGGGCATGGATATAGTCGATGTTGTCTTTAATCAATTTTGCTTGCCTCCCTTGAGGTTGCTAGAAGCAACAGTGAAGGAAATTTTGTAAAATGCCGTTCCTTTTTTTTCAAAGCGATAAGATTTTATTAGACCGATTTTAATCCAGTAATCAAACATCTTGCGCACATTGTCGCGAATGTTTTTAACCTTATGACGGTCAGAGACATCAAGTTTCAAGTCTTCGTGAATAGTCATAAAGAGTATGCCGTTGTTTTTATATTTATTCTTGGAATTTTTTACTAAAGAAATTTTCGTCAGTAGATAGTTGCACAACAGTGCGTTTTGCATGGTTTTACGGACTGGAACTTTCATGTATGCCGTCTGCCATGATGTAATTTGCTTGAGTTTCTCGGCGTACTTGAATATCGGAGATAATCTGTTGATTCTGTAAACTTTGACCACTTTGCTGTTTTTAGCAGACTTCATTTCCAAAATGCTTACGTCCAAAATGTCTTCGTTCAGAGCAATCGGACGATATTTTTCTCCATGAAGCTTTATAAACGCGTTGTTACCGAATTTATCCTTTAAGTCCATAGAAATTCGCATGCATCTAAGTTCGTCAAGATGTTGTTCAATGACTTCAACAAGCTCAGATTGAAAATGGTCAGGAACATTGCCAAAAATGTGTTGCAAGATATTTCGACTGGTGAACAAAATATTTTCTGCGCGGTAAAATGAGTAGAGAGAATTCAAAATGAGTTCATGGGTCTCATCGAATTTCCCGTTAAACGTAACTCCGGAATTTACGTAGTCGAGTTTAGCATAAGTTATAAGCGTTTTTTCGTTGTTGAATGGAGTAGCGAAAATCTCTCCGAATGGAGCTACTGTTAATTTACCGAACAGTTTGGTCAAATTCTGTTTGTGTTCAGCTGGCAGATTTGTGTTAAAACTGTCGTCGATTATTATCAAATCATCATCGTCGAAACAGAATTCTTCGATATCGTCGTTCGGTTTAATTTTTTCCTTAGACATGGTAACCTCCGATTTCAATCGCTATTCAAAAGTCTAGAAACAAAAGACTGTGACATATTCAGCCGAGAGGCTATTTCTTTTTGTTTAAAACCGTTTTTGTACAGACGTTTAACTTCTTCCTTGTAATCAGATTTACGTTTGAAGTTATCTGCCGATTCAAATTGAATTTCATCATAATCGCGTTGTTCTATTACGAACGATAAATATTTTCCGTCCTTTTTACCCGATATGGTGGCAATTCCTTTAATCTCGTCTATTGTAGTTTTTGTGTCGAGTAATTGATTTGCTAATTCCATTGAAAAATATTTCAGTGGTTCTACTTGTTCTTCGATGTGTCCATTATTCATAAAATCACCTTTGTAATATTACTGATATAATCAATGCTACACTATATTTGACGAGTTGTCAACCACATATAAATTGGAATTTTGTATATCGTACAATTCACGAGAGGTCATGTTTCGTTATTTTGAAGCATCATGCGGAAATCAAAATATAAAATACATAGATACAAGCAAAAGTACTAATGGAAAAATATGGAAAAATTGTAACAACGTTAAAATTGAAAGTGAAACATTTTTAGATTTTAGTATTTTGTTATCTAGTTCATTTCTGTGAAAAGTGACCATTTTAACCGCAGGTTCAAGGAACGCAGTGACTGGCAAGTTTTTTTGCCGATTTATCGCGTCAGGATGCGGGATTTTTAGCGTTTCACGAAGTGAAATGCGGAAGTGAACATTTCTTGATAAAAATCAGCAGAAATGACTTGGTATTTTAATTTGAGAGTCTTGACTTTACAAATTTGAAGTGGTTGGTATAATGTATGAAACTAAAAAAGGAGGAATCTCGTATATGATTTCAATGAAGAAGTTAGAAGACAAACTGGAGAAGAAAAAAATCAGACTACAAAAATTACTTGT
>CAMZGF010000044.1 GCA_947306315.1 uncultured Candidatus Saccharibacteria bacterium
TTATGGCAAGAAAGCTACTGCTTTCAAAGCTCTCGAAGACGTTAGTCTTAAAATCTTTCCAGGCGAATCTGTTGCCATTATCGGCAAATCAGGTTCAGGAAAGTCCACATTAATGCATCTCATGGCTCTTCTTGATAAGCCAACATCCGGCACAACCAAAGTCCTTGGCATTAATGCAAATAAACTAAAGGGTAAGAAGCTTAACCGACTCAGGAACAAGTACTTCGGTTTCGTTTTCCAACAGTTCTTCATGAATGCGAATGATTCCGTTCTCGAAAACGTACTTCTTCCACTTAAAATCGCAAAAACCAGTCGCTTCAAACGTAAAAAACTTGCGCTTAAAGCTCTCGATACGGTTGATCTTGAGAATAAAGCAAAAAATAAAGCTACAAACCTTTCTGGTGGTCAAAAGCAACGTGTTTGTATTGCTCGCGCAATTGTAAATAATCCAAAAATCATCTTCGCAGATGAGCCAACCGGAAACCTCGATTCTGGCACTGGTAAGAAAATTATTGATCTCCTCTTCGGTCTCAACCAGAAGGGAGCAACCCTTATTATTGTTACTCATGATGAAGATTTAGCAGCCCTTTGCGATCGTCAAATCCGCATTGCCGACGGTAAGATTGTTCCAGAAAAAGCAAAGCAAAAAGCAGGTTACATCCGTCGCACATCAATCAAAGAAGGTATGAAGGAGGACAGATAATGAAAGTTTCCGATATTATTCTTACTGCAAATAAGAATCTTCTAAAAAATAAAATCCGAAGCTTCCTCACTATTCTCGCAATCTTTGTTGGTAGCTTCACGATTATCCTAAACTCAGCTATTAGTGCTGGCGTAAACGATTATGTCGACGCACAAATCAACTCGATGGGCGGTGACGGTTATCTTGAAATGATGCCAACTGCAGTCATCGATTCAATGTCTTCAATGATGAGCTCAACCGTTCGTGAATATTCTGAAGAAAAGCAAACCAGTAACGAAAGTATGTTCTTTACCGATGAACAGATTGAAGCAGCTAGAAAAATCGATGGCGTAATTAAATTTACCCCACTTCCAAATTCATCAATCGACTACATTTCAAGCGAAAATACTACAAAGAAGTATGAAGCAAATATTAACCTCGTCGTTGACGGTATTACATTCGACATGTTATCTGGAAAAGCTCCAAACACTGCCGACGATGCTCCATACGAAATCGCACTAAATGAAAGTTTTATTGAACCACTAGGTTTCAAAGATGCAGAAGATGCAGTTGGAAAGACTATTAAGATCGGTGTCCCTCATACTGCACTTTGTTATACTGTTACTCAGCACAAAGACTGCCAAATTGAAATTGAGGCAAAGATCTCTGGTATCCAAGCAACCGGCATCCTCTCTATGGGTGGTTCACGCACAAACCTTTCGCTTTGGAATCGCATTCACAAAGAAAACTCTGTAGGTATGCCAGCAGAAACCGCAAATCGTTTTTATCAAGCAACCGCAGTCGTTGAACCAGAAAAAATCGACGAGATCAAAGAAAAGTTTAAAAACATGAAAATCAGCGCGCTTTCTGTGGACGATGAAGTTGGTGCAATCCGTGGCTTCCTCGACGCTGTTCTCGTTATTCTAAACATCTTCGGCGGCATCGCACTTATTGCTGCAGCCATCGGTATTATCAACACACTCTTCATGGCTGTTCAAGAACGCACTCGCGAAATCGGTCTTATAAAAGCACTTGGTATGAGTAAAGCAAAAATCTTCCTCAGCTTCTCCGTTGAAGCAATCTCACTCGGGTTCTGGGGTTCATTATTTGGAACTGGCGTCTCTATGGCTATCGGCTACGGCGCGAATTCATTCCTTCATACTGAAGGTATGTTCCTCGAAGATTTCCCAACTTTCCAACTTGTATCATTCACACCAGAAGTTGTTATCCCAATCATTATCTTCGTTATGGCAATCGCATTTATTGCTGGTACTGCTCCTGCACTTAAAGCTGCAAAGAAAGACCCAATCGACGCATTGCGTTACGAATAAAAGACATAAAAAAATAACCCCTTACGGGGTTATTTTTTTAGCGATCTTCAACACCATCTTCGAGAAGGTCGCCTGCGCGACGAAGCATCTCTTCAGATTCATCAGTGCGAATCACATAGACAGGTTTCGAGCCGTCTGCGGCGATGTTTGTATGACGTTCTGGCATTTCACCAGCATTCTTTTCATCATCAATGGCAAAGCCAAGATACTGAAGCTTCTGACAAACCATACGACGGATTTCATCTGAGCGTTCACCAATAGTTGCAGTGAAGACGATTGCATCAACACCACCAAGTGAAGCGGCCATTTGACCGATTGCAGATTGGATACGGTAGACATAAAGCGCGTGTGCGAATGTACCCTTCTTATCACCTTCATCACGGAGACGGATAATCTCACGCATATCGTCGGATTGGCCAGATACACCAAGAAGACCACATTGCTTATTGAGATATTTTTCAAGAGCCTCATCAGATGAAAGTTTAAGATTACTCTTAATAGCGAGAGCAGCAGCAACATCGATCGAGCCTGAGCGAGTTGACATCATGATACCTTCGAGTGGAGTGTAACCCATAGTTGTATCGTGTGACTTACCGTCATAAATAGCGGTCACAGATGAGCCTGAACCAATGTGACAGACTATAAGCTTCTCAGGAAGGATATCTTGGCTCTTCATGTAGTTAACAATTGAACCATATGAAAGACCATGATAACCCCAGCGCTTGATGTCATATTTATCAGCGAGATCCTGATCAATTGCATATGCCTTCATAAGCTCTGGACGTGAGGTATGAAAACCTGAATCTGAGATTTGAAGGATTGGAGTACCTTTAAATGATTTTGTAAGATGCTCAATTTCGTTTGCAATTACAGGAACGTGAAGTGGAGCTTTCTTCTTAGCTGCTTCAAGCTGCTTCAAACATTCTTCATCAACGATGTGGTCATGTGAGAAGTATTCACCAGGAGCTGCAACACGAGCAAGGATTGCATCAAGTTTAGACATACCACCAAGGTAACCTTCTTGAGTTAAAATCTCTTCAAGATTAGCAACGGTTGAAGTGAGTGACTTAAAGTCAGTTTTAATCTTTTTCTTTGAGTCGTCTGCGCGTTTCAAAGTACAAACGATTTCTGTGCCTTCAAATTCGAAGTGGAGAGAACAGACAAGCTCAGAGCCCTTATAAAGAGCATACTTGCGAGATGAACTTCCAGGATTCGTGATAAGAATCAGGCGATCTTTATTCATTTTTACTCCTATTAAACTTGTAATTATTAACTACTATTATACCACAAAAATAAGTGTATTTACGGTTAGTAAGACTAGGGTTAGTGCCATGGGACGTGAGGCAAAACCGAACCCCGGAGAGCTAACCGTAAATATGCTTATTTTTGGGACATATTAGCACTCTTGCATTTCAAGTGCTAAAGGAATATAATATATGGCATGGCAGAACAATCTTATTATGATATTCTCGGCGTATCAAAAAACGCATCTGATGATGAAATAAAAAAGGCTTATAGGAAGCTTGCTTTGAAGTATCACCCAGATCGCAACCCTGGCGACAAAGAAGCAGAAAAGAAATTCAAGGAAGTTAACGAAGCCCACGAGGTTCTTTCTGATAAACAAAAACGTGCTCGCTACGACCAATTCGGCAAAGCTGGTGTTGGTGGTGCTGGCGGCGGAAATCCTTTTGGTGGTGGCAATCCATTCGGACAAGGCGGTTCATATTCATACTCATTCAATGGCCAAAACATGAACTTTGGCGACTTTGATCTTAACGACATCTTTAGCTCATTTTTCGGCGGTGGTGCTGGATTTGGCCGCAGAAATAGAGGTCGTGACCTTCAAACAAGTGTTACTATCGAATTTAAAGAAGCAATTTTTGGCACAACTAAAACCATCAACATCAATGGCAAAGATATAAAGATTAAAATCCCAGCCGGAATTGATGACGGCCAAGCAATTCGCCTATCTGGCCGTGGTGGCGAAGCTCCTGAAAAAGATGGCCAACCTGGCGATCTATATATCCAGGTTCGCGTTAAACCACATAAAAACCTCACTAGAGATGGTCATATCATCCTTTCTGAACAGCATATCTCAATGGTCGATGCCGCTCTCGGTTGTGAAATTGAAGTCGAAACAATCGATGGTCCTATCACAATGAAAGTTCCTGCTGGCACCCAATCTGGCACACCATTCAAACTCAGCGGGCACGGCGTTAAATTCCGCGCAGATGGAGACCGCGGGCCACATATCGTTGAGGTTATTGTTGATACTCCAACTAAACTTTCAAAGAAACAAAAAGAACTCCTTGAAGAATTCAAAAACGGCTCGAAAAAGCGTGGTTTCTTCAATTAAATCTGATATAATAAGCTTATGCAGAGGAAAAAACTAGTTTTATTTATCTTACTTATAGTTTTTTCATTATCTTTTACAATAAAAACATTCGCCGACTCTAGCATTTCATCTGAACAATCTGACAATATTGAGAATAACTGCTCATCTATTAAAGATACCTTAAAACGTGTCCAAAACTCTGACAAAAACGCTCGTGTTTCTCTTGGCCGGAACTTCCAGGTTATTTTAGCAGATTATATTACGCCATTAAATGTACGTCTTGTCAAGAATAATATTTTTAACAACGAGCTCGCAAACTTACAAAATGAGTTTAGTGAACTTAGAGAAGATTTCAGCCGTAAATATGTTGAATATAGCCAAGAATTAGAGCTTCTAATCAACACAAGTTGCGAGGAAAGCCCAGCAATTTTCTATGACAGACTAGAAACCACTCGCACAAAACGCGCCGCAATCATCGATTCAGCAAAAAAGCTAAATACCATGATTAAAAAAGATATTGAAATCGTAACAAACCTAAACGAATCACTCGGAGGTGAAAAAGATGGAGAATAACTCAAACGAACCTCTTGAAAAAGGGAATAAAGGCGCACACAACCTAGTGATTCTTGGCATTGGTTCAGTGATAATTGCTCTTGCAACTAGCCTTATTTCGCTCTATCTTTATCATAGCTCCGGAGACATCTATCTTGATTGTTCGCTCCCAGGTGCGGATTGCCCAAGCGCTCGTGCAAGTAGTGATGATAATAATCGCGAAAAAGTCTACGTTTTCTCAGATTCAGGCGACATTAATACGACCGTCATAAACGAATATCTCCAAGAAATCGAAAAAACAGCTGAACGTATTAATAATACAATTGAAGCTCTTGATAGCGACGTTCTCACGAACGAATCTCTCGGTATATAACAAAGTAAGCTCTACCATTTTTCTTTTTTTGTTCTCCGTGATATACTGTGGTAAATCTAATTTGGAGAAGGACATTTGAGTACAATAAGAGAAGCGTTGCTTCGCAACGGTGTTTTCTTATATGGCAATGATATGACTATTGAAAACGGATTTGGAACCTATATGGTCGTCCGTGACAGTTCAGGCACTGCAAGATACAAAATAAGAAACTCCGAACTCAGTAATAAGCTCATCGTCGAAGATTATTACAGTGGAAGCCTAATAAGAACAATCGACGCATTTTAATAAATACCGCAAACTCGCAAATTTCCGCAAACTAGCAAATTTCGCCTGAATATTCAGGCGTTTTTTGTACCCAGAATAAGCACGAGGATATTG
>CAMZGF010000045.1 GCA_947306315.1 uncultured Candidatus Saccharibacteria bacterium
CAGTGATAATGATAGTCATTATGGTTCTATGGATTAAATCTATAGAAAATTCGACAGGTATCGTTCTGGATCATTATGACTTTCGGTATAGGGCGATAGATGCCAGTGTAACAGTTTTCTTTGCTTCGCTTTTATTTGGGTTGTTCTATCTGATTGTTGGACCGTTTATCTATAAACGCTATGCACGTCAGGTAATCGAGAATGAAGACAACGTAAAAGCTGAAAATATCTTTCTTAATAATGAACATCTGCAGATTACTTATTTATATCGTGGTAAGCCGGAAAAATATGAGATTCAATATACAAGGTATGGTATAAGCGTAAAAAACGATATCGACTGTAAGAAGCCAACGTTCTATATTGAAGGAGATAGGGTAAAAGAACTGATTCTTCCGATCTATCCAAGACCATTTTACAATGGATATAAGGTTGTGAATGGGGCAAACGAAAAAGTATTGTGTATGTAAAAATTGGGCCGCTCAATAGCGGCCCTTTTCTCTGTGTTATTGACTTTTTAACGTGTTTATGCTATAATATAAGAAGTAGTTCTTTAACGTTTGCACTCATGTACCAAGATAAGGAGGGATTCATATGAATACTGTTGGTATTACGAAAGAGACATGGTTTAATATTTTGATCGCTACACTTGCGGTGCTTATCTTTATGATAGCAGCATATTGGCTATCGATTGACACTGCCAGGTGGTATGTTCCCGTTTTGCGGGTGATCATATGGATAGCGGCAGCTTTTTTCCTGCTGATGCTTACCATCGGTCGTAGGCTTTACAAGATTTACGCGTACTCAATAATTAATTACCTTGATGACGCGAAGGTCTATAAAGTCTGTGTAACTAAGAAATGCCTGGAGATCATGTTTGATGTCGACGAAGGTTGGGCATCAGAAACGCTTGTCTATAAGGACTACGGGATCAAGGTAAGAACACGTGACAAGTATAATCTTCCGCATGTCATGGTGCATAATTGTACCGTGAAACGTATTACTCTTCCCCTTACAGACAAGAATGACCCCATGTGGCAGAAGTATGAAATTATCAATCTTTGAGTGCAAAGAAAAAGGCCGTCTAGATAGACGGCCTTTTTTAGGCTAGGGGGATGACAACTTTATGAGAAGCATAAGACAAGCGACTGTGGTCCATGAATCGATACGGTCAGCAAAGCCGCCGTGACTCTTCATGAATAGTTCAAGTTTTCCTAATATGGGGATATTTCGCATAATTATGATTTCTCCAGAATCTTTGATTCCTAAGAAACGCTTTGTAAAACTTTCGACCCAGTCGCCAAAAATGGCTGCTATCGGGGATATGAAGATAAAGAGAATAATCTTATCAATATAAACCCAGTCGTCGGTTTTTCCGAAACACTTCGTGAAAATAAAAACAGCAAGGATTTCCACAAGAACTGCTCCTATGTATCCGCCAATAATTCCCTCCCAGGATTTTTTCGGGCTGACATTTGGAAATGGACGCTTCTTAAATAATCGATCGTGGAATATACTGCCGACGAAATAGGCGGCAATATCGTTCGCGACAGATGCGACCAGCACGAGAATAATTTCGATTACATCAAGGAAAAAAGCAACCGCAACCGTCCCAAGCATAATGAACATCATTTCGATCATTACTAATCTACTTTCGTTAGCTTGATCTTGGTTTATGCTGTAGTTGTCGCTTATAAACATCTCGATAAGCGCCATTACGCCGAAAAATCCAAACAGGATACGGAACGCAAAGATATTAGGAGTAAAAAGTGAGGCGATAATTAAAACGGCTAAGATAACCGCCGTGATAATTCGCGATTTTAACCCTGTCATAAATGCATAGCATCACCTCCTTAATGAACTGTCTCCCACCAAAACCTGTATATATTATACAAAAAAATAACCCCTATTTAAAGGGGTTATTTAGTTTTAGTTTAGTCTTCGACTTCTACGCCCATTGAGCGAGCAGTACCAGCGACGACTTTGACTGCACCCTCAAGATCGACAGCGTTGAGTTGGTCTTTCTTGATTTCAGCAATTTTCTCGAGCTGTGCGCGAGTAATTTTGCCGACTTTTTCGGTGTTTGGACGTCCTGAACCTTTAGCGAGTTTAATCTCTTCACGGATTAAATCGTCTACAGGTTGACCAAGACATACCCAGTCGAAAGTACGATCTTCGTAGACTTTGATGTGAACGATAACGTTCTTTCCGTTGTATTCTTTTGTTTTTTCGTTGAATGGGTTGATGAAATCCATCATATTGAGGCCCCATTGACCGAGGGTTGAACCTACTGGAGGACCTGCGGTGGCCTTACCACCAGGGATACGGAGTTTCAAATTTCCGATTACTTGTTTTGCCATATTATTCCTTTATGGGATTGAAGCTTTCCCAATTACGATTAATTAATCGTGCGTAACGTCGCTATTATACCGCAAAATGCTTAAAAAGTAAAGCGTGAGAAGCTGGTGAATTGACTCTTTTTCGTTTTATGTTATAATATAGTGGATGGCATAGTCTTTTGACTAAAACTATAGTAGCTTAGGAGGTAGATGTATGAGAAGAATTGAAATATTGTTGGATGATATTCAGTTAGGTAAAATTATCGGAAATATCATCGAACAGGGGTGGTCCGATCTGTCTTGTGTGACTGTCGACAAAAGCACTTTCGAATTTCAGCCTGTTTCTATTTCTCCGGCACCTGGTATCGCCGAGTTTAAGAAAAACTCAGAGACTTGGGGTAAACCCAAGAGGCATAAAAACCAGGATGTTAACACGGTTATAGATCTTTATCGCAATATATATTCCATGGAGGATTTTTATGGCGATAACAGAGGTAAGAGGCTGTATGATTACTTCGATATGATCCAAATGGCGCTGTTTGAGCCGGCGTATTATCGGGTTAATTCAGTTGAGTTCAATACTCATACATCACATAACACTACCATCATAAAGGCTCTCTATAAGCATTATGACAGGGAGAAGTATGATAGAGTCATGAAAGTGATGAGGAGCTTGAAACTCAAGGATCCTGATACTATTGATGTCTATTCGGAAGAAAAAATAAGAGCTATCCGCTATTTTTCCGACAAGAAAGACTTTGATATGAATAATTACATAGTTCTCTTCCTCAGTAATAGGAGAAGACAGACCTTTGATCCCTGGACGGATGATGATAGGTAATAACAGAACCCCGCGGTTAATCCGCGGGGTTTTTCATGCTTCAGGCATTAGTACGTCTTCCTTGCTCGCTAGCTCGCAAGTTTGCCGTTCTAAAAGTGCCACAGGCACTTTTAGTCGATTTTCTTAACTTGGAGAGCGTCGAGTTCGACTGGGGTTTCACGTCCGAACATAGAGACGAGAACCTTGAGCTTACCTTTAGCAGAGTCGATTTCAGCGATTGTACCTTCAAAGCCTTTGAATGGACCATCGGTAATAGAAACGACTTCGTTGATTTGGTAGTTGATAGTGTATTTAGGATCTTCAACACCCATACGGCGCTTAATTTTAGCGATTTCCTTCTCTGAAACTGGGGTTGGCTGAGTGCCGGTACCGACAAATCCGGTTACACCTGGGGTGTTGCGGATGATGTACCAAGTCTCATCTGAGAGACACATCTCAACGAGAACGTAGCCTTGGAAGATTTTGCGGTCAACGACTGTGCGTTTGCCGTTCTTAATTTCGATTGATTTTTCTTTTGGAACCATTGCTCCAAAGATTTTTCCTTTGAATTCAGGTTTATCGAGACGGTCGTTGACTGATTCTGCGACCTTATCTTCGTAGCCAGAGTAGGTAGAGATTGTGTACCATGCACGGCTGCCATCATAACGGTTTACTGCCATATATTTCCTTTCTATCTAATAATTTGACTAAAGATGAAGTTAAATAATGCATCGAGAAGCATTACGAGAATAATGAAGAGTGCTGCATAGACGAAGATTGCACCAACGAGCTTCCAGGTTGCTTTACGGTTTGGCCAACGAACTTGGCGGATTTCCTCTGAAGAACCTTTGATATATCGTCCGAGGGCGATGAATGGTTTTGCAATAAAGCGGAAAGGCGCGGTGATGATGCGAAGTGGCATCGGCATCGGCTTTTTCTCTTTTTTGACTGCCTTTTTGTTCTCCTTAACGATCTCTTTAGCTATTTTTACAGCTTTTCGAACGTTTTTAGAGGTAGATTGTTTTTTTGGCTCGTCTTCAGACTTTTTGTCGCCAGCTTTGATTCTAGTGACGTGTGCCATATTTACTCCTTCCAATAAAAAATTGTCCCGTAGGACTTGTCAATATTATAGCGTACGAAATACCTATGTCAAGAAAAACGTCAGTTTTTGCGGTGTGATAGTAGATAGATGCCGACTCCAAATGAGGCACCAATAATATCAATAGCAACGTCTTTAAATTCGGCACTACGACCAGGCACGAAGCTTTGATGATATTCGTCAGTTGCAGCATAGACTGTGCAGGCTAAAATCGAGCAGAGTGGGGATCTTTTGCTGAGTTTAAATGCGCGAGCAGTGAAATAGCCAAGAAGTGCGAACTCGGTGAAATGAGCAGATTTTCTAACAATTTTAATGATGATGCCATTTGGGTTGATATTTGGGAAGATAGTTGTTAGGAAATTTATAATAAGTCCAGACTGTTTGTCTGAATCAGCAGCAGCAAAGGAACTCATGATAAAGATAATCATCATCATCAAAAATGACGGATACCAGATTTTGAAGAATTTACTGAGTGATTTTAATTGCATATGGCTATTATAGCATGAAAAAGGGCCACAATTGTGGCCCTTTCGGTCGTGTTAGTCTCTACTATTTCTTATACTTTCGCCTGTTTCGATACTATCGTAATACTCTTGTTTGTCGTCATACATCTCTTTTTCAGCTGCGTTTACGAGCTCTAAGATATTGAGTCTTCTTGTGCTTTGAGCGCTGTAGCCGACTGCAATGTGATAATTGTCCGCTTCGATATCTTTCTTTAGCTGATCGATGACATTCTTACATTCAGCAAACTTTGAATCTGGTATGAAAATAACAAATTCGTCGCCGCCTATGCGATAAGACAACTCTTCTCCAAAATAATGCTTTATAAGATTTGCAATGGTTTTAAGCATTTCATCGCCAGCTTCATGGCCGTCTCTTTTGTTTAATTCGTGGAGACCATTGACGTCGATAAATATGCAGGCCAAGGAATGACGGCATTTTCTCGCGAAATGATACCTGTCGATTTCGTAGGCGTTGCGGTTATTTATCTTTGTAAGCTGATCGATTCTGCCAATCTCTTGGAGTTTTTGTTCATTGACGTAGCTCTTTGCCTTCATACAGCTAATCGTTGTTCCACTAGCAATTCCGAGCGCTCCAAACATTACGGCATCGATAATATCGACCGATAAAGTTGGTTCGGTTTTATTCATATGACATAAAACTATGAAGACTACCTCGAAGAACACCACTGAACCAGCCATCCTTAACGGACGATCGCAAAATAATGTGGGAATGAAAACTAACATTACTATGAATGTGACAGTCTTTCCTTCTGGATCTGAACACAATGCAT
>CAMZGF010000046.1 GCA_947306315.1 uncultured Candidatus Saccharibacteria bacterium
GTCGAAGCCGGAAACCATCAGAAGCTGTTTAAATTGTTGCGGTGCTTGTGGAAGAGCGTAGAAAGTGCCTGGGTGAAGGCGGCTTGGAACGAGGAAATCGCGTGCACCTTCAGGAGAGCTGTTTGCAAGAATTGGAGTAGTAACTTCAATAAAGTCCTTCTCGTACATGTAGTTGCGGAGAAATCTATAGAAATCAGAACGACGGCGAAGCATCTTCTGCATGTATGGGCGACGAAGATCAAGATAGCGATATTTAAGACGGAGATCTTCACCAGATTCAGGGCCATCATCATGAGTATTAACCGCAGGTGTTTCAGAGCGGTTTAAAAGTTCGAGAGATTCAATGACGAGTTCAATATCGCCAGTTTCAATGTTTGGATTTTTGAGCTCAGGTGAGCGTTCGCGGATGCTACCAGTTGCAGCGAGGACATATTCATCACGGACGGTTTCTGCGAGAGCAAACGCATCTTTTGTGTCAGGAGTAACAACAAGCTGGATAATTCCCTTCTCGTCACGAAGATCAATAAAGATAAGTCCACCGTGATCACGACGTGAATTGACCCAACCTTTAACTAATACTTTTTCGCCAATTTTTCCTTTTAAATCTAGTGATAAATCTCTCATAATTTTTTCTCTATAATTAACCTGTTTATTATAACACAAAAATCCCCTCTTTTAAAGAGGGGATTCATGCTCGAATTAGTATTCGATGAACTCCTGCCATGGAGCAGGAGGAAGTTTCGACTTCTTGCGTGATAAATCACGTTTAAGTCTACGCATGTTAAAATTCAACTCCTTATTGTTTTGTTGTTCTGACGACCTGACCCACCTCGTGTCAGCGGATTTATTCTCCATTAGAACCAATCGACCTGAGACATAAATTCGCTTGGGAAAAACGAACAACGTGTATCATTGTACCAAAAAAAGCTTATACTTTCAAGCATAAGCTTTTTCTAGTTTTATGTGTTTGCGGCTTTAAGCGCGTCGTTAATACGATTTTTTAGGTTTTCTTTAAAATCAGATTCTTTCGTTGAAGTAATATCGAATTTTTCTTTATTAATGAAAATGAGCGGAGTCGCAGAAAGGTTTACGCGATTTGCAAGCTCGCGGTCAACAGCAATCTTATTCTTAATATTTACGGATTTTAAATCTGCACGATATTTTTCAATGTCACCCTCACCTTCAGATGCAGCGACAAAATATTCCTCGAATTGCTTATCACGTTTTTCGCCTTCTGAGTAGAACCAATCATTCTGTTTTTCAAAGATTATTTCCGCAAATTTTTCAAAATATCCTTGGTTATTTGCAGAGTAAGCGGCAGTTACTGCAGCAGTTGCGTTGTTATGATATTGGATGGCGTAGTTTCTATAGATATACAAAACGTCATCACCGAATTCCTTCACAACTTCATGGATATATGGGAAAGAAATTGCACATGCAGAGCACTGGAAGTCAGCATACTCAATAATTGTTACCTTTGCACTTTCATTACCAATAACAATGTCTTTAATATTTCCGTTATACTCGTTACCCTCAATTACTGACCATTCATCGAGTTTTGCGACGCCATCGGACCAAATCTTTTTCTGAATAAATGCGTTTCCAGCAACGATAGCAATTGCGACGATGAGAAGACTGATGATAACAGCTGTAGTTTTTCTCATTTTCCTCCTATTTTGATATAATATATATTATACAACACATGGGGACTGGTGGGCGGAAAATCGGAGGTTTATGGAAGAAAAAAAGGAGAGAAGAGGCTTTATGACGTGGCTCGCAGACCTGCTTGTGCCCCGTCTTGAAAAATATCGCAGTACAAATAATGTACCAGAAATATTCTTGCCTGAATCTGAAGAAGATTTAATTTGGGTCCTTAAAAAACTTCCAGAAGACATCTTGAAGTCATCTGATAGAGACAGAATTATGACGGCTATGAGTTTTTCGAGTATGAAGGTCCGCGGTATTATGCTCCCGCGAGAAAAAATTACTTTCGTACATGTGAATGATTTTATGGGTCCACTCACACTTGATAAATTATATAAATCTGGCTTCTCACATTTTCCTGTTTTAAACACAAAAGGCGGAGTTGCCGGCGTTATCCATACAAACTCGCTTAATTCACTTGAAATTAAAGATACTGATCGTGCGGCGTCGTTTCTTGATGAAAATGTATATTATATGCGAGAAAATTACACATTAACGCAGGCTATGTCGGCTTTTCTTCGTACAAATTCATACTTCTTTATGGTAGTAAATACTGACGGTAAGATTACTGGACTTCTTACTTTAAAAATGCTCATAGAAAAATTACTTGGAGATTTACCAGAAGATAATTTTAGTTCCGACGAAGACATAATGTCGGTCGCAAAAAGGTAGAAATGAAGAGCAAGTATCGAAGAAGGCGGATTGGATGGGCGCTCGCATCAGTGGCGATTTTTGTTTTTGCAGTGCTCCTAAACCCAGCAGCTTGGGAGAAAGTTTATCTTTCAGATTTTGTTGATGGGGTTAAGAGGATCTTTCCAAATTCTCATGCAACTGATACTGACACTACATCAGAATCAATAATCGACGGAAACGCTCCGCTTGCAACTGATGTGTTAGAGAAAATTGAAGTTAAAGGACGCGCACCAAAAACTGGTTATTCGCGAGATCAATTTTATGATACTTGGCCAAGCGAAAATGGTTGCAATCTAAGACAGCGAATTCTAAAGCGCGATTTCGGTGAGACGGCAAAGCTTGCTGATGACAAATGCACGGTTGTTGCCGGAAATTATTATGAGCCATATAATGGAGAATTTGTCGAGTTTACAGATAAATCTCAGATATCGAAGAATGTGCAAATTGACCATATCGTTGCTTTGTCTGACGCATGGCAAAAAGGTGCGCAATACAAGACTAAAGATATACGTTACCAAATCGCAACCGATCCTTTAAATCTCGTGGCCGCAGACGCAAGCGCAAATATGCAAAAATCTGATGGTGATGCGGCAACATGGCTGCCAAAGAATAAGAGTTTTAGGTGCCAATATATAGCTAGACAAATAGCCGTAAAATATAAGTATGGTCTTTGGGTTTCAGTTTCCGAAAAAGATGCTATGGTACGTGTTCTTTTTAGTTGCCCAAACGAACGAGCTATAGGCGTTAGTATTTAGCCAATATAAAAAATCCCGCTACTTGCGGGACTTTTTTAACCGTTGTGTTTTCTCTTTGCAGAGTGTTTATGGTTGTTGTTGCGACCAAGTTTGGCAACGACAACTTTAGCCTTTAAATTCTTTGATTTAGCCATTTTATTCCTTTACTTTATGTTATTCTATCATATTTCTTCTGTTTTTCAAGAAAAGCTAGACGTTAAATTTGAATTCTACGACGTCGCCATCTTGCATAACATAAGTTTTGCCTTCGGTGCGGAGCTTTCCGGCAGCCTTTACGGCTTGTTCTGAACCGAGGTCTTTTAAGTCATCGAAATTACATATGCTTGCAGCGATGAAGCCACGTTCGAAATCGGTATGAATAGTTCCGGCAGCTTGTGGAGCGGTTGCGCCTTTTTTAATTGTCCAAGCACGGCATTCCTTTTTGCCAGCAGTGAGGAAGGATTGAAGGCCGAGAGTACTGTACGCTGCCTTAATAAGTTCGCCGAGAGCATCGTCGGTGACACCGTAGCTTTCAAGGAACTCTTTCCTTTCAGCGCGATTCATGTCTGACATTTCTTCTTCGAGTTTTGCGTTGACGAAGATTGCTTCGTTTGGAGCGACAAGTGCTTTTAGTTTTGATTTAAGATCGTCATCGGTAAGACCATTTTCATCAACATTAAACATATAGATGACTGGCTTGTCAGTTAGATATGGAATGTTTTCGTCTGCTGGATCTTTTTTGCGTTTTGCTTCAACTTTTGCTTTTGTCTCCTCATCGGCAAGTTGGAGTTCGAGATTAATAATGTCGATATCATCTTTTGCTTGAGCAATGATATCAGTTTCAACTTTTTGGTCTGCGCGAACAATGTCGTCGTTTACGAACGCACGGACGACGTGGCAGATTGCCTGACATTCGCGGATGTGAGCAAGGAATTTGTTGCCAAGACCTTCACCTTTAGATGCTCCAGCAACGAGACCTGCAATATCAACAAACTCGACAGTTGCCGGAACAACTTTTTCAGTCTCATACATTTTTGCAAGAACATCAAGACGTTCGTCTGGAACTGGAACAATGCCAACGTTTGGTTCGATAGTGGCAAAAGGATAGTTCGCAGCGAGAGCGCCAGCGTTTGTGAGCGCGTTAAATAACGTCGATTTACCGACGTTTGGAAGACCAACAATTCCTATCTTTAAATTCATAACATATATAATTATAACATATTTTGAGTTATAATTATAGCTATGGAAGATGGAAGCTATACGATGTGGAACAATTGGGCGAAAAAGCGTTCTGGCGTGCCGGTTTTTGATAATTGGTTGGATAAATATGAGGATTTACTGAAAGAACATAAGGACGATCTAATACTTGATTTAGGTTGTGGAAATGGTGCGGATACAAAATACCTTATAGAACATGGTTATGATGTGATTTCTTGTGATTTTGCCGATGATGCGCTAGAAAACGTTAAACAATTTGTGAAAAATAGTACGGTAAAAAAAGTAGATATGACGAAGGAATTGCCTTTTGATGATGATAGTTATGGCATTGTGGTTGCGGATTTGTCGTTACATTATTTTGACTTCGAAACCACTAAAAAAATCATTTCTGAAATTCAGAGAATATTAAAATCGGGAGGGGTTTTGCTTGCAAGGGTTGTTTCTTCTGGCAATTATCAAAACCCTATCGAAGAAATTGGAAACGAAATTGAGAAGAATTATTATTGGGAAGGTGATTATGCGAAGAGGCTTTTTAATGAGGGGGATATAGATAAATTTTTTGGAGTTTTTAGTGAATTGCGACATGAAGAAAATGAAATGACTCGTGATGATGATGAGTACCGACAGCCTCGCAAAGTTTTTGAAATAGTAGGTTATAAGAAATAGAAAACGGGTTGGTTTAGAAATTCAAGATTCCTATCTTTAAATTCATAACCAACCTGTGATATCTGTTATATTGTCTGTAATTATAGCATATTTTAGTGTATAATTTGCGATATGGATATTGTGGATGCGGTTTTGAAGAAGGTTGAGGATCCTTATGGTCGGCCGACTGATATAATTGGTTTTGATTTGAGTGGTAAAAGTATTGCAGATGCCCTTTTACCAATAGTTGGACAGAAAGAGATTTGTTTCTTTGATGAAAACGTGAAGTCAGATTCAGTTTTTCATTATCTTGATTTTGCTAATATGTTGGAAAAAACTGAGATTATGATATTCACTACCGAATTACCAAGTAGATATTATGGCCAATTAAATAAACTAAATAGAAAAGTCAAAATATTTATCCCAAAAGGTTTAGCAAAAACTATTTCAATTTTAGAAGAAAAACACTATGGCGATAATATGGTTTTATTATAAAAATC
>CAMZGF010000047.1 GCA_947306315.1 uncultured Candidatus Saccharibacteria bacterium
CGTTTGCATCGGCTTGCAAATGGCAGCGATGGATTCAATAGTCGACGGCTCAAAGGGCAAGCAAGGGCAACAAGAGAAAAAAGTTCGCAAGCTCAAGTCCAAGCAGAATCGAGATATGCAGGCAGTGATACTGAAACATCGTAATGGGCAGATAGGCGCGGAGATACCGTTTACGTATTGTGCCATGTTCAATCATTTTGGAGAGGACGAATTTGGTGGAGAGCCGATAAGTGATTTTGATTGTGTGCCAGACATTTAGCTTTTCTTTTCTAAGGAAAAAATCTCACGTGTGAAAAAGAGGAATTGTTATGGTCTACAGAATGGGGGAACTCTTTTGCGGTCCGGGTGGACTGGCTTGGGGAGCTTTGAACGCGGATATTGGCGACTGGAATACAAGGATTGTTCACGCATGGGCGAATGACATTGATAACTTAACCTGCCAGACTTACCGACATAACATTTGTAAGGACGATTATGCTGACAGTGTAATTTGCCAAGATGTACGCGAACTCGAAATTAGTCGCGGAAACTTGTCGGACATTGACGCATTTTCTTTTGGTTTCCCGTGTAATGACTTCTCTATTGTCGGTGAGCAAAAAGGCTTTGACGGAAGTTATGGTGCTCTGTACACTTACGGTGTTGAGGTTCTGCGAACATTTCAGCCACAATGGTTTCTTGCCGAAAATGTCAGTGGTCTGTCCAGTGCTAACGAGGGATTCGCTTTCAAAAAAGTTTTAGCTGATTTAATCTCTGCAGGTTATAAAGTTTTTCCGCATATGTACAAGTTCGAGGAATATGGCGTTCCGCAAGCACGACACAGAATTATTATTGTGGGTATTCGAGACGATTTGCCGTGTGATTTTAGACCGCCCTCGACGACGCCTTATAAGGATGTGGATATTTCAGTAAGGACTGCTCTGAACAATCCGCCGATTGATGATATGGCGTTTAATCACGAGATACCCTTCATGTCTGATAAAGTTGTCGAGCGACTCCGGTATATAAAGCCAGGTCAGAATGCATTCAACGCTGATATGCCGGAAGATATGAGATTAAACGTTAAGGGCGCGAAGATAAGCCAAATTTACAAGCGTCTTGAGCCGGATAAACCTGCTTACACGGTGACGGGTTCGGGTGGTGGTGGAACTCATATGTATCACTATGAAGAGGATCGCGCTTTAACTAATCGCGAACGAGCTAGGCTCCAGACTTTTCCCGACGACTACGAGTTTTTTGGTACGCGTGAAAAGGTTCGTCGTCAAATTGGTATGGCGGTTCCTTGTCGTGGAGCTAAGATTATCTTTGAGGCTGTTCTTCGAACTATGGAAGGTATTGACTATGAATCAGTTCCTTGCAACATAAAAATCTAGAGTTGGTGAAAAAATTGTGCTTAATTATTGGTGGGTAACTCGTCCGAAAAGAAAATTGAATTCTATTCCTGATGTGCTGGCTGTTGTTGCTGAATCAACGACGGAAGCAATTTGGGTTGGAGAGCGTGGTACGCATTTATCTTTAGAAAGCGAGCTGGAAAAGAGCGGATTAAAGCGCATAGGCGACAGGCGTGACCAAACTGGTGGCGGCGGACGAACATACAAAGCGTGGCTCGTCAGTTTGGGTTTGATTTTTACTCAAGAATCGACGCGAAAGTTACAGTTGACTTTAGCCGGCGAAGCTATCCTGAACGGTGAGTCACCAGTAAGAATATTGACGAATCAAATCTTGAAGTATCAGTTTCCATCAGCGTTTTCTGTTGGACACGGTGTTAATGTCAACGAACGCTTTAAAATCCATCCGTTCTGGTTTTTACTAAAATTGCTTAACGACCGCCGTATTCAATACCTAACGCAGGAAGAAATAGCGAAGATAATTATCATCGAGGCAGAGGACGAGTCGGATAAGTGCTATGAAAAAATAGTCTCACGCTTAGTTGAATTTCGTAACTTTGGCGACGCTTGCTTGGAAAAAGATTTTGCTTTGAAGTACACTTCTTCCAAAGGCAATGTGAACTTCAATAATCCTTTTGCTCACCTTCTGGATATTGCAAACACGATTGCCAATTGGCTTGAATATACTCAACTGCTTGTTCGTGAAGATGGTAAGCTACGAATACTGCCGGAACGAACAGAAGAAGTCGCTCAAATCGTTGGCAGACCTATACCATTCATTGGGCGTCCTTATGAGCACGAGTTTTTTCAGCGTCGTTATGGTTTGGATACGAAGCACATTAAGGACACACGAAATTTACTTGCGACTAGAACTGTGACTCCCTTTGTGATTGCTGAAATTAGGGTTAAGAAGGTTTTCATTGGCACAGCCTTGAAAGAACCTATTGGTGCAATTACTCCAGCTCTTATTGAACGCATGACAGAACAAAGCGGAATAAAATCATCTGTCGTCGCCGAAGTTCTGCAGAAACACTTTCCACATGGTTCCATTGGTGCGTTCATGGCAAACTACTTTGAAATGGCGTTTTCTGGTCGAGAACAGTGTCGGCAGTTTGAAGAAGCGACTGCAAATATTTTTCGCGAAATTTTTAAGTTCGATTCCACATGGCTCGGTAGTGCGGCAAGTGGCAGAGAGGTTCCAGACATCTTGCTCGTTAGCGACAACGCTGATTTTCAGGCGATAATTGACACAAAAGCGTATAGTCGCTACGATTTGCCCAGCACTCATCGGGATAGGATGATTTATCATTACTTGCCCGACATCAAGAATTACAGCTCAAGCAGATTGCCGATAGGATTTTTTTCTTATATTGCTGGTGGATTCTCAAACACCATCGCCAATCCGTTACATGAAATCGTAAGAGTATCTCGCGTGAACGGTTCCGCTATGCCCGTTACCGTCTTCATCAAAATGGTCGAGAATAATTCAATTAAGCCGTACAGTCACACTGACATCAGCAAAATTTTCTCACTCAACAGACTAGTAGGCTTAGCAGACATATGCTGATACATCAAGGAGGACTAATTTGATGTTATACAAGTATGCACCGTGGCAAGAAAAAGACGAGAATAATTTTACGAGAAAAAATATCGAAGGTTCTAAGTTATACTTCAGTACGCCTGACAGTTTCAATGACCCGTTCGATAATGCGCCAAGCTACAACATAAGTTCTGAATCTCGTAACGCATTACTCGATATTTATATACAAGATAATAGTAGTAATTTCAGTGATATTTTTATTAACGAAGCTCATAATATGTCTGCTTCGGCATTTAATACCATTTTTAAACACAGTGATTACAATAAACTGAATAACGCTAAGCGCGGTATTACTTGCTTTTCCAGAGACAAGGCTAATATATTGATGTGGTCTCATTACGCAAATAATCATAGTGGAGTTTGTCTTGGATTCGACATAAATGAAAGCGACGAACATCTGGCAAACTTCTTCGATGAAACTAAAAATCAAAAATTATTTCCCAATGGCAAAGCTTGCAGACTACTCCCCATACAATATGTCTCATTCGACAAACGACCTTCAATTGATATGACAGATGAACGAGAAAGCTTATTAAAAATATTAACTTGTAAATCTGATTTATGGAAATATGAACAAGAAATAAGAATAATGATTCACAGCTATGACCAAATAATTTTTCCACAAACTCTTTGCTACCAGGCAGATTGCTTAAAGGAAATCATCTGCGGAGCAAATATGAAATTAAAAACTTTTATTAGGCTAAAAAATTTTATCGAAAGATTACCGAATGCAAGCAATATTTCAATTCTCATAGCGACATTAAGCGAAAGTGCGTATAAATTGCTAATCAAAAAATTAGATTTAAAATCCTTGCAGATGATAAGTAAAAACTATCACAACTTATGTTCTCCTAATGAAATATTTAACCATAGCGGTATTAACGAATTAAGAGAAACATATGGAATCAGCGAACGGAAAATAAAAAAATATTGGAACGAATCGCTAAGTAACATTTTAATGCACAGAGTCATATCTGACTTTAAGTTTAATGAAATGAACATTGCAGAAATGGTAAAGCAAGACGGTGATGCCCTTTCAAATATCTATTCTATGCAAGACCTTACAATCTCACTTTTCTTAGACTCAATGACAAACGATGTAAAATACTTAGCGGCAAAGAAATAAGACACTGGGCATTTGCAGTAATACTGGAGAATCGTTATGAATTTGAAAAAGAATATCAATCCATTTCTTATTGTTATGTGGTTAGCAATCATGATTCCCCTCATCAGTAACGGATATGAAGAAACTGGAACATTTCCAACAGGAAAAGTTATCATGACAACAATTGCATTTCTTCTCGGATGTGGAGCAATACCAACAAGACTTAAAAATAGCAAGGAAAACGAACAAAAACCGCATAAAGTATTAAAATCGGAAAATCAAGAAAATGTAGGTGAAAATATGACCGTCAAAGGTAAATATCCTCATATAGAATCAGGTAGTACGGTTATCAATAATTATAGCTGTACTTTTACAAATTCCCAACTTCAGCAAGGCAACCATAACATAATGAACTTAAAAAAAGACGACACAGAAATTGAAACAGTTAAATCACTACTTGTTGAACTGAAAAAAATTACAAAAAACTTACCTAATAATCATCAGCAATCAGAACTCCAAGCAGATATAGAGACCATTGAAAGCCAACTGAAATCGCCAAAACCCAAAATAGGATTCATAAAAGAAATTTGTAAGTCAATGAGAAATGTTTTAGAAGGTTCTATCGGAAGCACATTGGCAACAACTTATCCTTATATTAATGAACTATTAAAAAAACTAAACAGCTAATTCACGGCAAAACGTTAAAAAATCTATAAAACCTAAGCCTCGCAGAGCCCGCTCATTCCGCAGGAATGTATAGCGGGGTATACATTCTCTCTGAATATGAACGATGAACAAGCAAAAATAAATGCCTAAACTCCTCTTTTCAAATTTCTCGAAAAACTATTCGTTACTTCTTTCACCTATTTGTGCCCAATTTGGGCACAAATAAATTCTAACACCACAAACACCCAGACACCAAAAAAAAAAGCAAAAAAATAAGAATT
>CAMZGF010000048.1 GCA_947306315.1 uncultured Candidatus Saccharibacteria bacterium
GATTTTTCATTGTTTATGTGACCTTATTTACATTATTTATTTTAACATAAGCGGGTAGAGATGCCAATCTTTTAATTATAATCGTTATAAAAGAACAACTGCCGACTTTTCAACAAAAAAGAACCCGCATTTCGCGGATCCTTTTAATATTTAAGCTTTCTTTGTTGCTGGTTTCTTTGCAGCTGGCTTCTTTGCAGTAGTTGCTTTTTTAGCAACTGGCTTCTTTGTAGCTGGTTTTGTAGCAACTTTTACTGGAGCTTTTGCTGTAGTTGCTTTTTTAGCAGCTGGTTTTGCGGTTGCTTTTGCACCAGCAGCTTTAGCGATTTTTGCGACAGCAGCTTTGCGGCGTGATGCAGTATTCTTCTTGATTAAACCTTTTTTAGCAGCTTTGTCATATTCTGATTGTGCTTTTGATGCATTCTCTGCTGTTGGGTTTGCTTTAAAAGCTTTAAGAGCAGCTTTGATTGCTTTCTTGATTTCACCGTTGTGAGCGGTGCGTTTAACTGCTTGGCGAGCAGCCTTTTTTGCGGATTTAATAATCGGCATTAATTTTTTCCTTACTCAAAAAGTTAATTATTATTTTGTCTTCATATTATTATACATATTTTTCCAGAAAAGTAAAGAGCCCCGCCTTAGCGGGGCCTTTCTTAGAAGTATAATCCGGTTGCTTCTTTTACCTCTTCGAGGTTTTCGGTGGTAATGAATTCAGGCCCGTCATTATTGACTGCATAGAGCCGAAGGCCTATTCTGTACGCGACTATCTTAACCGCTTCGCCATGAGGAACAGTTATGTCTACCTCAAGTTTCGATATTTCCATCTCCTTCGGCGGTTGGCTAATTCCGACCTTCTTGCAATAATCCTTAATCTCATCATGATCGCGTTGCAGAGAAAGCGTTGGTGGCCCAATTATAAAATCGTCGCCCTCCACTAAGTTCAAAGAAAGCAGGTGGACTTTGTTTTTCGCTAACAGTTCACAACACTTATTGTAATTCGCGCGGAATTCCTTTGAACCATTACCATACACGCTGCGATCACTAAGAGAAAGCTCAAACGTCGTAGAAATTCCACCCTCAACAGTGATGTTCAAGAACATTTGTTTTTTATCACTAACACTTGTTGTCTTTACAACCAATCCCGGCATTTTCTACACCTCCTTATAATGTACAACTCTCTGCGCGCAGAGATTTTTTTCATTATAATTCACTTTGACTCGATTTCAAAACACAAGTATAATGGGAACATGAATATTTTTGAATCAATTGTTTTAGGTTTTATACAAGGCGTAACAGAATTTATCCCAGTTTCATCTTCTGGGCATCTCGAAATCACACAGAGAATAATCGGTGCAGGCGCTAGAGCAGAAGATTTTCACTTCTTCCTTGAACTCATTAATTTTGGCACGCTTTTTGCGCTACTTTGGTATTACAGGAAACGCATCGCGAAAATCCTAAACGATGTATTTAAGAAAAAAGATTGGCATATGGCAATCAATTTACTTCTCACTTCGATTCCTGCTGGAATTATAGGATTTTTACTTTCTGATTTTATTGAATCAAATGGATTTTTCTCATCACTTTATACAATCGCAATTTCAATTGGTCTAATCGGTATTTTAATGATTATTGTCGACAAATTGCCACATCTTTCAAGAGTTAAAAATGAGGAGGAGCTCCCCCACAAACGTGCATTTTCAATTGGTCTTATCCAAACTCTCGCGCTAATCCCTGGCGTTTCACGTTCAGGTTCAACAATTCTTGCCGGCCGCGTAATGGGTATGGATTCAAAGTCGGCTGCTAACTATTCATTCATGGCTTCCTTGCCAATCATGATTGGCGTTTGTCTTAAATCGCTCGTTTCATCAAGCTCACGCGCATATATTGCAGCAAACGCTGGCATGCTTATCTTGTCTAATATCGTTGCATTTATCTTCGGTATGCTTGCGCTCACCTTCGTAATGAAGTTCCTCGAAAAGAAAGGCGCACTTTCAGCCTTTGGCTATTATCGCGTAGTTTTAGCTTCGATCGTTTTAATCGTTTTATTAGTTCAATAATTACTCAAAGAGAGTTTTGATTTTCTTTCTTGAGGCGAATAACCCGGCAAGTCCACCGACGATTGCGCCAACTAAGACCGAAGTTTTTGTTATCGACTCAACTGGCGTAACAATACCAGTATCAGGAACTTCTGGCACATCTTCAGATGGGGTTTCAGGAGTTGCAGGTTCTTCTGGAATTCTTTCAAGTGTAGCCGTGATTACGATGTTTGAATCTGGCATGATAAATTTATTGTTTACGACTTCAATTTTATTACCATCTGAATCTTCAATTTCAAATTTTACGATATAACCTTCTGGGGCGTTGGTCTCAAGCTCGATTTCATCCAACACAAGAGCGCGAGTTCTTGCGACGCGGAAATGTTCACTGTTATTTGTATCAATATAATGTGGCTTGGTAATATAGACCATGCGCTTGCCGTCGTGAGTCATCCAGACTTCCGAATAGCCGTCTTCAACATACTCATCGACACTCGAGCTGAAGTAGCCGCCTCTTGCTGTAATACTTACTTGGTCGACGATACTCTGATCAAGATTAAGTGGGTTTGTGAAGCTAATTGGTACAGCTGCGCTCATTTCGCCACCTTCAATAATAACTTCGATAGGTTGTTTGGAAGTATGTTGAGCGACCGATATTGCTGCGCCTGTAGTTGTATTGCCATTGGTATTATCGATAACTGAATACTCACCAGTGCCGGTAATTTTACCGCCTTTGACTGTGAGTTTTCCGGCCCGTATTTCGATGCCTGTAGCACCAGTCATTTCTCCACCATTAATCACGGTTTCACCGTTTATTTGAGGAATATAAAGAGCAGCACCATAGGATGAAGTGATTTTACCATCATTGATTGTGATTTTTGCATTTGTACCTTCGGTATCACCTTCCCACGAGCCGTTGCCGCTGATTGCATGGCCCCATGCCTCAAGCACCGCATTATTGATTGTAAGGTCCACGTTTTTGAACGCGACGATACAGCTAGCGCCCAAATCTTCGCCGACGCCGTTTTTAGCATAAATTTCAGCATTATTAATAACTGCAACTGTGCCGTCTTGGAGAGCCAACGCGTTGCCGATTGTGCTTGAAGTGGTTTCGATTCTACCACCATTTATTTCAACCTGTGAATTTGGGTTAATCCTAATTGCGGTACCTGCGCTTTCGATTACGCCATTATTCATAGTAAAAGTGCCGGCCTGATACACCGCAAAATTTGGCGAGGAGATTGTTCCGCCGTTAACTGTGAGTTTTGAACCGTTTACATTACTGTATATACCGGCAACATTAGTTGTAGCTCTAATCGTACCATTGTTTAGAGTGATTTCGCCAGCTGCGTCATTGTTGGCAATTGCGTATCCTGGAGCCTCGATTAAACCGCCATTAACCGTGACGCTGCCTTTGATAATAAGAATTCCTCTACCGCCATTAGTGCTAGTCGAGATAATTTTGCTGTTTTCAAGAGTAATGCTTCCGGAAGTAGTAGTGCTACCAACACGTAATATATAGTTGTTGTCAAAGCTACCAATAATTCCGCTATCCTCTTTGTTTTGGGAGTCAAAAACTGTAATATCCGAGTAAGCAAAGAGACATTTGCCGTTTGCAATTGTGAGAACGTGGCCATTTAGGTCAAGATTCATCGGTGATTTCATGGAATAGTTACCAGAAAGAGTAATATCTTCATCCATTCTGACATTTCCGCCAGTATTTAGAGCAAACCTGGCTCTAAGCTCGTCCGAAGTTTTTACACTTATAAATTCATCAGCGAATACTGATTTTGGTACAGCGACAGCAATGAACGCAGCAAGCGCCACCCACATGAAAATGTGTTTAAGAATATGTTTCATGTTTTTAAATTTTTATTTGCAAAAATGACCTTTACGCCTATATTATCCACCAAAAAATTAGGCTTGTCAATAGTGTTTATGTTTATCTTATAATGGCAAGAGTTTCGCGTTTCTCAAGAGTTTTTCCAGGATGAGAGCGGAGCCATTCGTCAACCGCGCGGCTTGAGCCTGGGAGTTCTGGGTTATCATAATCATGAACTATAATGATGCCGTTTTTTGCCATGCGATTTTCAACAAGTTTAAAGCTCGTTTTAATACTTGTATAGAGATCGCCGTCGAGGAATGCGAAAGCAATTTCTTCAGGAACATCTTCCTCAGGATTTAAGTCTTCAAAGAAACCCTTTTTAATCTTTGGAAGCCTGAGACCGTTTCGCTTAAATTTTTCGATAACTTCGCGTTTTGTGACTAAAAGTTCGCCAGATTTGAACTGGTCTCCAGCAACACTTTGGTCTTCTTTAGTTTTTGCTGGAAGGCCTTCAAAAGAATCATAGATCCAGAGGAGCTTTAGATGGTTATCTGGCTTTTCGAGACGATGTTTCTCGAGGCGACGTTCAAGGAGGATACTAGTGTCACCACGATAACAACCAAATTCGACGACATCACCGTCTATTTCAAGAGTTTTTTCAAGTAATTCAAGAAGAATTTCAGTCTCAGCTTTCGTGACTTGCTGAGGTTCGTTTGCTTTATTTTTATTCTTCTTACCCATATCTTATTATTATACCACAAAAAGCCACATTTTTCAAGATGTGGCTCTTTGCTACCTCTGTTATTTAGGTTTATTTATCTACTACCTCACCCTCTACGGCATCATCATCTGACTTTTTGTCATCTGATTTCTTTTCGTCTTTTGCTTCATCTTTTGATGCAGCTTCATACATCTTTGCGCCGATTGGCATGATTTTGTCGTTAAGTTCTTTTGTAGCAGCCTCGATTTTTTCTTGATCTGCTGATTCATCTTTCAAGACTTCTTTTGCTTCTTCGACAGCTTTCTTGATAGTTTCTTTATCTTCATCGCTGATTTTATCCTTGTATTCATCAGGCATCTTTTCAGCTTGGTAGACTGCGTTTTCGAGACGATTTCTTGCATCGACAGCTTCGCGTTTCTTCTTGTCTTCGTCCGCGTGCATCTC
>CAMZGF010000049.1 GCA_947306315.1 uncultured Candidatus Saccharibacteria bacterium
AGGTCTGTCTAGGTCTCTCCGGTTAAAGCGAATCGTATATATTATAAAAAGTATGTGTAAGAGCGCTTCTTGCCGCTTCTGGAAAACCTTTTTCCATCAAAAGACGATAGCCCTTGAATGGATGTGTCATCGACATAATTTCATTGCCATCAACTTCTGTGAAGATTTCATTATCACGCTCAATTGACTTATAGACATCATGAAGCAGGCCTTTCACGTATGCGAGGTCAGAATCCATGCCTGCCGCCTTAGCCACAATCTCACAAACCCTAGCAACATCCCTGGAGTGATTTTCCCAATCAATAGATGCGCGAGGTTGAGTTTGCGCCCAAGAAAACAGCTCGTCAGCTTTTTCTCTATAATTCATTGTATATAGTATACCACAAATTATGCATTACGCATAATGTAAGTCACCTCTTCAAACTGAGGTAATTTCCCTACCCATTTTGAGAGAACCTTTGAATCGTCCCTTAAGACACAAACTGTTGGATATTGAACAATATCATGATGCGTTGCAAAGAGTTCTCCAGATATAGTTTCCGGATCTTCTAGTTCTACGTCAACACCAGTTTCGCGCTTAAAATCAGTCATCCAATCAAAAGCTTCTCTGGTATATTCCGTATTGTCACGACAAACCATCACCACCCTCATATTATCCCTTTCTATTTGTTATTTTCTTCGCGTTGCGAGCGAATAATGTTTTCGAAATCTTCAAGCGTCTTGAATTCCAAGAAAACAGAAGCAAAACGTACATATGCAACTTCATTCACAGAGGCAAGCACATCGAGAATTGCCTGACCAATCTGTTTTGATTCAATCTCGTCGCTGCCGATATCATAGACTCTCTCTACAACCTTATTGACAACATCTTCGACTTCCATGTCGGAATTAAAGAACTTACCGACACTTCTTCTGACCGCTGTGAGGAGTTTATCGCGATCAAATTGTTCCTTGTTCCCGCTCCTTTTCTTAACGACAAGAGCAGGCATCTCAATGCGTTCATAGGTCGTAAAACGCCTTCCGTCAGCAGTGACGCGACGACGACGAATCATAGTACCATCAGGATTCTCACGGCTCTCGAGTACCTTGCTGTCCCCGATCTTTATATTTTTAGCCATGATTATTTCCTCCTGACGTTACTTATTATTTTCTTTTTCCACGAAGTCTTGCACGAAGTGAAGGTGGGATATCTAAATCATCCTCATCTTCCGCAGGTTTTTCCCATGCAGATTCTTCTACAGGTTCTTTCCTCTCATCAGCCTCAGCTACAGGTGCCTCATATGATTCAGGTTCTGCGTAGCTTTCTTCCTTTACAGCTGCCTCTTCAGCCCGTTTTTGACGATAATAATCTGAATCGAAGCCAGTTGCAACAACTGTGATAACAATTTCTTCGTTGAGTTCTGGGCGAATTGATGCACCAAAGATGATGTTTGCATCTGGAGATACAGCACCAGTAATTTCTTCTGCAGCTTCTTGGATTTCGCTCATTGACATATCGTAACCACCAGCGACTGAGAAGAGGACACCTCTTGCACCATCAATCTTAACTTCGATAAGTGGAGACTCGATAGCTTGACGAGCAGCAATCTTTGCACGGTTTTCACCAGAAGCACGACCGATACCCATAAGAGCAGAACCAGCGTTCTTCATAATTGCCTTAACATCGGCAAAGTCGAGGTTGATAAGTGCATGTTCAGTAATGAGTTCTGAGATTCCCTGGACACCTTGGCGAAGAACATCATCAGCGATCTTAAAGGTTTCAAGAAGTGGGGTTCTTGGGTCAATTGTCTGGAGAAGGCGATCATTAGGAATTGTGATAAGAGCATCAACTTCACCAGAGAGCTCTGAGATTGCTCTATCAGCATTTGCTCTTCTCTGTGCACCTTCAAAAGTGAACGGTTTTGTAACGACGCCAACTGTTAAGATGTCGCGAGCCTTAGCTTCCTTTGCTACGAGTGGGCCAGCACCAGAACCAGTACCACCACCAGCACCAAGAGTGATGAAGACCATATCTGCGCCTTCAAGAGCTTGTCCGATATTCTCACGACTTTCTTCAGCTGCTTCACGGCCTTTTTCGGGATCACCACCAGCACCAAGACCTTGTCCGATATGAACCTTAACGTCAGCATCTGAATGATGCAATGCTTGAGCATCAGTGTTAATCGCGACAAATTCTACGCCGTTAAGTCCGACTTCCTTCATGCGGTTAATAGCAGAACCACCCGCTCCACCGACGCCAACAACTTTAATGCTAGCTGTGCTTTCCACCTCAGTAGGTTTAATTTCAGGCATTTTATTACTCCTCACTTGTTTAACTACCCCTAGTTTAACACAGTTGTATAGATAATAAAAGAGTTTCGTCAAAAAATAGCCAAAATCGGCTATTTTTGTATAAATTTTTTATTCAATCTATTTTTTCTTCTTAAATATTCCAAAGAGCGAGAATGGCTTCTTTTCATCATCGCCTACCCCAGAAAATCTGCCATCATCAGCCATCGAAAGCGCAAGTCCGATAACCGTTGCGTACTCTGGTTTTTCTATGTCTTCAACCATCCCTGAAAGCCCAGCTCCAGGAACGCCAACTCTTGTAGCCATCTTAAGACTCTCTTTTGCGAATCCTGCAATTCCCCTCATCTTTGCACCAGCACCGACAATTACCGCACCTTCTGGCAGCTTCTGTGCATATCCAGCCCTCTCAAGATGTTCATATACATGAGCAAAAATATCATCTAATCTATCTTTCACAATTTCGTTCACTTCGTTTTTCGAGAATGTAATTGTTTCTCCAGCATGGCGCATTGTGATTTCTTTATTATCCGAAAAATCAGCCGTTACAAAGCGAAGTTTTATTTCCTCAGCCGCCTCTGTATTAAGCTCAAGAGAAATCGCCAAATCTTTTGTTATGTTATTTGAACCAGCAGGGATTGTTGCAACATATTGCAAATCACCTTCATCATAAACTGCCACCGAAGTTGTTGAAGAGCCTAAATCAATCACACATGCTCCATTTTCCATCTGTTTTTCAGTAAGGACTGCTCGTGCCGCCGCCACAGCTGTTGGCATAAAGCGAAGAACGCGAAGATTTGCTGCTGCCATTGCTCGACCAAGTGCATCAACACTAGGAGTGAGCCCTGAAATAACGTTAGCGACAATCTCAATCTTATTTGCAGTCATACCAATTGGCTGACGAATTCCACTCTGTCCATCAAGCGTATAGTTTAAAGGAATTACATCTAGCACCTGACGGTTATTCGTAATTCTACCGCTCATTGCAGTATCTTCAAGTCTATCTAAATCCTCACTCGTAATACCAGCAACCGAAGAAACCGCAATCATGCCAGTCACCTGCTCGGACGAGATATGAGAACCATTAATCGAAACATAGGCTGCATCAACATTTACCCCGCTCATCCCCTCAACAACCTTTAAAGCTTTATCTGTTGCCTCTGCTGGACCAGAAAGATCAGTTACAATCCCCTTACGCATTCCTTTCTCATTCTTCGCTTCACCATAGGCAATAACCTTAATGGTATCTTCGCCCTGAATCTCAAGTGCTACCGCACGGACATTTTCGGTACCAACATCAATTCCAAATGCATATTTAGATTGTTCTTCCATGCTTTCATTATAGCATAAGCATAAATATTTTATGAAATATTTCACAAATCTGTTCTTTACTGGCCAAAAATACTTAACCAAAGCGGTCCGGAGCGGGGAGAAAACGACGGATTTGTGATATAATGTAGGTATGGATATGGAAAAAATTACCGCCATGCGAGAGGGCGGAAGAATTTTAGGTGAAATTCTCGCAGAGCTTCGTGAATACGTAAGGGTCGGTATGACCGAACGTGAACTCGATAAATGGGTTCGCAAAAAAATCGAATCACGTGGCGCAAGCTGTTCATATGACGAGCTAGAGGAGAAATTCCCTGGTTGTATTTGCATTTCCGTAAACGATGAACTTGTTCACGGTGCCCCAAATAGTGACTATGCCTTAGAAGAAGGCGATAAGGTCAGCTTCGACCTCGTTATAAAGTATAAAGGTTATCACACTGATGCTGCCTTTACGACTATCGTTGGTCACGCAAACCCTGCCGTAAAGCAGATGGTAAAAACAACT
Organism: uncultured Candidatus Saccharibacteria bacterium; assembly: GCA_947306315.1. Lineage (GTDB taxonomy): Bacteria > Patescibacteriota > Saccharimonadia > Saccharimonadales > Saccharimonadaceae > Nanosyncoccus. Next base: position 4,121 of record CAMZGF010000049.1, read on the forward strand.
GAAGAGGCCCTTTGGGCTGGCATCGATCAAGTTGCTCCAGGTGCTCATATCGGAGATATCGGCTTCGCAGTCGAACGCGTCCTCCGTCGCGGAAAACTCGGTGTAATTGAGAACTATATCGGACACGGTATTGGCAAAGAAATGCATATGGGTCCAGAAGTTCCAAACTATGGCAAGCGCGGAAAAGGCTACGTATTAAAACCAGGAGATTGTATCTGTATTGAGCCGATGAGCTCACTCGGCAAACCATACAACCACGTCGATATTGAAGATGGATGGAGCGTAGTTCTTTCCGATGGTTCAATTGGCTGTCACTGTGAACACACAATTCTCGTCACTGAAGACGGTCATGAAGTGCTCACACTTCCAAACTGCCCTCGAAATTAGCCGAACAAAAATAACCCCTTATGGGGTTATTTTTTATCTATTATTTTTGAACAAATTTATTATACAAAGTCTCCATTCGTTCGGCTACTTCGTCAATCGTTCCAACTCCGTCAACATGATAAACCTCAATGTCCTGTTCACGCAACATTGCTTCGTATTCCGGCATTCTCGACTCATACATATCGAGTTTTTTATTCCAGTTAGAAAGCTGATCATCATCCCGACCGCGTGAAGATAATCGTTTTATTGACTCTTCCCTCGGAACGTCAATAATAATCACGCCATTCGTCTTGTGAGACAAAATTTCCGAACCCTTACTATCTCTACTCCAAGGCTGTCCATCAAGAACTACTGCAAAACCAGCATCTTCTGCCGCCTTCACTTCCTCTAGAACCTTCAGGGCCAGCACATCTTCCGGCACCATTGCCGCAGTTTTTGTATATTCTGCAAAATTTTCACGACAAATCTGCCCA
>CAMZGF010000050.1 GCA_947306315.1 uncultured Candidatus Saccharibacteria bacterium
TATGAAGACAGTTATTAATCTTCATCGTAATTGCATAAATCTTTTCCTTATCAATCGCCTGTGGTGTGAATAAGTCTGTATAATATTTTTTATTTTGAAGTACATTCGGAACATCAACTTCTTCGTTATTTTTATAGCAACGAACCTGCTTGCCATTATAAAGAATCCCGATTACTTTTGAATATTTAGTCATCGCGATAGCACAGTTTTTCTTAATTTCATCTTCGCATTTTTTATTATCGATATCAATGTTTTCTGCTTTTGCTTCAAGAATAATTGCGACATCTTCAGTGTTACTCGTTAAAAACCAACCATCAGGTTTATCGTTTACACCTTTAAAACCAAGTTGATTAAACGTAGCAATCTGACCAGCTCCAGACTGACCATTTTCTTCACTAAAATCAAGACCTATGATACTTTTTGCTGTATCTCTAACTGCATCTTCTATTTTCACGCGACCCTTCCTTTTTTTGGTCGCGAAAACATCGTTTAGATAATATCAAAAAAGTGCCACATCTGGCACAAAATCAAACCTCTCATGCAAGATGTTGTGTTCCCCATAAATTATTAATGTTTTCGCTATCTTTATTATAGCACAACACCAGGGATCTATGATATAATTAACCCAGCGAAAACAATTTACAAAACCTGGATACTTCAATACAAAAAACGGCCGCTGAGTGAGCAGTTTTAGGTGTTGAAGCCCAGGATTGTTAATGTTTTCGCGAACCGCTCGGCGGTCGTTTTTTTAGTCCGCCGAACTTTACATTTTCGTTTATGTTTTATACAATAGTCGTAACGAGCCACCTAACCCATACTAGGATTAGGCTAGGCAACTCGTTATATATGGTTTAGCTATCTGCCGTTCTTGCGGCAGATGCTTTTTATTAAGCCTAAACTTAAAGTGACGCGCACTTTTCGCCTAGTTAGTAAAACAGGAATATAGAAAACTACCTTCATGTTCACCTCCTTAATAAAGAGCCGCTTCGGAGCCTAGTACGATTAATAATATTAGTGATACGGCTCTATGATGGGCCCGGAATCTAATGATTCTGATTCATGAGTCGTAGCTTATCTAATATTACTAGAACCAAACCACGGCCCGCATTATATTCATTACAAAAATTCTTGCAAGCATAACTAATTTCAACAGATAAACACTAAAACTCTTAACTTTGCCAAATCAACGAAACGTGATAAAAAAGTGACGCCATCACTAGCGTCACCTCTGTAAAATCTGTACAATTTAGAGTTTCTCGAGCAAGCTCTTAAGCTCGTCATCCGTCTTACAAGTAATCGTAACGGAACGGCCGCGAACACGGAAATTCGCACTATATTTCTTCGAAAGCGCAGTTTCCTGTTTTGCATAAACTGAAGCTTTAACGGCTTTAACTGAAGATTTTTTCTTCTTCTCTGCCATCTCTTTTTCAACACGCCTTGCAGTCCAACCTTCTTCGATAATCTTTGGAAGAACCTTTTCGATAAGCTCTGGGTCTGCACCAATCAAAGGACGCATTACACCTTCGGTAAGCTTATGTTCAACCATTGCCTTCTTTGCATTATCTGGGAGATTAAGAAGTCTCATAGTGTTTACAACAGCAGACTTACTCTTGCCTACACGATCAGAAATCTCTTCTTCATTAAGATTAAACTGAGATTTAAGCTTTGCATAAGCTGTAGCCATTTCAATCGCATTAAGGTCTTCACGTTGTGCGTTCTCGATAATTGAGATCTCAAGTCTTTCTTGTGCCTCAAGCGTACGAACAATCGCAGGGACTTCTTTAAGTCCAGCAAGCTTCGATGCCCTCCATCTACGCTCACCAGCAACAATCTTATATTTGCCATCCTCTTTTACAACAACGAGTGGCTGTAAAACGCCATGCTCCTTAATTGAGCTAGCGAGTGCTTCAAGCGCCTCTGGATCAAATTCTTTCCTCGGTTGTTCTTCGTCGTGAACAATCTCAGAGATAGGAATCTTTTTAAGATCAGATTCCTTCGCGTCTTCCTTAGCGGTTACGTCGAACTCTGCGTCAAAATCGTCATCAAATTCCGTAGGGATTAAACTTTCAAATCCACGTCCAAGTCCTGCCATTATTTTACGGTCCTTTCGATTACCTCACGCGCGAGGTCTTTATATGCTTTAGCACCCTTTGAGAATTTATCGTAAGCACCCACCGGCACGCCATGGCTCGGAGCCTCAGCTACACGAACATTCCTTGGAATTGTCGTCTCGAATACCTTGTCTTTAAAGTATTTCTTAGCCTCGGCAAGAACCTGTACAGAAAGCGAAGTTCTCTTATCATACATCGTTGCAAGAACCCCTAAAAGCTTCAAATTAGGATTCATTGCCTTCTTAACAAGCTTCATCGATTCAAGAAGCTGCGAAAGGCCTTCCATTGCATAAAATTCAGTTTGAACAGGCAAAAGTAAATAATTAGCGGCAATCATACCGTTAACAGTAAGAAGCGAAAGGCTTGGAGGTGAATCAATAATAATGTAGTCATAATTCCCTTCAACCATCTTTACGGCGTCACGAAGACGTACGAATTTCTTCTTGTCATTAGCCATCTCTGCCTCGGTATTTGCAAGCTGAGGAGTTGTTGGAGCGATATCGAAATTCTTATATTTCGTCTCTTGAATAATCGGTAAAAGTGAAGTTGTACCATTCATGACCTCAGTCATAGACTGGCCAGCGACCTTCGCATCAGGTTCATAAGCTGCTTCGAGTACAGACTTATCGACACCCATACCACTCGTAGCGTTTCCCTGAGGATCAAGATCGATAAGAAGAGTCCTGAACTTCTCTTTAGAAAGATAATATGCAAGATTGACCGCTGTTGTGGTCTTTCCTACGCCTCCCTTTTGGTTAGTAACACAAATAACCTTTGCCATAAGCTTATTATATCATAAAAAAGCTTATACTAAAACTTTTTTCACAAAATCTTGTATGATTTTCTACCTCAATTTAAAGGCTTTTTGAACCTCAAGAAGCTTTGCGTTTGCTATTTCGTTTGCGTAACGTTCACCCTGTTCGAAAATCTCATAAACAGTCTCGTCTGAAATCTCGGCAACCTTAGCTTGGAAGTCTGCGAGATAAGTCGATACAGTTTCAGCAACTTTTTTCTTAAGATCACCATAGTGGCTCTCACCAGCCCATGTCGAAATTACATCTTGGAGCGATACGCCAGATACGAGTGATTCGATTTGAAGAAGGTTTGAAATGCCAGGTTGATTAAACATATCAAATGAAATCTTGCCGAGGCTATCGGTTTGTGCAGACATAATCTTCTTCGTAACTTTAGCAGGATCATCATTCATCATGATCTTTGAGTTCTCTGCCTCAGCCGATTTACTCATCTTCTTTTCTGGGCTTTGAAGATCACGAATACGAACGCCACCAGCGCCATTTGCGGTTTCAATAAATCTAGCTTGGCCTTCGGTATTTTCAGGAAGGACAAAGATTTCACCAAACTTATTATTGAATCTCTCAGCAATGTCGCGAGTAAGCTCGATATGTTGGAACTGGTCCTCGCCTACAGGAACATAGTTTGCGTCATAAAGAAGGATATCTGCAGCCATCAAAATTGGATAGTCAAAGATGCCAACATTTGTAGACTGATCGCCGTTATGAGACTTTTCCTTATACTGAATCATGCGGCTAGTTTCGCCCATCGTAGCGACACAGTTCAATATCCAACAAAGCTCAGAATGTGCAGGAACGTAAGATTGACGATAAATATGAACGTTCTCATTAATCTGAAGACCTGCAGCGAGATAGTATTTAATCTCTTTTACAAGGTTCTTCTGGAGTTCACCATCAACATCAGAAATAATTGTGTGAAGATCAGGAATAAAGATGTTAATTTTATTATCTTTCGAATATTTGTTTGCAAGACGTGTCATTGGAAGAAGCGCACCAAGGAAGTTTCCGAGTGTCATCTCCGAGTTTACACGAATACCAGTTAAGATTGTTTTGCCTTCCATAATATCTCCATTATACTTCAAATACTTTATTTCGAGAAGTTTCGCCACGTATGAGCTTCAAACTCGTCTTTGGCACATGGTAAAATTCTGATACAAGCTCGATAACTTTTTTGTTCGCCTCATTGTCATGTGCCCTTGCATGTGTCCAAATCATCAAACTACGCTCGCCGTTTTCATCAATCGTCTCAACGATTTCTTCTTTGCTCGATCCAGGTTTAACAGTAACTAAAACTCTCATTTATCCTCCTTGAATGCGCCCGACTGGCGGGACCAGAGCTTCTTGTAAGCACCGCCGAGTTTAAGGAGCTCCTCGTGAGTTCCCTCCTCGATGATCTTTCCATTCGAAAGCACGATAATTCTATCAAGCCCAGCAATTGTCGAGAGCCTGTGTGCAACCACAATCGAAGTTCTACCTTTCATAAGCTTAGTAAGCGCATCTTGAATTAAGGCCTCAGATTCTGAATCGAGTGCCGAAGTTGCCTCGTCGAGAACTAAAATCGGAGCATCCTTTAAGATTGCACGTGCGATTGCGATACGTTGTCTCTGTCCACCCGAAAGCTTCACACCACGCTCGCCAACAAGCGTATTATAGCCATCCGGGAGCTCGTTAATAAACACATCTGCGTTTGCGAGCTTTGCCGCATGCTTAATTTCCTCTTCGGTTGCACCCGGTCTTCCGTACGAAATATTTTCAGAAATTGTGCGATGGAAAAGCGCAGTCTCCTGAGGAACATATGCAATATTTTCACGAAGTGAGTTCTGTGTCACATATTTAATATTCTCATCCGATATCAAGATTTCGCCATCATCAACGTCGGCAAAACGAAGAAGAAGTTTCGTAATTGTGGTCTTTCCTGAGCCAGAAACGCCAACAAGCCCGACTCTTTCACCTGGTTTAATATCAAGATTGAAATCTGAAAAGATTTCCGATTTTGCATCCTTGTGTTTAAACGAAACGTTGCTAAATTTCACTTCTGGTTTTGTTAC
>CAMZGF010000051.1 GCA_947306315.1 uncultured Candidatus Saccharibacteria bacterium
GGTGTTTTCTCTCTCCGGCCTGAACTTTCTCATTTCTGTTAAGAATAGCACGGAATCGTTCGTTGATCTTTGGCCTTTCACCGCCTTCAATGCCCCCCGCTTCCGCTTCGCCAGATTGTAGATCCTCTAATTTAGCTGTCGATTCTGCAATTTCTTTCTTCAGACCTGGATTAGCCTCTAAGAATTCCTGAGTTTCTGGACTATAATTTGGACCTTCTGCACCAGTATCAATTGACTGTCCAGGTTCAAAGCCGTTCTTTGGTCCTTTTTCCATGACTATTTCTCCTCCCCATTTAGATATTTTTCACGAAAGGCTGTCATCGTTTGCTCCGTAATCGTCTCCACATCAACTCCGGATTCATCAATCGCCTTATTGATAACATCGTCGTCTGCGCCACTCTCAAGACTCTCATTAATCTGCTTAACGAGATAGTCTGGCATTGCATTCACAATATTGTTCATGATTTCATTAGAAACTTCATCGAAAAGCTTTTGCCTAACTTCATCAGTTCTCTCAACATTTTTTTCCATGAGCATCTGCTCGATGTAAATTGCAAGAATTTCATCGTGATTTAGCTCAGCCAGAATCTCATCAGGGATATCTGAGCCTTCCGGCAAACTTGCGAGCTTCGCAAGAACGCCTCTTAGTTTATCTTTGTCGATCGTCATAATGTGGAGAACCTTTCTTTTTAGTGTTTTTATATTAAAATATGACTTTTTCTGCCCCTATTTTAATGCTTATGCTAGAAGTTGTCAAGAGGAATAGTCCGCAAAAAACTGGACTTTTGTCCAGCTCTTTGTAAAAAAGGTTAATAGTTTTTAGCAATTAGCTAATTAATGATGAAAGTTCACCCATACGCTTAGCAATTTTTGCTTTTGCTTCAGGTGAAATTTCTTGCTTTGAAACATAGTTCGCTTCGTTGTCGAAAAATTCGAACGACATATTCTAATTTCTCCTGTTTAATTTTTGTTTTTGATTGTTATATTTTTCTAAATTTTTTGAACTACTTTACGTTCATTTCGAACACATATTTTACATATCTTCTCTATCCTATCTTATATTTTATTTTGAATAATTTTTTTATACATTACCTATTTTCTACGCTACATTGGTCTATTTCCTTTCGTTTTTACGTTTATCGTTTTGGTGTCTATTCGATAACTTTTTCCTTTCAATCTTTTTATTTATTCTATAGGTTAGATTTGATTTTTATTTGTGTTTCTTGTCTAACTTGATTTTAGTGTATCATACTTATGCTTATTTGTCAACAGTATTTATACAACATTTTTCCAGAAAGTAAAATATAACAGAGGTCAATCTCACTTAAATATATAAAAATAGTGCATAAAGGTACAAGCCGACAGGCTTAGGCGGCCTTTAAAAAAGTAATCCCGACGATGAAATGTCTGGATTACCATTTTATGGAGCGCATTGCTAATAAGTACCTTTATGCACTATATATTACATCTTTTCAAGTGAGATTGTCACATTATCACCTTCGATACTTACAATCTCATCATACGCATAGTTTCCTGCTGTGACGTCAGTACTAAACTCAGTCGCAAGAACTTCGTCAGAAATCATTTGCTTGAAGTTTTCTGACACATAGCACGAAACTGAAAGTTTGATACGATCATCGACGTTAAGTCCAGCTTTCTTACGCCCTGCCTGGATGAAGCGGATAAGTTCACGCGCGAAACCTTCTTCTTTAAGTTCTGGAGTTAGCTCCTTGTCGAGATTCATCGCAGAACCGTTTGTAACGCGCTTTACGTTGACTTCATCAGCAATAATGGATTCGTAATAGTCTGAGAGCTTTTCGCCATCGTATACGAGCTCTGAGAGCGGCTGACGGACTTTGATTTGGTCCTCAGTCTCAGATTTCTGCATACGAAGTGCGAGACCTTCGGTAATGATATCGCGGGTATGTTTCATTTCATCGAGAACTTTCTCATCGATCTTACCAGCTTCTGGCCAATCGAGGAGATGGACTGAAGTTTCTGAGCCTGTCATCTTCTGATAGAGTTCTTCCGAAAGGAATGGAACGAATGGTGCGATAATTTGTGCGAGATAAACGAGCACGAAGTAAAGTGCTGAATATGCCTCGAGCTTATCGTCATCATCAGTTGCTTTCCAGAAACGACGGCGACTTCTACGAACGAACCAGTTTGAAAGATCATCAACAAATGGCAAGATACCTTCAACAGCTTTTGGAATATTATATTCCTTCATACCGTCAGTAATTTGGTTACGAACTTGGTAGACGCGTGAAACAATCCATTTATCAAGTGCATTCTCAAATTTCGATGGATCAATCGCATTGTCTGAATCAAAGCCATCAACTTCTGCATACATTGTAAAGAAGTCGTAAGTATTCCAAATCATTGAAAGCTTGCGCGCAACATCCGAAACGTCTTTATCAAGAAGCGCGAAATCCTTACCAGCAAGTACTGGGCTTGAAAGGAGCAAGAAACGAAGTGAATCTGCTGAATACTTATCCATGAGTTCATTTGGATCAGTATAGTTGCCGAGAGACTTCGACATCTTTCTACCATCGTTACCAGCCAAAGTACCGGTTGTAATAACGTTCTTATATGCATTGTGTCCGAAGAGCGCAGTGTTTACAGCATGAACATAATAAAACCATGCGCGAACCTGACCGACATATTCAACGATAAAATCTGCTGGGTAGTTAGCTTCGAATTTTTCCTTGTTTTCAAACGGATAGTGAAGCTGTGCGAATGGCATTGAGCCAGATTCAAACCAACAGTCAAGAACTTTTTCAATACGTTTAAAATGCTCGCCGTCGATATCGAATTCGATTTCATCAACCCATGGGCGGTGATAATCTTCGAGACGGACACCAGAAAATTCATAAAGTTCATCATAAGAACCGACAACTTTTACAGTTCCCTTATCACCCTTCCAAACTGGCATAGCTGTTGCCCAGAAGCGGTCGCGTGAAAGATTCCAATCTGGAGCTGCTTCAATATTTTTCTCGAAACGACCATGTTTGAGGTGCTCTGGGAACCAGTTAATGTTTTCATTCTCCTCGAGCATGAGAGGCTTTGAACCTTGGATATCGAAGAACCAGCTTGGGAATGCACGGTACATAATCCTTTGCTTTGAACGTGGGTTAAATGGATATTCGTGCTTAATATACTCGATCTTAAAGACGATACCTTTTTCTTCAAGGATCTTTGCAATGAACTTGTTTGCTGCCCAGATTTCCATACCATTTTCGTCGGTATCACGAACACCAAGCTCGTGGAGCTTGTCGCTCATACCTGGGAGATAGTAACCATTCTCATCAAGGACATCAATAAAGTCGACATCTTCAGCTGTGCCGAGTGCATAGTCGTCTTCACCATATGCTGGAGCAATATGAACGATGCCAGTACCATCTTCGTCTGAGACAAATTCAGCACCGTGAACTTTATAAGTACCACTCTTACGCTCTGCTGCTAGGACCGTCTCAATTAATGGCTCATATTCTTTACCAACGAGTGTTGAACCCTTAAATGTTTCAACTGGTTCAAAATCTTCACCAAGAACTTTAGCTGCAAGCTTAGTAGCAAGAACTAATTTTTCGCCGTTAACTTCATAGATACCATAATCAAGTTTTTCCGAAACTGCGAGCGCAAGGTTTGCAGGAAGTGTCCATGGAGTTGTCGTCCATGCGAGGAAGAAGTATTCTTCGCCGACTGCCTTAAATTTTACAAATGCCGACGGGTCGGTAACAGTCTGATATGCATCGTTATCCATTGTAACTTCAGCTTTTGAAACTGGAGTACAGAACTTCGTATCATACATGAGGACCTTACGGCCTTCATAGATTTTTCCTTTTTCATAAAGAGTCTTGAACGCCCACCAAACTGATTCCATGAAGTTCTTGTCCATGGTACGATAAGCGCCTCTGAAGTTTACCCAACGGCCAATACGTGCAATTGTTGATTCCCAAGTTTCTGAGTTTGCAACCATTGATTCACGAGCTTTGGTAATGTAGGTTTCAAGTGGCCACTTTGTGCCAATCTCGCGACGGTCAGTAATTCCGAGTTGTTTTTCAACGAAGTTTTCTGCAGGAAGACCATGACAGTCCCAACCCCAACGGCGTTCAACGCGATAACCGTTCATAGCCCAGAAACGTGGAACGGCATCCTTTACGATTGAAGAAAGGAGTGTACCGTGATGTGGATTACCAGTGATAAATGGAGGTCCATCATAAAATACGTAACTTTTCTTTGCATCACGATTATCAATCGATTTTTCAAATGTATTATCTTTTTTCCAATAATCTAAAACGGCTTTTTCGTATTCTAGAGCTCTTCTTCTTTCACCTGATTTATATTTCATAATTCCTCTTTACTTAAATTCTCTTTCCGGGGTTCTGGCCTACACTACTTTTTTATGTATGGTTTTCGTGTAGGCTCCGTAATTGCCGTTTCACATATCTCGTCCCTAAACAGTTCGTAGACATTTCCATCTATCAAATCGTCGAAATGATCTTTCAATTCATATAGTTTTTTAAGCGCCGAGGTTGGGTTTGAGACTGGATGTCTTGATAGAATATCGCAAAACCTATCATCGATTGTCATAACGCCTTTCCAGCCTACCATATTATCCGCAAGCTGTGTTAGTTTATCATAGTCATCAAATTCATTTTCAGAAAGCCACTTCTTTAAAAAGTCCAAATCATCCGGCATCAATCTTGAGTCAAACCCACCGTCTAAGACTTCGTATATATTATAAA
>CAMZGF010000052.1 GCA_947306315.1 uncultured Candidatus Saccharibacteria bacterium
AAACGCATATATGTGTGAATGCATATTAAAATTTCTTATGATAAATACGGAACTTCCCAAACTACTTCATAAAAATCAAATTCACTGGCTGTCTCAGGATTATCTAACTGCATTAAGTATTCATTATCACAATAATCTTTATTAATTTTCCATCCTTTCTTCATTAAATTTTACCATAAGAAAACTTCTCGCCACAGGATCTAACAATAAGACCTCCTATATCTCTACCATAGACTTTATCAAAGATAATATCATATTGTTCTTTAAAGATTTCTTGCTCAGATTTTTCGGGAGTTTTCCGTTCTTCCGCAACTTTTTCAGACTCATTTTTGAACTCGACTTGCTCGCCGAGTGTATCCCACTCAGTTCTTCCGTTATTCTCTAGTTGCTCTGTTCTGAGTTTCTCGTGGTTCATATTATTATTCTACCAAATTATTATCGCGCGATACAACGTACTGAATGTGCATAGTATTTTGGATAGCTATTCGCTGGCATTGCATCATTATCAGTAAAATACAAACTACTTGCATAGCTACTATTTGTATTTGTAGCAGACCAATAACGAGCATAGGAACCCTGGCCATTTCCAGCGATTTGTCCCGCATAGATGAACCCACCGTATTTGAAGTTTGGTACATCCATCATTTGCTCTGCAGAAGGATAATAGTCGTAATAGAGTTGCCAGAAATCACCGTCTGTATATCCTTTAGGTAGCCTCCATCCTTTTGGACAGATTGAATGCTCTACCGTTGTGCGTGAATCTAGGCTAGTAGTCCCTTCGCCTGCAGTAGCAGCGAGCCAGTTATAATATCCGCCATAGGTAGAATCAATATAAGTTTCCGCTATATTAACATTATTAGAAGTAAAATTATTATTTACTAAGGTCGTAATTGCTGCTGGAAGTTCAAAATTTGAAGCTACATCAGAGTCAGAAGACGTAAGAGTCATAGGTGTACTTTTTCCGAGACGAAGGTTGTCTGTCATCCAACACTGACCATCAAGAAGTTTCTTAACTGTATAAGTATTTCCATCGCGTGCATCGGTTAATGTGAAGCTGTCACCAACATTATAAGTATCACTACATCTAAAACCCTGCATAGTAGAAGGCCCGTATGATACCTCGCCAGGATTTCCGACAGAAGTACCGTTTTCTGGGTTTCCATCAATCCCATTCACAAAGGCGGTGAATTTGACGGTATCAGCATAAGTACCAGCAGTAAGTGTTGCGCCAACTTTTGCGCCAAAATTTACTGAGGTTGTATCATAGCTAGTAGATACTGGAGACGTTGTACGCTTCAAGGCAACAGGACTTCCAAGCGTTGGAACGTTGTAAAAGCTAGTTCCATCAAGTGAAAAGCCCCAAGTATTGTCGGCCATCGTTGCGCTAGTTTTTGCGCCAGTAAATGTGGATGTTAATACGTCAGAAACAGCTGTATTGGTATGGACCATACTAGAATCATTGTCGCCGTCTTCAAGTGTAAGAGTGTAACCATATTGAGAGTTTGTAGAAACATCAATATCGATCGACCCACTCGTGAACGAGCCAACATTTGCTTCAAGATTTAAGCTATCAGTACTAGTACTAATACCAATAACTGAGGAAACGTTTAGTTTAATTTCTACTTCGCTCGATTCAGCCGCATTGGAGCTAAAGGTTGGCGAATAAATATAAGTAGCAGATGCCGCCAACAATAATGTTGAAGAGAAGATTCCAATGCATTTAAACATAGAATCAGGTCTGTTTTTTTGTTTTTGTGTGGAGTTTTTCATTTTTTATTTGACCTTCTATAACAACTATTTTACCATAACCAGTATTAATGTCAATAAAAAAGAACTAGCCGAAGCTAGCTCTTTTTCTTAGGCACGGTTTTCGCGTTTTCTCTTAATTGGATCAAGTTGACGCTTCCTGAGACGGAGGTTCTTTGGTGTTACCTCAAGAAGCTCGTCATCAAGAAGGAAGTCGAGACATTGCTCAAGGCTGAGCTGAGTATATGGAGTGAGCTGGATTGCGCCATCAGATGCGTGAGTACGCATGTTAGTAAGCTGTTTCTCACGACAGATATTAATGTCGATATCGTCTTTCTTGTTTGAGAGACCAACAATCATACCTTGGTACACTGCAGCTTGTGGTGGAATATAAAGAGTACCACGAGCTTGTGCAGCATCAAGAGCATAAGCGGTTGAAGTACCAGTTTCGAATGAGATAAGTGCACCGTTACGTTCTGGTTTATATTTAGAATCTGCAGGTTTGTAGCCTTTTGGAATTGAGCTCATAATAACAGTACCTTTTGTTGCAGTAAGGAGGTTGTTTCTGAGACCAATAAGAGCTGCGGTGGTAATTTCATAAGTAAAGCGAGTCGAACCAGTTGTTGTGAGTTCCTGAGTTTTAAGATCAGCTTTTCTAAGACCCATTTCTTGGCTCACTGCACCAACATATTCAGAATCTACTTCAATAGTAAGTTCCTCTACTGGCTCACATTTTACGCCATCGATTTCTTTATAGACAACTTCAGGACGTCCAGCTTCGAGTTCATAACCTTCGCGGCGCATAGTCTCAATAAGAACCGAAAGATGAAGCTCGCCACGGCCAGAAACTTTGTAGCCAAGACCATCTGGCTTAATTTTAAGAGCAATATTAGTTTCAAGCTCCTTTTCAAGACGTTCTGCAATTTGACGTGAAGTAGTAAATTCTCCTTCTTTACCTTTGAGTGGTGAAGTATTTGGGCCGATATAAATTGATAGCGTTGGCGGCTCAAGTTCAATAGTTGGAAGAGCTTCTGGGCTGTCACCAGTTGCAACTGTATCACCAATGTTTGCATCAGCAAGGCCGGTTAATGCAACGATGTCGCCAGCAAAAGCTTCGTCAGTTTCTTCTTTAGAGAGACCGCGATACGTAAAAATACGATCAATCTTTCCATTTTTAGTCGCTTCGGTTTGCAAGATTTTGACGGCTTGACCTTTTTTGAGTTTTCCACGAACAATTTTACCAATTGCATATTTGCCAAGATAATTATCAGCTGCAAGTGCCGCAACTAGAAGTTGCGCACCTTTACCTTCATTCTCGTCAATTTTTGGTGCTGGGATATCATTAATAATTGACTCAAAAATTACATGGAGATCATCATCAAGATCGATAGTTTTACCAGCTTTACCATCACGAGCAATCGCATAGTAGATTGGATAGTTAAGCTGAGACTCATCGCTTGCAAGTTCAAGGAACAGATCGGCAATTTCTGATTCTACTTCAGAAATACGTGCAGCTGGTTTATCGATCTTGTTAATAACAACGACTGGCTTTAGATGAAGGCCAAGCGCTTTTTGAAGAACGAACTTCGTTTGTGGCATTGGACCTTCTTGTGCATCGACAATAAGAATTACGCCATCTGCCATATTAAGCGTACGTTCAACTTCACCAGAGAAATCAGCGTGGCCTGGAGTATCAATAATATTAATTTTATACCCGTCATAGAAAACTGCGGTTTGTTTTGCAGTAATCGTGATACCGCGTTCGTGCTCCTGATCCATCGAGTCCATAATGAGTGTTTGACTCATTTCGGCTTGGTTGTCACGGAAGGTATGTGACTGTTTTAAAAGCGCATCAACAAGAGTGGTTTTGCCATGGTCGACATGGGCGATAATTGCTACGTTTCTGATTTTATTCTGATTCATTTAATTGCCTTTCTGAATGCTTTCTTGTAGATTGCTTTTACGAGTTTATAATTTTCTTTGCTTTTATTTCCGAAATGTCCGATACAAACATTTGAGTTGATTTCAAGTATTTCAAAACCTTGTTCCGATTCAATAATGTCAACTGAAGCGAACTCAAGTCCAAGTGCTTTTGCAGCTTTCTTTGCGAGCGGCTCAAGTTTCTTGTAAGCCTTGTCGGTTTTTGGAACGATTGCCGATTTCAAGCCGAAGACAAGCTTCTTTTTCTTTACGCGAACTGGTCTGACTTTGTCGTAGACTAATTCAACCTTACTTCCGAAAACGATGCAACGATATTCGTGTTTAATATCCCTAAACGGAGCAAGCACGAGAGTTTTTTCATAAAGGAACAAGTCTCTAAGCAATTTATTAATTTGTCTTTTGTTGTATACGAGTGAAACGTCTCTTGAATGCATCCCTTCAGCTGGTTTTAATACGAGTGGCAAACCTTCTTTTTTAATGATTGAAGCGATACGTTTTTTGTTACGTTTTTCCTGGTCGCCGAAAATCGCATATTCAAGTGGTTGATATAGTTCATAATGCGGAACGGCCTTTATATTATTCCGTCTAAGAATTTCGTAAGTCTGGGCTTTATTTTTTGCAAGTGCGGTCGAAAGTGCGTTATTTAAGCCAAAGTTCTTCCCCTTTATATAGACCTTTTTGCTACCTTTTTTGAATTCATAAACACCATCAAGAATTCTGGTTACAGAATAACCATTTTCTTTAGCAAGTTCGTGTATGATTTTATTGAAAACTTTATCGTCCATAAAAATAAATGCCCTTTGAAAAATTTTACCATTTTTTCCCGGTTTTGGCGAGCATAAGCATAATTAAAAACATGGGGTTGATTTTTTCGAGAAGATAGAGTATAATATATAGAGTTAATCAGTTTAACATTAATAATTTGGGTCGGTAGCTCAGCTGGTTAGAGCACGGGCCTTTTAAGCCCGGTGTCGAGGG
>CAMZGF010000053.1 GCA_947306315.1 uncultured Candidatus Saccharibacteria bacterium
CTCAGTTTTAGCATTTTTTGCTTTATAGAAACTTTATAAAATATGTTTTAAATCTTCGGAAGAGATTCCCTCGCCAGAGTCAGAGATGATGATGCGAGTGAAAACTGCATTATGTGCGATGGATATATTCACCGATTGTCCACTTTTACTGTGTTCGATACAATTCTTTAAGATGTTTGTGATGGCTTGGATTTGCCATTTTGAATCAATATCCACTTTTGCTTTCTTATCGCCAGAGATACGAATTGCAACATTACTAACTTCGGCTAAAACAGCAAGCCTTTCGGTTGCATTTTCTAGGAGCTTTGATACTGCAGTGTTCTCTGGGTGCATTTTGAGGGTGCCATTGTCGAGTTTGGCGAGATTTAAAAGAGTGACAACAAGTTCTGACATTTGTTCAACTTGTCGACCGGCTGTTTTTAAAAATTCTTGGCGAGTCTCGATGTCTAAATCTGGGTTGTCGTATAAGTTATCGAGTGTGATTTGGAGTGAAGTGAGAGGAGTTCTTAGCTGATGTGAAATGTCAGCAAGCGCCGTTTCCATATTTTTTGCACGTTTCTTGTCGGTTTTTGCAGCTTCCTGAAGAATGACTGTAGTTTTATATAGTTCGTTTGCGAGAAGGGATAATTCTCCCTCGTCATTCTTATCTAGCTCGAGATTGTAAATCTTTTCGTTAATTTTACGTGCGTAGTCAATCACTTTTTTTATCTTTTGTCTTTCAAGGTAATCATAAACCCAGAAGAATGTGATGATTGACATTAAATATATTGAAAAACAGATACCAAAATGTTGGTAGTTTGTATTACTTGCGATTTGGCTGCTTTCGTATCCATACTTTTCAAGTGTAATAAGAGCTGAATTTACTTCCTCAAAATCCGGTAATTGAACTTTTGGCAGAGTCACAAAATAAATGCCGATAAATAATACTGTTATGAGAGTGATTGGTAGAAGTATTTTGAGTAGTCTTTTCATTTAGACTCCATTTTATATCCAATACCTTTGATGGTTTGGATTTTAGTATCACCAATTTTTTCTCGAATACGTTTAATGTAGACAGTTAGAGTATTGTCATTGACAATATTTCCAGCGAAGTCCCAAATTTCGTCTAGCAGACGTTCGCGTTTCACGATATTACCTGCATTTAGCATTAGGAGCCGTAGAATCTTATATTCAAGCGCAGACAAGACGATATCTTTGCTATTTACTTGGACAGTTGAAGTTTTCTCATCCAATGTGATTTTTCCGCACTTAATAAGATCAGCTTTAGTGCCTCTTCGTCTAAGAACGGCATTAATACGCGAAATAAGTTCGCGATTTCGGAAAGGCTTAGTGATGTAGTCGTCTGCGTTTAAATCAAATCCTTTGACAATGCTATCCTCGTCATCACGCGCCGTCAGGAAAATAATCGGAGTATTTTTTGCTTGTTTTTGGATTTCACTAGCAACGTGATATCCATCTTTGTCTGGCAGGTTCACGTCGAGTAAAATGAGATCATATAAATGCTTAGAAAACTGGTCGATAGCTGAAGTTGCAGTTAGTGCAACTACAACTTCAAAGCCTTCGTGTTCAAGTAGAAACCTTAAGCCGCCTGCAGTTAGTGAATTATCCTCGACCAGTAATATTCTCATATCTATATTATACAGTATCTGAACGGATAGTTTCGATGATGTTTTGTTTATTTACAAGACTGACGGAGTACTTCATAACAATCCAGATAAGTATTGCGACTGCCAGTACTGCTATTACGATTGCGTCGATTGGAAAGACGTAACCAAAATCGTAAGTTCCAGACATCGCTTGATAGAATAGTAATGATAGGATTAATCCAAGTGGAACGCCGATGAGGAGTGCTTTTAATGAATACATTAAACTTTCAAGACGGATCATGCGGTTAAATTCTTTGGTTGTCATGCCTATTGATTTTAGGCTGGCAAATTCAGAGTTTCTTAGTGCCATATTCGCAGAAATAGTGTTGAAGACATTCGTCATGCCGATTAATGTGATAACTGCGATGAATCCATAAAGGAAGATAGCGGTAAGAAGATAAAGATTGTTCATCATCTGAAGGGTCTGCTTAATGTTTTGGGTGTTTGTATTGGCATAGCGCTCATCAGACTTTGCTTTTTCTTCGATGAATTCAATGATATCTTCTGGTTTTTCGGTATCTGCGAACATGTTGTAGCGTGGTTTTTCGTCGTAGCCAGGCATTACTTCGATGTGATGATTTTTTGCATACTTATTCGTTATCATCACAACTGGTAGTTGAATTAACTCTAACCCTAGAGGATCGTCTTTTGCGACAGCTGCAATTTTAATATCTTCAATGCGATTATCTTTTTGCATGCGAATTTTTATTGTGTCGCCCGGTTTGATGTTTGTTGAATGCTTAAGAATTCTTTTTGTGCCGTCACTGACAAACACATAATCTTGAAGAATTGCAATATCGTCGAAGTTGTCATTGATGCCAAGACTCCTAGCGTATTTCTCAAAATATTCTTGATTTGTGATGATAATTTCAGCTTCGTTGTCTATTACGACGCTTCTGGTATTGGTGTAATAAGCCAATTGTTTGATGTCGAATTTGTCGTTGATTTCATCGAAGATTTCAGCATCGCTTGCTGTAACGGTTAGATCATAATCTACGTGTTTGAAGAATAGGCCAATGCCACCAAAAGCTTGGTTCATGAATGTCGATAAACCGATAAAGGTTGCGACAGAAAGAACGATTGATATGACTGTTGTGCGATATTTTCTTTTTGCGCGTTTTAGATTTTTGCTTGCGATTACACCACCAATTCCGAAGATTTTTCGGACAATTCTTGATGTGCGAATTTTCTTTGGTTTGATTTTAATTTCGCGGTTTCCGCGGATAGCTTCAACCGGAGGCATTTTTGCTGCACGAATTGCTGGGAATAATGCTGAAAGCGATACGGTAATGTAGCTAAGTAAAATAATGATTGGGAAAATCCAAAGAGGAATTTTGAATGCCATTTGGACAGTTAAACTTTCGCCAATAAGAGCGGTAATGATGAATACGAGAATTGCGGTTGCGGCTAAACCAAGGAGAATACCGATCGGCATGGCAATTACCCAAATCATAGTTCCCTCTAGCATGACAGACTTTCGGATTTGACGTTTGGTTGCACCGATTGAACTAAGCATACCAAATTGGCGCATACGCTCCGTTGCTGAAATGCTGAAACTGTTACGGATTGCGAAAATACTGGTCGTAATGATGATAAGAATAACGATTGATGCGACGATTGTTAGCTCTTTCATAAATGAATCTGAGATGCCACCTTCATACTGTATCAAATCTTTGTTGGTACGATAGTTTGGGGTAACGCCAGTTTCATTTGTTATAGTTTCGAGAATTTGTTTTCTGGATTCCTCATATTTTTGAAGGTTTTTGTATCGGACAAAGATACGGGATTCGTCGATTTTACTTTTGTCGTATTGAATATGAGCCTTACTATAGCTTTCGTTGTTATATTCTTCATAGAAGTCCTTTAAAGTTTCTTCTTTGTATGATAGTATTCCATCGTAATAGAACGAGCTGACGTTGGCGTTATTCTCAACATATTTTAGGCCTTCTTTTGGAACATCTTCATATAATTCATGATAATCGCCGACGCTATCTTTTACGGAATTAATCATGGTTTGGTGTAGGCTAGTTACCATTCCGGTGACTGCAAGCATAAGAGCACATGCTAAAGCTACACCAATGATTGTGAAGATGGTTCTACGTTTATTTAGCCTTAGGTTTTCGTAAGTAAGTTTACTTAGAACTGACATTTTAGTTCCTTTCATCTTTAATGATTTTACCGTCTTCAATAGTGATTACGCGGTCAGCTTGGGCAGCGATTTCCAAATCGTGAGTAATAAGAATGATAGTTTGGTGATATTTTTTATTGGATAATTTAAGTAAGCCCATAACTTCTTCACCGGATTTTGAGTCGAGGTTTCCGGTTGGCTCATCTGCTAGAACGATTGCTGGGTTATTTATGAGAGCGCGTCCGATCGATACACGTTGCTGTTGGCCACCAGAAAGTTGGTTTGGGAGGTGGTTAATGCGGGACTTTAATCCAAGTGTTTCAATCAGTTCGTTAAGATGCTTTTCATCAATTTTTTGCTTATCTAAATCTTGTGGGAGGGTAATGTTTTCTTTGACGTTTAGGATTGGGATAAGATTATAGAACTGGTAAATAATGCCGATTTGACGGCGACGGAAGATTGCAAGGGCATCGTCGCGCATTGAATAGATTTCTTGACCGTTAATAAAAACTTGGCCGGATGTTGGTCTATCAACGCCACCTAGAAGATGCATTAAAGTAGATTTACCAGATCCGCTGGCGCCGACAATAGCGACAAATTCACCTTCTTCGATACTTAAATTTACATTATCAACGGCTACGACTTTTGTTTCGCCTTTGCCGTAGGTTTTTGTTAAACCTTTAGTTCTTAAAATTTCCATATAATCCTTTCGTATTTTACTCTATTATAGCTGGTCAATGTGACTTAAAAGTGACAAAAGCCATATTTCTTTGAGATAAAAAATAAAGACCTTTTTGGTCTTTTTTTGACGTGGCTGGGGATGAGGGATTCGAACCCCCGAATGGTGGGACCAGAACCCACT
>CAMZGF010000054.1 GCA_947306315.1 uncultured Candidatus Saccharibacteria bacterium
AGTTGAGGGATAGGCGGACATATGAACCACCAACGGCGTCGCAAAGACGTTGGTACTCGTTTTCTGGGTCGATAATGAGAATTTCGGCGCCGAGCATCATACTGCGTAAAGCCTCGAGTTTGACAGTGAAAGATTTACCTGCACCAGATTTAGCGAAGACGACCATGTTAGCGTTTTCAAGTGTGAAGCGGTCGAAGATAACAAGACCGTTATTGTGCATGTTGATACCGTAAAGAATACCGCGTTCTTGAGTGAGATCGGCCGATGTGAATGGGAAGGAGGTTGAAATTGCGCCAGTATTCATGTTGCGACGAACTTGAATTTGGTCAGTACACATTGGCATGGTTGAATTCATTCCCTGCTCTTGTTGGGAGGTTGCAATCTTTGAGAAGACCATTTGTTGGCCAAAAATAGTTTCAATTTTATGTTGTACGAAATTTAATTCATCTAATGAATCTGCCCAGAGTGTGACATAAAGACCAAAGCGAAAGAATTTTTCCTGGCCAACCTGGAGTGCATCGCGGAGCTCTTCGGCATCCTGGATTGCTGCGTCGGTTTCTGGATTTCTAATGCGGCCTTTTTCAGCATTTAATGAGATGTCAGCTTCGAGCTGAGTAACCTTTTTACGGAGGTTTTTCATAACGATTGCAGTATCGACTGGATAAATATACATTGAGATATCAAGCACTTCATCAATATTGATGAGCGGTGAAAGCCAACCAGTATAAAGGGTACGTGGATAGCCGTAGATATACATTGTACGGCCATATTTTGTACCGAGACGGAAATAATTTGAGTGAATTTCGATTGATGATGGCGAAATAAGATCACGGAGTGTTGTGATACCTTGCTCAAAGGCGCGCTGAATTTCTGCGTCTTCCATAGATTGAGCTTGTGCAGCAAGCTCAGCTGCGGTGAGTTTTCGTTTCTTAGCCATTATTGTTGTCCTCCCTGAGGTCTTTCACCCTTTTTTACATATGTGGTTGCCATCTTATTAAAGTCAATGAATGGTTCACGAACTGCGGTGTCTGGGTTGTTGAAGTTATAGAAGAGTTCGGAGAGTTCTTTGGTGTTTAGCCGGACAGAATGAATACCCATTTTGAAGAGGCCGGAGATGACCGCTTCAACGCGGTTGTTAATTTCGGACACTGCTTTATCGTAAGTTGCGCGGTCGATCTTTGTGATTTGTGGTTCTTTTGAACCGAAGATTCCAGAGAAGATTCCCTTTACTTGTGAAGAAGCTTTTTCGGCATCTTTTGAAGTGTAATATGGAATGATGATGAAGAATGATTTATCCATAATATTTGCTTCTTGGGAGAGGATGTCGATGAAGTTAATATAGTCATCCATGAGTACGCCAAGGAGCATGTTGTCGGTATTGCGGCGAATATCGGAGAGACGTTCAAGGTATGGTCCGATGTCGACACGTTGTGAACGAATCATAATCTGAGTTGTGAAATCGAGCGAGTTGATGAATCCTTGATATGCGTACTCGACGTTTTCACGTTCTGCTTCAGACATAAGATCAAAGTTGATTGATTTGCATGCGACGACGGCACGGAATGAACCGTCCTTCATAATTACAAGACCGTCACGAAGCTCGGAAATTAAAAGGGTGGTTTGTGTGGCGGTGTTGCTGTCTGGGATGGATTGTTCCTGCCCGGTTGGGGCTTCAGGAATAGCCATCGCAACACCTTGCGGTGCTTGTGGTGTTTGTTGCTGTGGTTGTTGTGGATTCATCTATTCTCTCCTTAATCTTTTCTATGAACTAAATATTGCAGTTGGTGGTCCGTATAGATCTGGTCGATCTGGTGTTTTAGGTTCTTCTGGAGTTTGGATTGGTTGGTACATGTGACCAGGTCCAGTTTCGTGTGGGAGTGGGACTGACATTGGTGTGAACTGAGGGGCGGTTGCTGTAGCTGGAGCAGCTGGGAGTGGCATTGACATTGAAACTGGTGGAACGGGAGTTACGGCAGGAGTAGGAGCTGGCATTGGAGCAGGTGCTGGCATTGGAGTAGGTGCTGGAGCTGGGACAGACTGTTGAATGCGGTTAGCTTGTTGGGCAATCGTTTGAACACTGAATGAAGTGTTGTTTGCGAGGTTCTGGAATTGTTGGTTTATCATTGCAGCTTGTTGGTCTGGTTGAAGTGGTTGAGCTGGTGCTGATAATGCTTCGGTACGATTTAGGGCAGTGCGCATTTGGGAGACAAGTTCTTGTTTTCTGGTTGTTTGCTCCTGTTCAATAATGCGGTCGATGACTGGATTGTCTGCAGCAAGAACGTCTTCTATCGTATTTGCTTCGGCGGCATATTCTTCTTTCATGACAGAGTCGCCACGAATTGCATAACCTTCAGTATCAACGATAGATGCTAGGAATGAGAGACGATGTGAGGCTTCGTCTTCGGTAATATTGCGCACGCGTGATTTTTCAACTTTCTTTGGTGCGATAATTTTAATAGTTGATTCTCTTTGACCGGCGGTCCAGATGCGGCGGTTTGGCTTCAAATAAAAGCTGACGATTGCAGCGATATAGGTTTCCATTGGCTGGTCCTTTTTAATTGGAAGTGCAAGGATTCCAAAAAAGATCACAAAAGGAAGCGGAATTAACGCTAAGAGTGGAAACAATTGAAAAAGTCCCCACGCCCCAGCAATTCCGGCCGCTGCAATAAGGAGATAGATAAACTGACGGAAAGTAAACGGTCCGAGGAGCTTATCTTCTGCCTCAACATCCTGAGGGACCTTATATTGAGCCATAGATGTTTATATTATACCATGAGCGGGATAAAAATGATATAAAAATAACCCCCAAAGTAGGGGTTATTTTTAGGGTTATTTGAAGAAGCCTTATTCGTTCTTTTTGTCCTTGATAGAATCGCGGATGCTTTGATCTTCTTCCATCTGTTTCTCGTGGAGTTCGGCTCTCTTCTTTTCGATGTCGAGATCGTCGAATACTTTCTCTTTCATCATATCTGCGTTTGTGTTGCGTGAAGATGCAACCTTTTCGATACGAGTCTTGAGAAGGTCTTGGAGCTTCTTCTTTGCGAGCTCGTGTGCCATATTCTTACCATCTGCAGTCTTGGTTGTGAGATCAATTTTTTGTTCTGAAGTTCTATTATATGCTTCTACTTCATCGCGTTCGACACGAGCTACGATACCGGCCCAAGTATCAGACTTCATTGAAATGAGGTCGCGAGCCGTAAGTGCTTTAAGGTAGTCTGTAAGAACTTGTCCAGAGACGTCGTACTCAACCCTCTTCTGGAAGTCGGTCAAATCACTACGTTTTGCAATGCCATCTTCCCATATTCCGGTCTTTGAATTGTATTTCATACCAGTGATGTGGCCAACCATTGAGAGGATTTGTTCAGAACCTGATGCAAAGGTTGGAAGAGCGGTGACTTCCTGTGGAAGCATTTCTCTTTCGATAGCCATACGTGCTTCGACAGCTTCTTCGTATGTATAATCTTCTTCATTAATCTGTCTAGTAATTGCGTCAAGCGCGGCATATGCAGTACGGTCGATACCGTTAAGTCTTGTACCCTTTAAGCCGGATGCAAGGTTAATCTTAGTTCTATAAGGATTTCCTTCGCTATCAATATCGCCTTCAACTCTACCGGTAAGGTATTGCTCCATGGTGACTTCCTGGGTTTGACGTTTTCCGTCAGTGTATGCCCAAGTTTCCATATTGATGAATTTACCAATACGAGCAAGTGCAGGTGCGGAGTCTTTCATAGAGAGGAAGTTCATTGCGAGGCGGCTTGAAGCGTCTTCGCCGAGCTTAATCTTGCCACTGTTCATGTACTTAGTCATGTGGTCAGCAATTTTATCGTAATCACCGCGTTTTGCGAGAATTTCGTGGGAAGCAATAATGCCATCGATGTTGTCATATTTAATCATTGCTTCATATTGGCGAAGGACGTCTTTTGTGACCTGTTTATCCATGTAAGCTTCGAAGCGTTTGACGTTTGAAGCGCGGAGGCTTTCTTCACGGCTATAAGCATCGCCGATAACGTTAACAGCTGCTTGCTCAGCAAGGCGACGGCCTTCTGGAGTGGTTTGGTTAATCTTGTAGCCATCACCGCCGAGAGCGCCAATGACATATTTCTCGTAGAGATCTTTGTTCTTAAGATTGCCATCAAGGTCACGTTCTGCGGCTTTCATGACAGTTTCGTTGTAGAAGCGTTCATCTGCTTCGTCATTTCTTGCCTTAGCGGTTAATTGGGTTCTGAGTGCATTATAATGATCACCCATGCGAGAAGCATTGTTGATTGCTCTACCGTAACGAATACCATGTTCTTTCTGATA
>CAMZGF010000055.1 GCA_947306315.1 uncultured Candidatus Saccharibacteria bacterium
CCGTAAGATCAATATTATTTATAATATTTTCAACTTCAGTTGTTGGTTTATATATCGCGGCTTTAATATAATCGTAGCCACCAAAGAAGTCAAAGGCCTCGAAAAGTACGAGCGAGACAAGAACGCCATAGATAATTGCTCGAATTTTCGATGTTTTTGACATTATTTTTCCTTCTTCTCTACGGTTATTTTTACTTTATCATCTTTAGAAAGTGTAGCTTCAATGATTTCACCTTTTTTAACCTCTTCGCCAATGATTGCTTCGGAGAGCAGTGACTCCAGATAGTCTTCAATCGCACGACGGAGTGGACGAGCGCCATTCTTTGGGTCGTAACCTTTTTCGATGAGGAAATTTTTTACTTTTTCATCAAGTTTAAGGCCAATTGATTTTTCAGCAAGGCGTTTTTTCAAATCTTCTATTAAGTTATCGAAGATTCTTTCAACTTGCTTTCGCGTAAGCGCATGGAATACTTCAATACAGTCAAGACGATTGATTAGTTCTGGACGCATTGTCTTTTTTAGCTCACGCATTGCGGCATTTTTGCTATCTTCGTATTCTTCTGCAAGTTTTTTCTCATCAGCTTTAGACTTTACTGAGAAACCGAATTCTTGGTCGTCATACATTTCGGAAGCACCGAGATTTGAAGTTAGAATTACGACTGTATTATTAAACTTTACTTTATTTCCCTGACCATCCGTGAGGACACCGTCTTCAAGAATTTGTAGCAACATATTAAACACATCTGGATGAGCTTTTTCAATTTCATCGAAAAGTACTACGGAATATGGATGACGACGGACAGCTTCAGTAAGTTTACCACCATCATCATAACCAACATAACCAGCAGGTGCACCAACGAGACGAGAGACATTATGCTTCTCGCCAAATTCTGACATATCGATTTTTATAAGTGCATTATCACCACCGAAGACTTCGCGAGCAATTACGCGTGCGAGTTCGGTTTTACCAACACCAGTTGGACCCATGAAGAGAAATGAACCAATCGGGCGACGTGGATCAGAAATGCCTGAACGACCACGGCGGATTGCCTTTGCAACGTCCTTTATAGCTTCTTCCTGACCAATAACTTCCTTATTAAGGCGATCTTCGAGATTCATTAAAAGATCTTTTTCAGAACCGTGAACTTTCGATACTGGAATGCCAGTCTTAAGGCTAATTGCGTTTGCGAGATCTTCTTCTTTAAGCTTTGGATTTTCAAGATTCTTTGCGCCGGCTTTCTCAAGTTTTTCAACTTCTTTTTCAAGTTGTTTAATGCGAGTCTTGCACATTGCTGCACGTTCGAAATCTTCAGCGTCGGCGGCTTGTTCCTGCTTATCTTCAAGTGTCTTAATTTCAATTTTAAGTTTCTTATATTTACCGCCACCTTTTTTATCGGCTGCAACTTTTGCGATTGCTGAAGCTTCATCAATCACGTCGATTACTTTGTCTGGCATGAAACGATCATTAATGTAACGACCAGCCATCACGATTGCAGACTCAAGAATAGAATCCGGAATAATTACGCCGTGATGTTTTTCATAATGTTGTTTAACACCTTTAAGAATACGGAGAGTGACAGCAGGGCTTGGCTCATCAACTTGGACGATTTGGAAGCGACGAGCAAGAGCTTTATCTTTTTCAATCGACTTACGATACTCGTCCATGGTTGTTGCACCAATGAGGCGAATTTGACCACGAGCAAGAGCTGGCTTCAAAATATTTGCAGCATCCATCGAGCCTTCGCCAGAACCTGCACCCATAAGAAGGTGGATTTCATCGATGAAGAGAATAAGGTTTTTATCTTCCATCGCTTCGTCAATAATACCCTTGATACGTTCCTCAAATTCACCGCGGAACTTTGTGCCGGCGACGACTGAGCTTAGGTCAACTTGATAAATTCTTTTACCAACGAGGAAGCCTGGAACTTCATCTTTTGCGATGCGAGTTGCGATGCCTTCGACGATTGCAGTTTTACCGACGCCTGCTTCACCGATTAATACTGGGTTTGATTTTGTGCGGCGACAAAGAACGGTTACTGCGCGTTCAATTTCACGGTCACGACCAATAACAGTGTCGAGTTTTCCATCGCGAGCCATTTGAGTTAAATCTTGGCCATAGCGCTTTAACCATTTTACTGGAGTTTTGCGTTTATATTCAGCCTGTATCTCTTCGACAATTGACTCTTCTGCCTGCTTTTCAATCAGTGAGTCAATATCACCAGCTAAGCGATCGAGATCAACACCAAGTTCTTCAAGCATGAGCGAAGCTTTCGAATTTGGTTGGTTAATAAGGGCGAAAAGAATATGTTCAGTTCCGATTACTCTCATTCCCTGTTCGCGGACTATTTTATTTGCCATGCGAAGAGTTAATACGACAGCTTCAGTGAGAGACATCATCGACATTTCTTTCTCACGGACCTCAACCGGCTTTGTTTTCATGGTCTTTTCAGCATCATCAAGATGGATGCCTTCGTCGGCAAGAAGGTGTGCGCCAGTTGATGCATCTTGAGCCAAGATACCAAGAAGGAGATGTTCAGTTTGAACTGCGCCTTGGTTGTACATCTTTGCATATGTATCAGCTTTTTGAAGCGCAAAACGAGCATTTTCAGATAAACTACTAGTTATAGAATTAAAATCGTCGTTCATATACCCCTATTATACACAAAAAATTAGCACTCGTCAATGATGAGTGCTAAGTCTTCCTTGTATGCATTCGCATACAAGTTTGCCTTTCCGTTTGAGCTACTAGCTCAAACGGTAAACTGGCTATTCTTCATTATCGTTTATTATGGCAATGTGGCTCTCTTCAAGTTGATAATCATCAACTACTGAAGGTGAACCCATCATGAGATCAAGCCCAGAACCGTTCTTAGGGAAAGCGACAATATCACGAATACTTTTTGCGTCTTCAAGAACCATGAAGATACGTTCAATACCGAATGCACAACCTGCGTGTGGTGGAGCACCAAATTTGAAGGCATTAAGCATACCACCAAAGCGTTCTTCAACATATTTCTCGTCATAACCGAGGATGCCGAAGACTTTGTACATGATTTCTGGGTTATGGTTTCTTACTGCGCCAGAACAGATTTCATAACCGTTCATAACCATATCGTATTGATCAGCAACGATTGCGAGTTTTTCTTCATCAGTTTTCGCAGCCTCAAGAGCTTCAAGGCCACCTTTTGGCATAGAGAATGGGTTGTGTCCGAAGTCGAGTTTCTTCGCGCCATCGTCCCACTCATAGAATGGGAAGTCAACGATCCAACAAAGCGCTGCTTCCGTGTCGTCTTTAAGTTCAAAGTGATCTGCGAAGGCAATACGAAGTTGACCGAGAACCTTGTTAACCTTATCACGGGTATCTGCGCCGAAGAAGACTGCATCACCATCTTCTGCGCCAGTTAACTCTTTAATTTTTGCAAGTTCTTCAGGCTTCAAGAATTTAGCGATTGGAGACTTTTCTTCGCCATTTTCATAAATAATATATGCGAGACCACCAGCGCCAAGTTTACGTGCTTTTTCGGTAAAGTTATCGATTTGTGAACGAGTGAGTGAAGCACCATTCTTTACACAGAGTGCCTTGACGACTGGAGATTGGAAGACCTTAAATTCTGTATCTTTAAGAGCTTCAGTAAGATCAACCATTTCCATACCATAACGAAGATCTGGTTTATCAACACCGTAATAATCCATAGCGACTTCGTATGGGATGCGTGGGATCATATCATCTGCATCGGTGAGATATTTTTTAGCGATTTCTGATTTTAGGACAAGCTTCTTTTTAGCGAATTCAATAACGAGATTCTTGATCAAAGGTTCCATTGTGCGGCGGATTTCTTCACCGTCATCGACAAAAGCCATCTCGAGATCTAGCTGATAGAAATCGCCATAGAGACGATCTGCGCGTGGATCCTCATCACGGAAACATGGAGCAAGCTGGAAATAGCGAGGAACGC
>CAMZGF010000056.1 GCA_947306315.1 uncultured Candidatus Saccharibacteria bacterium
CATTCGTAACGAGCAGGTCGCTGGTTCGATCCCAGTCAATGGCTCCATTTTTATGTCTAATTACTGATTTTATGATGCGCTGTTGGTGAGTTCATTTCAAGCGCCTTGAATGTAAAGCCATACTTCAACCCGTCAGCAATAATCTTCTCTACCGCATTAACTGAAAACTCATGTATATCATGTTGTAAAACAATCGAATAATTCCCTCTAAGACCTTTTAAAACATTATTGTAAACAGTGTTCGTGTTTCTTGTATTTCCAGAATCACCGCTCGAAACGTTCCAATCAAAATACACATATCCACGCTCGCCTAATTCCTTAGCAAGTCTCGTCATAATCCCTTTATTATATTTTTTAGAAACTGTGTTCGATGAACCGCCTGGAAACCTCACGAGTTTTGTCTCGACACCTGTTATATCTCTCACTATGTCCGAGATAGACTGCAACTCATTAAAGAATGCCGCCTCATCTGCATAAACCTTATAATACTCGTGTGAACATGAGTGTAGGCCAATTGAATGGCCTTCATTATAAGCCCTCAGAATCATATCTCTATATTTTGGACGATTGCACGTAACGAAGAATGTCGCCTTTACGTTATATTTCTTAAGAACATCCAGCAACTTAGCCGTATACGGTCCAGGGCCATCATCAAACGTCAAATACACAACTTTTTCACCCTTTGGTGGTACGTAGGTACCTGATTTCTTAGCCTCAACTTCTTTTGTTTTTGCCTCTTTTTCTGCTTCTTCTTCAGCTTTCTTCTTTGCTTCAATTTCCGCTATTTTTGCTTCTTCCGCTGCCAAATCATCTTCCGACATGTACTCTTTTGAGATATCGCCGCCAACAAAGGTGTAACGAATATCTTGGTATTTATCAGACGAACCATCGGATTTTTTTACATTCTCATTCGATGAACTACGCAAAACCGACGCCGAAATCGACGCCACCGTAATAAATGCAACTGCCGCAAATAGCGCCACAAAAAACGCTGTGAGAAATCCTCTTATTCGAAATCGTCGATTCTCTACTGATCGATCAATAATAATCTCGACTTCGTTCATGCCTTCATTATATCACAATAAAAAATCGCCCAGATATATACCTGGGCGACTCTATTTTGTGATTATTTAGCGTATTCGATTGCGCGTGTCTCACGGATAACGTTGACTTTGATGACGCCAGGATAGCTCATTGTTGCTTCAATTTTATCTGCAATATCACGAGCAAGCTTAAGCGCAGTAAGATCATCGACAGCCTTTGGCTCGACAACAACACGAACTTCACGACCAGCTGAGATTGCGTAAGCCTTATCGATGCCTGGGAATGAAGTTGCGATATTCTCGAGATCTTTCATACGTTCCGCAAAGTTCTCTGCTGAAATATTACGTGCCCCAGGACGAGCCGCTGAAAGCGCGTCGCAGATCTTAACGATAATAGCTTCTGGAGTTGTTGGCTCGATATCATCATGATGTGCAGCAATAGCATGAACAACTTCATCTGGAAGACCATATTTCTTTGCGAGCTCTGCACCAATTTCTGCGTGTTTACCTTCAATCTTATGAGTGACGGCTTTACCGATATCATGAAGAAGAGTTGCGGTTTTAGCAACACGTTTATCTGCGCCAATTTCCTCTGCAATCATACCAGCCATATGAGCCATCTCGATTGAGTGAAGAAGCACGTTCTGACCGTATGAAGTACGGAATTTGAGTTCACCAAGAAGATGAAGCATTTCGTGTGGAATACCAACGATGCCAACTTCACGAGCGGCATCTTCACCAGCACGCATAACTTCCTTATCAATTTCACGCTCTGCTTTAGCGACAGCTTCTTCAATTGATGTTGGGTTAATGCGGCCATCTTTCATAAGACGCTCGAGAGCATAACGAGCGACTTGGCGGCGAATTGGATCAAAGCTCGACAGCACGACCATACCAGGAGTATCATCAACCATAATATCAACACCAGTAGCACGTTGAAGGGCTTGGATGTTACGTCCTTCCTTACCAATAATACGGCCCTTCATTTCATCATCAGGAAGTTTAAGAGCGGTGATAGTACGATCTGCCGTAACCTCTGAAGACATACGCTCCATTGCAGTAACAAGCAAAGCCTGCGCAGCTTCATCAATATCACGTTTAACGGCCTCCTGTTCTTTGTTTACAAGCTTCGTAAGATCATCTTTAATGTCCTTCTCGGTCATCGCCATGAGCTTATCCTTAGCTTCTGCTTTTGAAAGACCTGCAATTTTCTCGAGTTTTTCCTGTTGCTTTGTACGGATATCACGAATCTCAGCTTTGAGCTCTTCAATCTCTTTTTCTTGTTTTACAAGCTTCTCAGATTTTTTCTCGAGTTGATCAAGTTTTCCATCAAGGAGAGTTTCACGTTCAGAAAGACGATTCTCAGTCTTTCTCCATTCCTTACGACGTTCGTCTTCATCTTGTTTAGATTTTTCTGCTACGTCAGCTGCTTCCTTGCGTGCTTTCGAAACAATATCCGAAGCTTCATTCTTAGCTTTACGGACAAGATCTTCAGCTTTATTTTTACCACCGCTTTCGTTCTTTTTATTGTATACAAAAACAGCGCCTGCACCGCCTGCAATACCAACAACTGCGGCGATAATTGGAACAATTATCTCCATAAACCTCTTTCTATTTCTTATTTTTTGCCGATATTTTCCTTATACCAGCGGTTTTTTCAGAAATTTAACAATTTAATAATAAACTTAAAATCCCCCTATGCTTTAATTATAACACGACAGGGGGATTTTCCGAACAAATATTTTCTACAATTTTCTATTCGTATTGTTCAATATTGTCCGTCAACATATTCTTAATATATTGAACAGCTGTATGTTCAAGGCCTAAGTTTGCTGCATCCTTTGAATAATCAACTGATCCAGTATAGAAATAACTATAGTCCTTATATGTGAAGACCTTGGTGCCGAACGAAACGCCTGTTGCTGCGTCAAATTCACCTTCAGCCGTCTTAATACGGGTAAGACAGCCCATCTTTCCCGGATTAAGCGCAATATTTGCGAAATCTGGGAAGTATTGAACACCCTTTCCTACTGCGTTGAAACAAATATTTTCACGATAATTCTCATTTAGGATGTAAGATACTTTTTCAAGGTTCTCCGGAATCTTAATCTTAATATTCCATGAAGAGAGATAGATATAGCCAGTTGTTGCCTTATAGACTGGGACTTCTTCTGGTCTAGTGATTGTTGCACCAGTAGCCTCCTCAACTGCTCTTACGATTTTCTCGCTATTATTCAATTTTTCCTTAAGGTCGACAATTTTTGTTTCATCATTCATAAAGAGTACAAGTCCAACCACCGCAACAACCGTAAAGATTGCCGTAAGAATGCCAAACACAATAGTAAGCATTGAGAATTTCTTTACCTGCTTATCTAATTCTCCAGATGTCTTCTCCTTTGTGTTCGATTTTTGTAATTGCTGATTATTTGCTCCGTGGTTGCCAACATCCATCACAATCGGTTTAACCTTGTTCTGGCCATCAAAATGCGTTGGTGATGCAACTGGAGTAGACAAATTACTTGGAATTGGGGCTTTATCATAATCAGGCTGAGCATCTGCCGTGCCATTAATTACTGCATCAAATTCATCCCCCGTTGAACCAACTATTGGATCAACTTCATTCTCCACACTAGGAGTCGTGGTGTCCTGTTCCGGCGTAGCCGTTTTTCCGCTTCCAAACGTCACACCACCGACAGTCGTAGGAGCAGTTTTATTATTTTCTTCTTCTGGATTCATTTTATACCCATACCCTTTTTACTGCTTATGATTATATCATAAATGATTATCAGCTACAACACGCACA
>CAMZGF010000057.1 GCA_947306315.1 uncultured Candidatus Saccharibacteria bacterium
GAGCTCTTATACAAGGGCTTTTAGCTTTTTTGGTACGCAGGTGACACAAAGATATATTAACATTGTCGTAACAATTTTCAGGAGGTTACGACATGGGCACTAACATCAGAAACGTTATTTCGAAATCACATCCTTATTATATATCGAAACACGAATATTTAATGGCTAAGCATTTTGTAATGCAATATAATGATTGGAAAAAGCAAAAGAATGAGATAGAAACTCGTGTTAATTATGGTTTCAAAATAGGAGGGGTGAGCGATGGTAATGTTTCAAAGCCTGTCGAATCAGCCATCGAGGAAGCCGAAAAGTATTCTTTCAGGATAGATTTGATTGAACAAGCTGCAAAAATTGCCGGGGGTGATATTTGGGAATACATTTTAATAGGCGTAACGTCCGAATGTAATTATGAATACTTGCGGCTTGTCAAAGGAATTCCTTGTTGTAAAGATGTTTATTATAAAATGTATAGAAAATTTTTCTGGATCATTGACCATGAATTATTTCATTTAATGGACATTAACATGTAACTCGTTATATTTACAACCTGCTTAATGGGATCAAATAACAAAGGAGGTATGGTTATGGAAGAGGTTAAGACCACTGAAGCTTTGTTGGAGAGCGAGATTCGGAGAACCCTCGAAGAATTGAACGATCAAAGGATGGTTTTCACTGACGAAACTGTGAAGCCGGTACTGGACAAGCTGAAAGTACTGCATCAGCAACAGTTAGATTTTCAAAAGCTCAAGAGCGAAACTGAGCTCAAGAATCGTGAGCTGGATCTGAACGCTTTGAAACTTGAGACCGACACAGCGATTAGAATTCGTGAAGTCGAGCTTAAGGAAAAAGAGCAAAAACAGGCGCATGAAATTGAGGAACAGAAAGTGAAAGAGCAGAAGAGATCCAATGTGACTCAAGCAGTAGTCGGAGGCGTAACAGCGGCGACAGGTCTTGCGGGGATTGCTGCAACATTGCATTGTTTCAAGAAATCGATGATCTTTGAAGAAACTGGCTCGTATACGAACAAAAGCGGCCAGGCGGTTGGATCCTTATTCAACCTATTTCGGAAACGTTGATCTTAAACGAGAGAATCCGTATAATATACGGGTTCTCTCGGTCTTTGATTTTGCAATTGATATTAATGAGAATATTTTTAGGAGGAGTATGACGTGAAAACTTGGGATACTGTTACTAAAGAAGAGGTAATTAAGAAACTTGATTCTGGCAAAGAAATTGTGGTAAATACTGAAATGATCAATAAGTTGAATTGGACAGACTATATACGTCATATCCGCGACATGATTGAAACGGGAATGTATCTTGATCGAGAACTCGTTGATGAGCATATAGCTGATGTTCTCGTGGACATTTTTATGACAACAACGAGGTTGGTGGAGAATCGACCAGCAGAACCGAGTGAAATTTCCGAGTACATGAATACCGAATATGTGAGAAGAACGAGGTACGATTTGGTAAATCTAACTATGTCGCAAACGCCTGAAAGTTGGCCAGAAATGGAAGCACATATTCGTAAACAAGTTGGCCTTGAAGATGAATGAAATCAATGGTTTCCTCCAAATTTACAATCTATATAATGGAAGGAATGACCCTTCCAGCAAATCAGAAAACTTCAAGAAAGAGGAGGAAATCAAGATGAATACTACTAAGATTTGGATCTACGGAGTTAGGAACAATGAGGTTGTCAAGACCACATGGCGGTATAACACGGTGAGTGATGCGAAACTGGAAGACATCGCGAGATTCTGGAAAGCCGAATACGGCTGCACCAGAGTTTTCGCTATGGCTGACAGCAAAGAGCTGAATGATCTGTGGCTGACTGTCGTGAAATCTAGGAACCTCAGGAACGGACTTCGTGAGTTCGTCCGGGTAGAGTTCCTGGATTACCTCGTCAGCGGAGACTGGGAGCTGGCGAAGGACTAAACTAACCGAAGCGAGAGCGCAATACAAGCGCTCTTAGCTTTCTTC
This sequence comes from uncultured Candidatus Saccharibacteria bacterium, assembly GCA_947306315.1. Lineage (GTDB taxonomy): Bacteria > Patescibacteriota > Saccharimonadia > Saccharimonadales > Saccharimonadaceae > Nanosyncoccus. The sequence goes on from CAMZGF010000057.1 coordinate 1,987, forward strand.
CTCCTTTTATATATTTATGAGATATCATTACGAATTACCAAAATTTTATACTCACATTATGGGTCAGACCTACGAATGCGAACATCCAGTTTACAGTCGATGCACATTATATTTAATCGGCAAAAAAGGGCTCGCCGTAATTCAACAAAGGTATGATTCAGTAACAAAAGCAACGACATGGACCGAGATAGACCCGTGGTTAATTGATGAAATTTACATCAATAGAAATTTTAAACGATATTTTGATAAAATGTCAGACTTTCCTATTAATGGCATCTATCCTACAGTTCCAATAAGAAAGCTTATGTGGGCTTTGCGTATGAAGCCACTAGAGAAAGATATTTGGGAAACGGTCTTTGATAGACCTTCCGTGTAATTTGCAAGGTGCTTATTGGAGAGGTTTATTACTAAACGACCGTTAAATGAAAGGATGGATGATGTTTAATGGAATTCCTTGGAATGATAGCAATTGGGATTCTGGGTCTAGCAGCTGGCGGACGATTATTTGGATTATTGTTTAAGCTAATGGGCAAAGGATTTGATTGTTTAGAAGAATCAATAATGGGAGGTCATAAAAAACGATCTTCCAGACGATGGTTTGACGATGACGATGACGATGATTAACCTCTCCAAAGCTGAAAGCGCCAAATGCAGGGCGCTTTCACTTTTATTAAATTATTAATAGGAGGAATTTATGAGTTTGAGTCCATTTTTTAAAGGCGCTATCGGTTTTGTTGGATGTGCTAGTGTTTGCGCAATTGCTTATAAAATTGGGAAATCAGTTGGACGAGAAGAAACTTTAAGAGAGGTTGAACAAGAAGAAAGATATATTGCTGCGGTTCAACAAGTTCAACCAGCAGTTGCTAATGAATCATCGCAGCAAACGATTATACCATTGAACCAGGAATCAGCCGCCGCTTTAACAGACCATCAACCACAAACTGTAGCAGAACGTGTGAGAAAAATGCATGGATTTAGGGGCGCTATATTTGGCGGAACGAGTGTTATTAAAGATTTATTGAAAAATCCTGATGGTAAAAAATTAGTAATGACAGTTGAAAATGGCGATATTGTTGCACGAATTTCTCAGAAAGAAGGTTAAAATAAGTGGAATACGAACTTGTTCAATCTCCTTGGGTTAATAAAATTGCTCCTATTGTTATGACCACAGTAGCTGGAGTTGGCGTTATAAGTACAGCCGTACTTGCAGCAAAAGCAACTCCAGAAGCCATTGAGCGGAGAGAGGAAGCTGAAAAAGCAAAAGGTGAGCCTCTTACGACATGGGAAGCGATTAAGGTAATGGCTCCGAGTTATATTCCAGCAGCAGTTTCTGGTTTGATTACTCTTGGAAACATCGGTGGTTTGATTGTGAATAATAACATTCAACAGGCAAAATTAGCAGGGGTTGTTGCGAGCGGCAATCAAATAATCAATGGCATCAGTAAAAAATATTCAGCATTGCGTAATGAAGTGCAGAAAAAGAATCCGGATATTCTTA
>CAMZGF010000058.1 GCA_947306315.1 uncultured Candidatus Saccharibacteria bacterium
CACCATTTAATTTCATCTTCGAACCTGAGTTTTCCACAGGTTCCCCTGTTGGTGATCCGGGTGGGACTTGAACCCACGACACCAAGCTTAAGAGGCTCGTGCTCTAACCAGCTGAGCTACCGGACCAACTGATCAACTTTAGCTATTATACCACGTTTCTCTGTTTTTGTGAAGATCTTACAAGGTTAAACTATTAGTAAATTGTCTTGTCCATCTTCTCGTACTCGTCAAAGACTTCAAGACACAGTTCTCTGTCTCTCTCCTGAATAAACCCATCTGGAAGATTTGGATTTTCACCAAGCATTTCGCTAAATTTCATGTCCCTAAATCCAATTTTTGCTTCATCTTCAGCACGACAGCCATAATAAACCTTATCAATATTTGCCCATAGCACTGCCGCTAAACACATCGGACAAGGCTCGCCTGTCGTATAAATCTCACACCCCGAAAGATCATAGGTTCCTAAATTCTGTTCTGCTTTTCTAATTGCATCCACTTCTCCATGACAGGTTGAATCGTTATGCGAAAGTACATGATTGTGCCCCGAAGCTACCACTTCCCCATCCTTAACAATGACCGAGCCGAATGGACCGCCATCACGGTCCTTAATACCTTCTCGTGCCTCTTTTATCGCGAGTTCCATAAATTGCTTATTATAAGTATCGCACATATTGACTTCATCCTTTATTATCACTTTTAATATCAAACACAAACCCAATAGTTGACACCACGAGCAATACTGACTCTAAGACTACTCCAAAAAACGATCCGATAAACGAATTGTATGTAATCCATAAAATCCCAACTGGAATTCCGCAGAATTTGTAGACACGTGTATTTTTTTGCCAAATAGAAAATGTATAAGTTGCACTTGCAAAGACCGAAAATAGACTAAAGAATCCTTCGTAGGTTGGAACAGTAGCTGCTGCCATCGCCGCATACACTACAAACAAAAAAGCTACATCTCTCTTAGTAATTTTATCACTTCTACCATGCTTCTTCTCGTCCCAAATAATATAGAAATTACGCAGAAGATCAATGATACACATAGCAAGCCCGGTCCATGCTCCAAGCAAAACAAACGCAATTGCGTTTGCAACAATCGCAAAACCGTTAAAGAGTACAATTGTCTTTTTGCTCTTAGAAAAATACGTGACTGAAAGAAGCGCATACATTGTAATTGTAGCTACTTGAGAAAGGATATAAGTCAATTCCATATTTTAATATTATAAGCTATCTAATTATTTTTTAATAGATGCTATGTTATAATTACAGAGATGAAATTGTTACTTCACACCTGCTGCGCTCCATGTAGCGTCTACTGCATCAAATCCCTTCGTGCCGAAGATATCGAGCCGACTCTTTTTTGGTACAATCCAAACATTCATCCAATGAACGAATATATACTCCGCCGTGACTGCTTAAAATCCTATGCTGAGAAAATCAATGTAAAGCTCGTCATTAAAGACGAATATGGATTAGATCAATTTATCTGCAACGTCAACAAAAACACTCTAGACGACCTCTCAAGGCGCTGTGAAATCTATTGCTACCCTCTCCGCCTTAAAAAGGTCTGCGAATATGCAAAAGCTAACGGCTACGATACTGTTTCAACCACTCTTCTCTACTCGATTTATCAGAAACACGATTACATTGCAAAACTTTTAGAAAAACTCTGCGCCGAATTTGGATTGAACTTCCTTTACCGTGATTTCCGCGAAGGTTGGCGCGAAGGTCAAGATGAAGCTCGCGCTGCCGGTCTCTACATGCAAAAATATTGTGGTTGCATCTACTCCGAAGAAGAATCTACCTTCGCACGCCAGAACAAAAAACTCTTCAAAGAACGCGACCTAAAGCCAACCAACGAAAACGCTCGTAAACTCATTGAAGAGTCCCAGAGGATTTAATGTTTCGTAACTTTTCTGGTTACATCAAATTTTTCCATATAAAGGCCAAGCATTAATCTTGTCTGTGAGTAAAACGCCGCAAAGCTCTGATATACAATCGCCACAATCGGCATCAAAACCCATTGAAGGACCATCACAATCTTTGGAATCTTCTTTGATTCTGGTGGACGCGGTGGAAGCATTCTAAGCGACACTAAAATCGTCGCAAGAAGACCAATCGATGCAAACAATTGCACAATCCCTACCGTATCTGGAAGATTATAAGTAAGAAGATCTCTTGAATCGTAATTAACGAGTCTTGGTACCCAACCGCCAAACGCCACCATTGGACTCATCGCCGCAAGCATCACGTGACCATCTAAAAGTCTCCAGAACTTCGCAAAGAGCGGAATAAAATGCATTCTCCCCTTCTTCCATCTATCTTTTGAGAATAGTCTCACCCCAACAAACGCCACATCACTTGCGCCATAATCCCAACGACGAAGCTGGATAAATTGAGCTTTTAAGGTCTTGAAGAAAGTCTCCTCAATTACTGCATCCTGATAAATCGGCACATGAATTGGCACGACGTCGTAATCACCACGGAAATGAAAAAGTGAACGCCAAAACTGATGCCCGTCCTCAACAATCGTTCTCTTTGACCAATAATCCATATCAATTAACGCTTTCAAAGGCTGTGAATGCGACGCAAAATTGCGGAGTGTATGTGGACGCATTGTATTGATGATGTTAAAGAATGAATTTGAAATTGCAATCACACGACAAGGTGCTGTCGCATCCCAAATATTATTCATAAATAACGATACTGGCTGATAAGATAATCTCTGACGATTTGGTCTTGTCACAAATTCATACGTCACATAATCAAGATATTTCTCACTCATCTTATTGTCTGAATCAAGAGATGTCACAATCACATTTTCTTCCGGGATATTCTCTTTTCTAACAAACTCTGTTAGCGCCTTACCGGCATAACAAAGGTTTGGACCTTTTCCCTTAATCTCATCAGGAAGACTGTCCGGATGTTTTATAATCATGAACTTATAAAAGTCCTTTGAAAACCTCTTTTCCAGTTTCTTTGCCGTCGCCTCCATCTCTGGACCACCACGTTCCTCATACCCAAGCACGACAATAATTCTATCTGTTGAAAATGTTGATTTTTTAATTGCTTCAATCGAAGGCCCAAGCGTCTCTTCACCCTCATTGTATGCCATCACCAAAACTGCATGATAGACATTGTTTGGGTTTACAAGTTCACCGTTCTCCGCCGCTGCCATTTTCCTTAGA
>CAMZGF010000059.1 GCA_947306315.1 uncultured Candidatus Saccharibacteria bacterium
TATCAACACTCCAAGGATTTCTTCCGTTACATTTTTTCCGGCAAAAACAGGGATTTTTTCTGTTGTGAACCCACAAAAGAACCCACTAAGATTTTGATTGCGACCATTTCTTCAAGTGTCTTGTAAGATAATCAATAAGTATGCCACAATAAGGCGTCAACTCACCGCTTCGATTTTTACTGAGATAAGTTTTCAATAATTTTTCAGCAAAGGCGCAACCGACAACCTTATCTCCAAAGTTATTCAAAATTTTCTTTTTGAGCACGTCTAGTGCCATTTTCCGATTGGCTTTCAAGTAACCGTGCTCGTCGTTAAGGTTGAGCGTTAAATTTAAATCGGCATTGAAATCATCGTTATCTTTCGCGTATATCGTGCCGTCGCTCCTGTAGGAAATTTGCTTGATATGGTCGACATTTTGCGGGTTGATGTGTAAATGCTTGTTGCCTTTCTTTGTGTCACAATGTTGATATTCACGCTGATTTCCTGCGCTGTTTCCCGTGCAGACTGCGAGCAAATTTGAGTACTCCAATTCATTCTGAGCATCGCGCGGCTTATAATGCTCAATTTTGACTTTATCACGGATTTTGCTCATACAATAGGCGCACAGATAACCTTGCTCCTCCAACAGAGATTTTCGCAAAGCAACTTTAATATCCAGCGGCATGTCATCAAAATGAGCTTGAGGATCTTGCTGTTTGAATTCTTGAAATTTATTCGGCGAAGAGCTCTTTTTAATGTGAATCATTGCAGACCTCAAATCTTTTCCAAATCAAGTGTAACTTGTGCCCCGACAACTTCCGAATCATTGTCGCCAAGCTGAACTCGCAATTCGTCCAAAATTTTTTGAGCAGTGTCTAAATTTTCATCTTCGATAGCCTTCGAGAAAGCATTCAATTTTTCAGTCACGTCGGAAGGTCGAATTGCCGTGTGCATAATTTCACGAAGAATGGAATTCACGTCGCGCCCTTTCGTGTTGACATCGGGCGTATAGATTTCGCCGTTATTGATAATTCTAATATTTTCTTTAGGTACATTGGTCAGCACGGTCGGCGAGTGAGTCGTGAAAATGAATTGCACTTTCGGAAAAGTCTTGTGCAAGCTGTCGATTACCTTCCGTTGCCACGACGGGTGCAGGTGCATATCAATTTCGTCAATCAAAACTATGCCGTCGGTTTCTTCTGTAACTTTGCCGAGCAAATGAGGATTCAAGACCGCCATACGATACGCAATGTCGGCAGCTATAGCCAATATGCTCTTTGCTCCGTCGCTCAAACAATGCAGAGGAAGAATATCAACCTTTCCGTCGACAAAAGTTTGCTGTATTTCAATATCTTCGGCTTCAGCGTCGTAGTCAATCGCTACATCTTGGAGTTTTTTGCTGTCGTTAATGTTCTTATAGCAATTAGCAATGGCAGTCTTTACGGCTTGGAATTCGGGAACAGGTTTTTTACGCTCAATTAGAAGCATGCGAGCAAACCAACTTCTCATGACTTCGAGATGAAAGATACTGGCAGTTAAACAATTACTATATCCTTTTAAACGTGGTACCTGATACTCAGCCGGTATAAATTCCCTGTTGACGATCTTTTCTTCGTTACGATCTTTTGCTACCCAACGTCGATTTGTTCCATAGTGGGTAATGAGTGGTAGTATAACATTTTCTCCGTTAATAAATCGCTCTTTTAGATTGTTCAGATATTCAACCAGCTGTTTAGACTCCAAATTTATCTTACTTTCAACGTCTTTATATTTCGTTGAAGTATTTTGCCAAGAAATTGTGTTGCAATCCCTGTCTTCTATGATGCCACTTATGGATGTAGGATACTTCGGAAAAGGCTCTAAAACGCTACCGTTTAACATGACTTCACGTCTAACATCACTCGGTAATATCGTCAAATCATAAATAACAAATGAAATATCATGAACCTGGTTCAATTTAACTGAATTAGAAAAGCTATCCAAAAAAATACGCAGAGCATCCAGAATGGAAGATTTACCGGAACAGTTGATACCAATCAAAACCGTGTAGGGCGTCGAAAAATTTATCGTCAACTCCTCGAAGCAACGAAAATTCTTCAACTTCAATTCCCTGATTTGCAATTCGCTCACCTCCAAGATCATCTCTTCATACAAGACGACTCGAATAAAACAATTTTTCTTTCGAGCGATTTGTGATGTCGATTTTTCAACTCAGCTTTGAATTCTTCAGGTCGTCGACAATAGCGTACCAAATTTTCTTTTGAAATAATCCTGCTATAACTGACAGATTGAGCGAGATGTCTTTTCAAATCACTTTGAGTACTGTACTTAAGGTTAAATCTTTCACACAAATTTTTACACTCCAGCACGTACGACAATTCATTCTCAAAATTTTTGTTCTGAATCAGCAGGAAAATATTTCTTGGGCAAATACGTTTCAGAAGTCCTATGTTGTAAACCAGAGTCTCGAAATTAACCTTTTCTATGCAATCTGTATCCAAGACGCAATAGACCTTATCCATAATCTTTTTCAAAATGTCACTTGCTCCCGAAAGTTTTTCTTGCATTAAGTTGAATTTTCTAAAGCGACCAGAGCAGATAAAATCACTTACTTTTAAAAAATCAAAAAATCTTTCTTCAATTTCACCTTCGGCGATGTATAAGACTTTATCCATTGTTTCCTTCCTCAAAAAACTTATCCAATACGCTGTAGTCCGGCAGAACGCCAAAATAATCATTTTCGTAATGCATTCTGAGATTTCTTATGTTCTTGCGTAGAATTTCAGAAGGATAAATTACCTCGTTAAAACCTTCTTCGCTACGTCTAAAAAATAGAAACGAAGTTATCGGTGCATTCAAATCTAAAAGTTCCGCGTTGTGTGTCGTAAAAAAAATTTGACTGTCAAAGGATTTTTTTGAAAAGGCTTGGTATATGAGATACGCTTCAAGCTCGGAGTGCATATGGGAGAGACGTTCGTCGATATAAAAGAAATAGCCTTTTCTATTACTTAATTCATCGAATGTAAAGAGAAAATCTATCGCCTCAAATGTTCCGTGAGACAGTCTTTTATCGCATCGAGTAAGGTCACCGTCGGGAATGGTCAAGACCTCTTTATTTTTGAAAGTAATCTGGTATGAATTTGTCTTGGCAGATTCACCGTTTTCGCC
>CAMZGF010000060.1 GCA_947306315.1 uncultured Candidatus Saccharibacteria bacterium
CTGAAATAAAAGAAAAAAATAACGATTAACTTGAATGTTACAAATTTTACGTTTAAGATTATATCGTTAAATACGCCGATTGTAAAGGAATTTTTACCGAAAGATGAACCAGGATCCGCTTACACTGTACAAACTCATCGTCATGTATATGCTCGACCGTGTGGCCTTCCCTCTTACCCAGGCCCAAGTCTTCGAGTTCATACTTGACCGCGAATATACAACGTTTTTAACGCTCCAGCAGGCGATCTCCGAGCTTACGGGCACCGGACTTATCAACGCCAAGTCCATAAGAAACCGTACCCACCTTGAGCTCACCGAAGAAGGCCGCCAGACGCTGGATTTCTTTTCCAACCGCATAAGCCCTTCCATAAAAGAAGACATCAATAAATATTTCAAAGAAAACGAATTTGAACTTCGAAACGAAGTCTCGATCTATTCAAACTACTACAAATCCACTACCGGCGAGTATGAAACTGCTCTTGTAATAAGGGAAAAAGAAATCGAACTCGTAAACATCAAGCTTTCCGTCCCCACCGAAGACATCGCCGCAGGAATCTGCGACAAGTGGGAGGCCAACAGCCAGGAGATTTACTCACATATAGTTAAGAAGTTGTTTTGATTGAATCAGGATATATTAACCAGTTTTTAAATCTTCACTAGTTATAGTTCTGAAAATATTCTTTATGTTTTCAAAATATTTATCCGTATAGCAACCCTCAACCGATTTTTTGCATACCTCCGGATTGCAAGCAGGGAGTTTTCCCTCTGCAAGATTGTCTAAAATTATTGCAAGATCATCCGATGAGCCAACGGGATATAAATAACCGTTTTGGCCGGGCATCAAATAATCGACCACACCACCTACCGGCGTTGAAATGACAGTCATACCGATAGAAGAAGCTTCTCGGACCATGGCGTTCCAACCTTCGTATTCTGAAGAAAGAACACAATACTTTGCTTTCTTTAATGCTTCCCAGGGTTCTTCCATCCAACCCAAAAATGACACGCGTCCATTAAGGCCCAGTTCATCCGTCAGTTTAACGAGACCGTCTTTGGCCACACCATCACCTGCAATCAAAATATTCCAACGCCTATCTTTTGTCTTGGAAAGAGCAGTAATAATCGTTTCCACTTTCTTCTCTGCTCCTAGCCTTCCCGCGTAACACAATGTAAATTCATCAGGGTCATAGCCATCAATATTTACTCTCTTTAACGGATTACCAACCATAAGTGTAAGTGCATTCGGTATTACGGCTAATATTTCGTTTTCGACTGCTTTAGAAATGCAAATATGAGCATCTGCGAACGCCATATCTTTAACCGTGCCATATCCCAAAGATTCATATATAGCTATTTTGGTATGCATATAACTGAGAACCGGAAATGACATTTTTTTAGACTCTCTTGCTATAACGCAAGCCTTGGAGCAGATTGGCACCCAATTGGCTATACATATATCCGGAGCACCTTGATTATCAATAAAAAAGGCATACGCACCAGCAATGTATTCCACCGTAAGCCTATCCATCTTCTCTTTAGGCATAGGCAATGTCCATTGGTTTTTGTAGCCTTTAAGATAATCACTCAATCCGGGAGAAACATTGAAAAAACGTAAATTGAACTCATCATCAGGAAGTCCGCGACTCCATTCATACATTACGTTTTCAATTCCACCTCTATATCCGCCAAAAGGCATTACAACGTCTACAGTTATCAAATTTGTTTCTCCATATCAGCTTAAACTATCGATTTAAATATGTTCTTCACATTCAAAAAATAGTTATCGACGTAATACTTTTCTACTGAATCTCTACACTTCTTTTCATCACATATGGGTAGTTTTTCATCTGACAATCCATCAAGCACCATGGCAAGAAATGACGAATCACCAATGGGGAACAGATATCCGTTCTCTCCTGGTACAATATAATCCACCACACCTCCCACGGGTGTAGAAATAACAGTCATACCTAAGGCTGATGCCTCACGTGTAGTCCCATTACACCCTTCGTATTCCGAAGCAAGCATACAGAATCTGGAATTTTTTACGCATTCCCATGGTTCTTCTTGCCAACCAAAAAAAGTTACCCTGTTCTCCAGTCCCAGATCATATGTGAGGCTAATCAATCTTTCTTTATCCTCACCATCGCCCACAATTAACAATTTCCATGTTTTATCTTTTGCAAGCGAAATAGCCTTTATTATGGTATCAACCTTTTTTTCGACTCCCAGCCTTCCAACAAAACAAAGTGTCCTGTCATCAGGGCATAATTTGCTCACTGTAGGTACTTTTAATGGATTACCTAACAGAAACGTCAACGATTCGGGATTGTAAGATTTAATATCACTCTCTATCTCTTTTGAAATGCAAATATGAGCATCTGCAAAAGAAATATCTGCCAAAGATCCCTGCCCTCTTTCGGCATACAACCCTATTTTGCTATGCATATAGCTCAACACAGGGAATGACAGGTTCTTAGCATTTCTTACCATTACGCATGCGCGCGATACAATAGGCAACCAAGTAGCTATACAAATCTCCGGAGGACCCTCTTTATCAATAAAAAAAGCATACGCGCCCGCGATATACTCTGCCGTTAAATTTTGAGGCCGATTTTCCGGGATAGGCATAGTCCACTGATTCTTATATCCTTTAAGATAATCCACAATTCCCGGAGAAGCATGAAAAAAACGCAAATTAATCTCATCGTCAGGAAGCCCGCGACTCCATTCATACATTATGTTTTCAATTCCACCTCTATAACCGCCAAAAGGCATTACAACATCTACGGTTATCAATTATCTGTCTCCTGTGTATTTAGAATATCGTTTAATATCTCTCCATCCACAGCTCCGAGATGCCAGCCCATGAGTTTGGCGATCGTAGGGCCTTCGTCCCAAAGATGCATCGATTCGATCCTTGCACCCTTATTGATTCCTCGCCCCTCTGCCGCGAAAAATGTAATGAGCTCTTCAGCGGTCGGAAGACAGCCGTGAATCGAGTACATTTTATAGTTTTTACTGTATTTGAATTTCTCTGTCAAGACTTCAAATTTACTTAAATAATAGTATCCGGGCTTACTTTCGATCATTGAAAGACACGAA
>CAMZGF010000061.1 GCA_947306315.1 uncultured Candidatus Saccharibacteria bacterium
AATTGAAAATTGAAAATTGAGAATTGAAAATTGAAAATTGAGAATTGAAAATTGATGAGGCGCTTTCTTTTCATATTGGTGCTGTTGGCTGTTTTTGGCTGTTCTGAGAACCAAAGTCAAGTGTTAATTGCCGATAGCCATCGTACCCTCGAGATAAATGGCACTCAGCTTTTTGCTCCTCAGACGCATCTATCAATAAATAATGTCGTTGAATACCATAACCGCTACTATTGTCTTTTCAATTGTAATACTTTATGGCCGATTGAAAATTCAAAAAAAATGCTTAGCATTGATTGCCAGACGCTTGAATATACATGGGAGGATTTCCCATACGAATTAAGGCACGGATACTATGATGACATTTATGTTCGTCACGATTCTCTGTTTATCAGTGTCTATGGCAGTTGGTCGCAAAATGATTACTATTTCGATACATCCCAACGTCGTTGGATTGAAATAGCGAAACAGTCGGCTCTTGTTTATGAGGATGACGATTATCAGGTTTTTACGATTGATCACGGTGAGTGGGGCGATTTCACATGGTTCTCCAACAGGCATAACGGCAATCAGTATGTAATGCCTGGAAGTGGTTTTGTCAATCGTATCGCTGATACTTTTTTTGTAGTCTGGTCGGCATGGATAACCTCTGTGTCAACATCACAACTTGAGCAGTCGCTTACAGCTCCAATTTCATACTCGGAAGCAGCTCATCGATACATGTTTTATGAAGACTCCGCTTTCTTTGTCAATGACACTACTCTCCGTTTTGTCGCTCCCGACCGTCGTTTCGTGATAGCAAACTATAACTATTTCGATTTCATGTCTGATGGGGCTGATACTATGTTCGTTGGCTCCTTTGTTGTTGGTGACTCGTTGTTTCTGCTGGCAAAGTATCATGGAGACAATGCCATCATGTCTTTCGACGGTCACTCTCCTGTTTTCATCGAAAAAGTAGTGGATTCCTGCGACTTCATCAAGTATCATAATTCTATACGGGGTTTTCTTCGCAATGACCGGCTTTTGTTGCCTTACGAGAAGAATGAGACAACTATGGGCTTGTTAGACATAAAGGGCAGGCAACACAGTACCCTCGATATCCACATAGCTATCGACACTATCCAACATCTTCGGACTGATCCATTCATTCAGTCAATAGTGTATCTGGCTGACAACTGGGGTGCTTTGAAGGATACTGATATTAGAAAAAAAGAAGAGAATCTTGGAGGCGCTTTTATTCTTAGCGATCCGCCATCGGCTGAACCTAGAAATGGTTATTTCAAGGATTTAGGGTTCAAAGAATGTCATGTCGACTGGTATTTAAAAACAGTTGATACTCTTTATTCAATTGAGTCTGAATATTGTATCGACAATGTCATGGGCGATGGGAGAGCTCTTTTGTTAGATTACATGTCGCCGATATACTATAATAGTGGCAAAAATAAGTTTTTTTCGCGTAATGACTCTAAGAAAGCGGCTATTACTGCTATCCTCAAAGAAAAACTGAATTCTCTTTGCGGAAAACCCATTTTTTGGGGATCAAACAATAACTATACCGTCTGGCGCTATGGTCCGCTAACGATAAGACTCTACCCCGGAGATAACCGTATCCTTATCTACAAATAGCACAATAATAATACGCATTATGCGTTTCGCATATTGTTAATTATGAATTATGGACAATGAAGACTAAAAATCCGTTTGTAACTATTGGTTATCAAGGGTCTGAGTATTTTTGTGACCGAGAATCGGAAACGAAAAAGATGCTCGATTATTTGAAAAATGGATGGAATATTACCCTTTTTTCTCCTCGTAGAATGGGCAAAACAGGGCTTATCCATCATGTTTTTCATCATCTCAAAGACACTTGCATTTATACTGATATTTATTCTACCAGCAATCTGAATGATTTTGTTGCCGTATTCGGCAAAAGCGTTTTTTCCGCTATTGGAACTCCTACGGCTAAGCTTGTAAAGCGTTTAACAAGTTTTTTCCGTAGCTGCCGCCCTGTCATAACTGTCGACGAGAAAAGCGGTATGCCGGAAATAAAGCTTGATTTTGCTCCGACACAGGCAGAACAGGCCTTGCAAGAGATATTTGATTTCCTGAAGTCTATCGAAACAGATTGCTACATTGCCATCGATGAGTTCCAGCAGGTGTCAGAATACCCAGAAAAAAATGTGGAGGCATTGCTTCGAACCCATATCCAAAATCTTGCTAATGTACGCTTTATTTTTGCTGGGAGCAAGAGTCATCTGATAGAAGAAATGTTCCTCAATGCTAAGCGGCCCTTCTATCAAAGCACTCGTATGGTATCTCTTTATGAGATTCCATCTCGCTCCTATTATGAATTTGCAAAACGTTTCTTCGACGAGATTCAAATCTCGCTCCCTGAGTCCGAGTTCGAAAACCTTTATAATTTGGTCGACGGTCAGACATGGTACGTCCAGAGTATTTTAAACCAACTCTATATGGATAGGCCGAAGGTAATTGACAGCCATTCTGTAATGCGTGCTCTCAATACAATTATTGAGGAGAATAGTTATACTTATCAACGTTTCTTCTCTATGTTAACTGGCAATCAGCGGATGATGTTGAGAGCGGTAGCCAAGGAACGCATAGTAGCCCAACCTACCTCTAGCCGTTTCCTGACCCGATATGGATTGAAGACTGGTAGTAGTGCTATGCGTTCCCTTAACTCGCTGTTTGAGAACGAATACCTATATAAAGATCAACGTGGTATTATGGTTTACGACCGCTTCTTTGGTGTCTGGCTCGCGCGGTTGTAATTATCTCTTGTATATGGTGTATAATATGTTGTTTCTTTTACTCCGTAGGAGTTTTCTTTTAATAGCTAAATCGTTGATAATAAATAATCCATATCTTATTTGATTATTCAAGTTTCGGATGTGTGCGTATTCCGGTGATACCCGTTCAGTAATTCCGATGATACCCGTTCACTTTTTT
>CAMZGF010000062.1 GCA_947306315.1 uncultured Candidatus Saccharibacteria bacterium
CCTTGAGATCAATGGATTTCCTCTTCGATCATGTCCCATATGTGACAGGTAAAGTGTCTCTTGCTAATCAGTAATTAACAGCATAGACTTTAGTTGTTTATATCTAATTAAATCTTTTGGATTATTAGCCCGCAAAGTTTGGCGATCAGCGGGTAACTCGTTAAAACTTAAGAAAACAACGAGCTATAATTTCCTGATTGAGTGTTCTCTTTCTTCGATATGTAGCATCTTCGATTAACGTGAACCTGTGAAGAAAGCAATTGGTTTTGGAGGTGCGGACCGGTGTGGAGTTTTGAACGCAATTAAAGAAATAAGTGCGCACATAAACAATTGCATTATAAAATAGCAGTTGATGATGAACCGTGGGACACAAACTTTTTCATGCATAATGGCGTATATATGCGAATTATTTCGAAAGATGTGAAGGAACAAAACCATAGAAAGAGAATTGGGTCTGCCTTAGCCATAATTCTTTTGTTTTCATTAATTATATCGACGATTGCGGTTGTTATTATTCTTAAGAATATGAAATCAGACAAGAAGATCATCGAGAACGTCTTGAAGAATGAACACTCAATAGATGTTTTTCTTGTAGACAATCCCAATATAGTTTTTGAAGAATGGTGCAAAAGCGATATTGATTTTTTTAGATTTGTTTCACGAGATTCGGCTAAAGATTCTGTTATTAACTATATCAACGAGAATTATTCAGAAATAAATTCTCCAGAGATGGAGCGCGAGAGGGATATTCTTGTATATTTGTATAAATGGCTTTGCATGAAGAAATAGTTTTTAGATAAGTTATATTTACATGCATTTAAAACGAGGAGGTATGCATAAATTTTTGGATTATTTATGAATAGATTATTTTTGAATACAAAACAGTTAAATGGAAGCAATGATTATAATGAGAGTCCCTAAATGGGGACTCTCTTTTTCCTTCATAAGGCTTCAATGCTATAATCACCTTAATAAATACCGAGGTGAATCATCATGGTAAGACACGTTATAGTTTGGACGATCAAGGACGAATATTCAGAAGCAGAGAAGGAAGAGATCAAGGCCGGCATCAAGGCAGGACTCGAAGGGCTTCGGGGAAAGATCCCGGGACTTGTTGAGATAAAGGTAAATACTGATAAGCTCGCGAGCTCTTCAGGTGATGCGATGCTTGATTCTCTTTTCGAGAGCGAGGAAGCGTTGAAGAACTATTCTTCGAATCCTTTGCACGTTGAGGTCGCGACCACGAAGGTAAGACCGTTCATGAAGATCAGGAGCAGCTTCGATTACGAGGTATAAGAGGTGCTTAAATGACTGACAAGAGCAGAGAAATCAACAAGCCGTCTCTTTGGGTATGGAAGATCATCTATATCGTTATTGCGCTCGCGGCTCTTGCGGGGCTTAATTATCTGGCATTCACCAAAGGTGTGTCTGCTGGAATTGACACGATGAGCATGGCTGTTTTCCTGCTCTTTGCGGACATACCGTTGATCGGTTTCCTGATCAGCCTGTTCTTAGAGATCAATCAAAAAGTAAATTGCGATGAGTTCCCGTCTAAAGCACCGTTGGTATGCGTTTTTGTATTTGCAGGATTGTTTATCTTTGTAGTCCTGGTGCTGGCGGTGATCATTTCACTATTGGTAAAGAGCCGTGCGGCCTTAGGATAAGGCGGTTGACGATAACTTTAAGCGGTGTGAAAATTATTCTATAAATCAGAAAGGAAGTAGAATTATGGAAGGTATTGAGAAAGTTTGCGAATTTTTGGATAAGACACAGACATATTATCTTGCAACAGTTGAAGGTGATCAGCCGAGAGTAAGACCTTTTGGCACAGCCCTCATTTACGGAGGCAAGCTCTATATTCAGACCGGTAAGGTAAAGCCCGTTTCAAAGCAGCTTGCGGCTAACCCCAAGGCTGAGATCTGCGCATTTGACGGCAGCACTGGCGTATGGCTCCGCGTATCCGGCGAACTCATCAACGATGATAACCGCGATGTTAAGGTTGCCATGCTTGAGAAGATGCCCCAGCTTAAGTCCATGTACGATCCTGATGATGACAACACGCAGGTCCTCTACTTTAAGGATGCCGTTGCTACGTTCAGCTCGTTTGCCGGTGCTACCGAGACTTTTAATTTCTAAGGATTAGACATGATTCAGGATATATTTCCGCACAAGCTGGATAATCATTTTTATCCGGCCCGTATACCTAATGACAACAGTTATGTAATGGCTTTCAGACACCAGGACATCCTGGTAAAAGGAGAGTCTTTCCCGCGTGTAAGCGAACTGACTGATGAGATCCGCGACAAGCTCATCTACCTTTTTGCGCTCGACGAAGATTACTATTTCTTCCTTGATGCAGGTGATGAAGATACAGCGCTTCCCTCCGGATACGAATTCGTAAATGTCAGGACGTTCAGGCGCTCCAGGATAGCAGAGAAGCAGAATGTTTTCCTAGCGTTTACGGCGCTCCAGCTCGCCAACTGGTACAGAGGAAATAAGTACTGCGGATGGTGCGGAAAGAAAACTTCTGTAGATGATAAAGAACGCGCTCTGCGCTGTGAATGCGGCAACGTGATCTACCCGAGGATCGTTCCCGC